>NZ_AQQV01000002.1:300000-600000 GCF_002088235.1 Oceanococcus atlanticus
GCCTGAGCTTCGCGCACGTAGGAGCCCACATCACGGCCCTGGATGTCGACAAAAACCCAGCCTGACAGACGGGCATTCTCGCTCTTGATCATCGGCGGGCCATCCTCCACCCGCACCTCGGCCACATCACCCAGCGCGACCTGTGCCCCGCCCGGCGTCACGATCGGCAAGGCGTCTATTGCCTGCACCGAATCGCGCAGGCTCTGCGGGTAACGCAGATTCACCGGATAGCGCTCCAGACCTTCCACCGTCTGCGTCACATTCATGCCACCGATCGCGCTACGCACCACGGCTTGCACATCATCGATATTGAGGCCCAGACGACCAGCCCGCTGGCGATCGATATCCACCGTGATGTAGCGCCCGCCAGCAACGCGTTCGGCGTACACGCTGGCAGTGCCCGGCAACTGCGGCAGCAGGGCCTCCAACGAACGGCCAATAGCCTGAATCTGGGCCAGGTCGGATCCACCGATCTTGATACCGACCGGCGTTTTGATACCGGTCGCGAGCATGTCGATGCGGGTCTTGATCGGCATCACCCAGGCGTTGGTCACCCCCGGCAACTGAACCCGCTGTTTGATCTCCTCACGGATGTCCTGCAGGGTCATGCCTTCGCGCCATTCACTCTGCGGTTTGAAGGTGATGGTGGTCTCGATCATGGTCAGCGGCGCCGGATCCGTGGCGGTCTCGGCACGCCCGATTTTGCCGAACACGGTATCCACCTCCGGCACCGATTTGATCAACTTGTCGGTCTGCTGCAGCACCTGGCGGGCCTTGCCAATCGAGATGCCAGGGCGGGTGGTGGGCATGTACATCCAGTCACCCTCATCCAGCGGTGGCATGAACTCCGAACCCAGCCGGGTGGCCGGGTACAGCGTGGCCAGCACGGCCAGCGCCCCGCCGCCAACCACCAGCCATGGCGCCCGCAGCAACGTCCGAATCACCGGGGTGTAGAGCCTCATCAGGATGCGGTTGATCGGGTTGTCCTGTTCCGCGCGTATGCGTCCGCGCACGAAATAACCCATGAGCACCGGCACCAAGGTGATGGCCAAGCCTGCCGAGACTGCCATGGCATAGGTTTTGGTGTAGGCCAGCGGTGTGAAAAGACGCCCCTCCTGCGCTTCCAACGTGAACACCGGAAGAAAGCTCAGGGTGATGATGAGCAGGGAAAAGAACAGCGGCGGCCCAACCTCGCTGGAGGCCTCGACCACGCGCTGCCAGTGCGTGCGCGCATCGTCTTTTCGCTCCATGTGCTTGTGCAGGTTCTCGATCATCACGATGGCCGCATCGACCATCGCACCAATGGCAATGGCAATGCCGCCCAGCGACATAATGTTGGCGTTGAGCCCCTGCCAGCGCATGATCAGAAACGCGACCAGAATGCCCACCGGCAGGCTGACAATGGCGACCAGGGCCGAACGCAGGTGGAACAGGAACACCGCGCAGACCAGGGCCACCACCAGAAATTCTTCCAGCAAGGTGCGATACAGATTGTCGACCGCCCGCCCGATCAGCTCGGAGCGGTCATACACCGGCACCACTTGCACCCCGTCAGGCAGGCTCGAACTGAGCTGTTCAAGCTTGTGCTTGACCCGCTCGATGGTGGCCTGCGCGTTGCCGCCGTAACGCATCACGATGATTCCGCCAACCACCTCACCCTGACCGTTGAGCTCGGCGATACCACGCCTGAGCTGAGGCCCGATCTGGATCTCGGCCACATCGGCCAGACTCACCACCACGCCATCGGCCGTGCTGCGCAGCGGTATCGCTTTGAGATCGTCAACACCGCGCAGATAGCCGGTGGCGCGCACCATGTATTCGGCCTCCGCCATTTCCACCACGGCGCCGCCGGCCTCCTGATTGGCAGACTGAATGGCTTTGCGCACCTGTGCCAGAGGCATGTTCAGCGCACGCAGGCGATCGGGGTCCACCACCACCTGATACTGCCGCACCATACCGCCCACGGTGGCCACTTCAGCCACCCCTTCAACCGTCTGCAGTTCGTACTTCAGAAACCAGTTCTGCAAGGAAGTCAGCTGCGACAGATCATGCTGCCCGCTGCGGTCAACCAGGGCGTACTCGTAAACCCAGCCCACCCCGGTGGCATCCGGGCCCAACGCGGGGCGCGCCGCATCCGGCAGATTGGGCGCCACCTGGGACAGCGATTCCAGCACCCGTGAGCGCGCCCAGTAGGGATCCGTGCCGTCCTCGAACAGGATGTACACGTAGGAATCCCCGAAGAACGAATAGCCCCGCACCGACGCGGCCCCGGGCACCGCCAGCATGGCCGTGGACAAGGGATAGGTGACCTGCTCCTCGACCACCCGCGGTGCCTGCCCGGCAAACGGAGTACGAATGATGACCTGCACATCGGACAGATCCGGAATGGCATCCACTGCCGTGTCCTTGAGCGCCAGCAGCCCGGCCGCAACCAGAAACAGGGTGGCCAGCAACACCAGCGGCCGGTTGTGCACCGACCAGTCGATGATGCGCGCAATCATGGCGCCAGCTCCAGATGGTCGATCTGCATGGTCTCGGGGTCGATGCTGAAGCGCACCTCATCGCCCGGCTCAAGGTCCGCAATGGGCAGCGCCGGAGCCCAGACGAAGGGCATGGTCATGGCCGCCATACCGACCGATTCAATCGCCTCATGCTGCAGCGTCACACGCCGCCGCTGCGGCTCGATGGACACCACCCGGCCACGGGTCAGCTCGCCCCGCTCAACGGACGCCGCATTGCCATGCATGGCCGCGTGATCATGTCCGGCATGGGGCTGGTCCGCCAACGCGTCCAGCTGCACCACCTCAAAACGCCCGGGGCCGGGCTGGCGCACCACCACCTCAACCCGGTCACCCGGCTCAAAACCGTCGGCATCAACCGCCAGCTCGAACGGCATGGTCATGCCCGGCATCGACAGCCCTTGCTCACCCATCGGCTGGATCGCCTCGTGGCGCAGGGTGATGCTGCGCGCCGCGGCATCCAGCGCGCTGATCACCGCGCGCGTACGCCCCTGCGGATGGGCCGCTTTCAAGCGCAAGGCCTCGGCATCCAGATTGGCCTCCGAGTCGATCAGGAACTGCCCCGACACCACCACTTCATCGCCCGCCTGCAGACCGTCGAGCACATGCACGCGATCACCGGCCTGCACGCCGGTGCGGACCGGCACAACATCGAAGCCGCCGGCCTCGATACGCCGCACGACGCGTTGCCCCTGGCCGCTGCGGATCACCGCTGCGGCCGGCACGCTGAGCACATCGGCCAGTGGCTCGGCATGGATGGTCGCACGGGCAAACATGTTGGGCCGTAATGCGCCATCGCTGTTGTCAAAAACCAGCCGCACACGCAGCGTGCGTGTGAGCGCATCGAGACTCGGGTAAACATGCTCGACCCGCCCCTGCCAGCGCCGCCCCGGCCACGCATCAAACTGCGCGCTGGCTTCAAGCCCCGGGCGCAAATGGGCGGCATCACGTTCCATCACGTCCACCAGCACCCACACCGTGTTGAGGCTGGCCAGCGTCATCATGTGAGTCCCGGGCGAGACAAACTGTCCGTCACGCACCCCCAGCATGGACACCACCGCATCACTTTGCGCACGGCGCAGCAGATGCTTGTCCGGGGTACCGCGACGCTCAAGTGCGGCAATCTGCTCGCGGCTGTAACCCAAGGCCAGCAGACGCTCGGCGGCCGCCGCGACCAACGCCGGACGTTGTGATCGACCGGCGCTCAGATATTCCTGCTCCGCGGCCACCAGCTTAGGCGAAAACAGGGCGTACAGCGCCTGATCGTGCTCAACCCGTGCGCCTTCACTTTCCACAGCCAGATTTTCCAGCCAGCCCTCGGCCCGGGCGTGAATCATCTGAAAACTGTTTTCGTCGTAACTCACAACGCCGACAGCCGCGATATCACGCGGCAGCGCGCCGCGCTCGACCACACCCGTTCGCAGGCCAAGATTGTTGACCACATGGGCATCGATGCGGACATCCACACCACCGCCAGAGCCGCCCTCGGCGCACACCGGGACCAGATCCATGCCCATGGGAGACTTGCCCGGGGCCTTGCGCTGATAACTCGGATCCATCGGCGCAGCCCAGTGCACAGGCTGCGTCCCGCCAGCACACGGCCCGTCGCCCTCAGCTGCCGCCGAGTTCTGCGGCGCAGCGCCGAACCACAAACCCGCACCTGCGCCCACCAACAACAAGACCAAAGCGGCCATCACATGACGCAAACTCATGGCTGAGTCTCCTCAAACAGATTCAGATCGGGATCGGCCACCTGGCGCGCCAGCGTGGCGCGTGCCGACCATTCATCAACGCGGGCGCGCTGGATACCCAACCGGGTGGCCAGCAGCTGCTGTTCGGCGTCGATCACGGCTTGAAAATCACCCGCGCCGCTACGCCAGTCTGCGCGCGCTGCACTCAAGTTCTGCTCCGCCAACGGCAACAGATCGGATTGATACAGGGCGATGGTTTGGCGCGCCTGCTGCACCTGGCTGTAGGCCTGGGCCACCGCGGCCGCAAGTTGCGCGGCCACATCACGCTGAGCCCAGCGCGCCTGCTGGATCTGAGCTTCGGCCGCATCGACCTGATGACGTCGGCGCGCGAAGTTGAGCGGCAGGTTGAGGCTGATGCCGGCCTGCAAACGTTTCTCCGCCGGATCCATGGTGCCCACATGAGCCAGATTCAGGCGTAGATCCGGCAAGCTGTCGCGCTGCGCCAGCGCAAGCTGCTGGCGTGATTGCTGCTCGCGCGCACCCAGGGCTTTGAGCGCTGGCTGATGCCGCTGAGCGCTGGCCACCAGGGCAGCCAGCGGCGGCAGGGCCGGCGGCTCGAGCCACGGCTGCGGGGCCGCAAGTGGGGCATCGAAGGGCCGATCACGCAAGGCGTTGATGGCAGCCTGAACGCTGTGCTTGCGTTGCTCCAACTGGAGGTTTTCGCGTTGCAGGTTGGCCTGCCGCAACTCGGCCTGCAACACCGCTTGCTGGGTGCCCTGTCCGCTGGCATAGCGCTGTGTCGCCACCGCACTCAGCTCGCCCAGCAGCGCCTGGTTGGCGGCATTGATGGCCAGCGCCTGATCCACCCAGTACCACTGCCCAAAGTATTGCCGTGTTTGCTCGGCAACCTGCAGTTGAAGGCTAGCCAGATCGTGAGCCTGCATCTGATGGGCCGCCACTGCCGCTTCACGTGCCAGGCCCAACTTTCCGGGCCACGGCATGCTTTGACTCAGCTGCCAATTGTGTCGCGTATCCAAACGCTGGTCGCCAACCGTGTGTGGCGCCACCGACCAGCTCAGCATGGGATCAGGCAACGCGCCAGCAACATCAATACGCGCCGCAGCTGCGCTGACCGCTTGGGACAAAGCGTGTTGCCCCGGGTGTCGCTGCAACACCTCACGCACCAGGGTGTCTGCGTCAAGCTGCGCTTGTGCGCTGACAGACCTCGCAACCATCGACAGGGCAAGCAGCGCAAGCCACGGCAAGCCGGCTAAAAACCAACGGCCAGATCGATGCGTCGCGCACACGCCACGGCCGAGAATCACTACATTCATTTTCCAAAATCCAGATCAGGCTTTGGCGCGACAGCGCAGCGACTCCACCTTCGCGGGTCACAGCCATCGCCGGCCAAAGCAGCATCGAACACCCACGTCAGGCAGGTGCAAAGCGAAACGATCAGGACGCTGTTGTTGGCGGTCTCAGCAGCGGGAAAACGTGTGCAGGCAAAGGCTCTGCGCGCAGGCCAGACGGTCTTTGCGCGAGCGGCTCATAGGCCTGGAGGGTCAGCATGCCAAACACGATGCTGGTGTGCCCGATCAGCGAACATCCGCATTGACAGGGCTCGGCCTCATCGACCGATTCGGCCGACATCTGCGCCATGGACTCATGGCTATCGCAGGGATGCTCAGCAGCAGGCGCATCGACTTCGGCCACCGCGACCTGCGGCATGCAGCAGGTCGCCAGGACCTGGCCAACAGGCAGCCAGGCCATGACGGCGATCAGCAGATAGCGCAGATAAGCATTCATCTTGTGGCCAAGTGTAAACCCTGGACCGGGGTTCAGGGTCAAGCCCGTGCGTGATCAGAAGCGCCAGGACACCAACAGTTTGGCAGTACGTGGATCGCCCACACGCCCCGCGATCGCAGCGGTGTAGTTGGCCGTGCCGGTGACGTACTTTTCGTCGGTCAGATTGCTGCCCACCAGCATGGCGCGCCAGATGCCGGTCGGGCTGTCCCAGCCGATACGCGCATTGAGCAGGCCGTAATCATCCTGCTGCTCGGGATAATCCTCAGCCCCATCCACACCGTCGTTGACCGGCGTGAAATAGACCTCGGTCTGATAGTGGTAATCAACACCAGCAAATGCATCGCCGTGCTCACCCAGCGACCAGGCATAGTTGGCACCGAGCGCCGCCGACCATCGGGGCGCGTTGTTGAGGCGCTTGCCGCTGGCATCAAAATCACCGAACTGATTGGAATAGGCTTGCGGGTACTTGGAGTAGGTCGCATCCAGCCAGGCCAGATTGGCGAACATATCCAGCCCACGTAGCGGGCGCGCAACCAGTTCGATCTCCAGGCCCTTGACCTCGGCACTGGCGGCATTCTCGGTGACGGCTCCGAAGCTGCCGCCGTTGTTAACGAAATGCTCCACCTGCATATCGCTGTAGTCGTAGTAGAACGCATCGACATTCAGCCGCAGGCGTCGATCCAGCCAGTCGGTTTTGGCACCCAGCTCGTAGGACCACAGGTACTCCGGCCCATAGCCGGCCGCAGCATCCTCGGCATTGGAAGCGCCGTAATCATAGCCACCACTCTTGAAACCTCGGGTCGCGGAGGCAAACAGCATGATGTCCGGAGTCCACTGGAAATTGACGCCCAGCTTGGGTGTCAACGCACTGCGCGAACGCGAAACATCGATATAGAACGGATCGCTGATGCCCTCGGCGCCGCTGATCTGAGGCGCATTTTCAACCTCGTTCGGATCGTCTGCGGTGGATGCGGCGTAGAAGTCGGTGAGCTCGTAATCCTTGGTTTCATGCGTCCAGCGCAGGCCGGCGATCAGTGACAGGCGTGGGCTGACAAAAAACTCGCCCTGGCCGAACAGGGCGTAGGATTCGGCATCCAGACGAGGTCGCTGCACATGCGAGAAACCGGCCGGATACACCGCCAGCGTCAACGGCTCGCGATTGAGCTCGTCAAAGTAGTAGGCCCCAAGCACCAGATTGAGTTGGTCAAAGCGTGCATTGAAGGTCAGCTCCTCGCTGATTTGGTGTTGTCGAATCGGAGTGATCTGGGTGCGCAGAATGTCGCTGTCGCTGGAATCCGCATCCGAGTCGATCGCTGCACGCAGGGCGCGGTAGGCGGTCAGTGATTTCATCGACCACAAGGGGCTGAGCTGATAGTTGAGCTCGCCGGCCACCCCGTAGATTTCCTGTTGGGTGCGGTTACGGCGATTCATCGACACCGTGTGGTAATCACCCAGCACGCTATCGTCGGTTTCGTTGCCGCTGGGGGCCAGCAGTTTGGGGTACTGACCCAGCGCTTCGTCGGTGTCGGTGTAATCAGCGCGCAGGATGAACTCGCCATCCAGACCCAGCGGGAACAGCACCTGGCCACGCAAGCCCCAGCTGTCTTCGTCCTGCACACCACCACCGCTGGAGACGTTGTCAAAGAAGGCATCGCGCGAACTCCGATTCACCGCCAACGACGCCGCAATTCCGGAAGGCCCCAGCGGCCCGGTGATATACGCCTTGCTTTCGAACAGGCCGTGATTTCCCAAGCCAACCTGAACCTCGCCCTGCAGCTCATCCTGTGGCCGTCGCGAGATGATGTTGATGGTGCCACCGACCGAGTTGCGCCCGTACAGCGTGCCCTGGGGGCCGCGCAGCACTTCGATGCGTTCGACGTCGAGGAAGTCGGAGAAGAAGCTCAGCGGGCGAGCCAGATAAACACCATCCAGATGAATGGTGGTGCTGGGGTCTGATCCGATGAACACGGTATTCGAGCCAACCCCGCGGATATACAACTGGGCGTAACCGCTGAGGTCTGAGATCTGTAGTCCCGGTGTGTAATTGATCAGGCCGCGGACATCGCTGATGCCCCGCTCCTCGAGTTGATCCGCGGTCAGCGCGGTTACCGCCAGCGGCGTACTCTGCAAATCGGTGGCGCCACCCTTGGTGGCCGTCACCACGATGGTGTCGAGCTTGGCGTCGTCATCCGTTACCGCTGCGGCCCCGGCCGCATCCTGCGCATGGGCGCTGGACAAGGCCAGTAACAGTCCTGCCGCGGCCCACAGGCCCGCACGTGATACATCCTGCATCATTGGTCTCCCCGGTCTTTTCGCCGCCCTGCTGATCACGGGCACTGGCATTTGTCGTCGTTCAGCCCACTGGGAATGAGCTGCGTTTCATCTTAGACGTCCGCGGTCCGGGGGATTCATCCTTTCGGGTGACTGTGTTACGCCATGCGGGCCGGATTGTCCGGCTGCTGATCCGGATGTGATTTGAGGAAGGCCGGCAGCGCCAGACAGCGCGCCTCCAGATCGAGCAGCGCCGGATAGGCCTCAAGCGGAACTTCGAAACGTCGCGCGTTGAACAGCTGCGGAATCAGAAAGCACTCGGCCAGACCAGGTTGATCGGCATAGGCAAATGCCGTGGCCCGCGCGGCCACCCGGGCCTCCAGCGCGGGCAGGGCCGCATCCAGCCAGTGGTGGTACCAGCGGGTTCGCGCCGCTTCGGCCACACCCAGATCATGCTCCAGATAGCGCAGCACGCGCAGGTTGTTCAGGGGATGGGTGTCGCAGGCGATCAGCGCGCAGAAGCTGCGCACCCGGGCCGCATCCTGGGGGTTCGCCGGCAACAGCGCCGGCTGCGGCCAGGTGGCCTCCAGGTATTCGCAGATGGCCAGCGACTGGCTGAGTTCAAACCCGGCATGACGCATGCTCGGCACCAGCGCCTCAGGACTCAGCGCGCGGTAGGCCGGCGAAAACTGCTGACCACCGTCCTGGATCAGATGAACCGGGTGAATGTGGTAATCGATGCCCTTGAGCTCCAGCGCAATACGCACACGCCAGGCCGCGCTGGAGCGCCAGTAACTGAAAATTTCAACAGCCGCCATAGCCGTCACCCCGCCGATGTCCCTTGAACCGCACTATCGCCCTCGCCCGCCAGCTCGGCAAGCCCCATTGTGATCAGCAAGGCGGTGTCACCACCGAGGCGACTTGCGCTGTCGCGCAGGGCCTCGCGCAAGCGTTGCGCCAGAGCGCCGGTGCTGAGCTGCAACAGTTCAAGCTGCGCCAGCCAGGCATCCGGATAGGCCTTGAGCTGCTGCTCCAGGCGCGCAAGCTCGGCACTGTCACACGCTGCGGCCTGTTCACGGATACAACGGATGCGCTGGTACAGCGTATCCAGTTGACGCTTCGTTTCGCGCCCGTCGGCACATGGCGCATGCTCGGCTGAGGGCTGAGGGAAGACATCGAAGCGGCTGCGGTCCGCGGCACCGCCCCACACCGCGTCAATGCGCTCGCCCACCGCCATGTCGAACGCACCCCAGGCCGGCTCAAACAGGCTTTCCCCTCGCATCCCGCGGACCCTGCAATCGGCCAGGCTGAACAGGATATTGCGGCCATTTTCTCGCCAGATTCTGAGCAACTGCCCGCGCACCGTAATACCCGACAGAAACTCCAGCGAAACCTGCTTGCCCGCCTCGATACCCAGTGCCTTGAGTTCATCCACGCAATATTCGGACAGGCAGCGCGACAAGCCTTTGACGCGCCCCACCGGCGATCCGAACCCGGCCGCGTGATGATCGATGCCGTGCCCGGGCAGCTCATGATCGGCATAAGCCAGCTGGGTCGGCCCTTCGCAGCGCAGGTAGATCGGGTTGTCCAGCGCGTCCGTCTGCACCTCGACGAAGCGCCCGCTGACCTGCAGCCCGCTGCTGTAGCGCGCCGTACACACCGCCGCGCTATCCAACGCCTTGCGCAACGCGCGCAGGCCACCCTGACGGTAAGCCATGCCATCGGCAAAAACCTCAAGCACCTGACTCAGATGCTTGCAGTTCTGGGCCACGAACAACTGCGGCTGCCGTGCGGTGATGTCATAGGGCGTATTCACCGCCTCGACCGACAGCGGATGCTTGCGCACCTGGCTATCATCCAGGCAACTCACACACTCGCCCAGCGATGACAGCAACCCGGCACCGAACAGTTTGTAGTCGTCGCACTCGCCGACCAGCCCGTATTCCACCGTCCACCAGTGCAGGCGCGACAGCAGGGCCGCCTCGGAGCGGTTGTCGTTGGCAGCCAGTGCGCGGTCCAGGGCAGCCTGGGCCGATGCGATCTGTTGCGCGCTGGCCTGAGGATCTTCCTTGACGATCGACAGATGGCGGATCGCGGCATAGACCGCGTGATCAGCCGCTGTGGAGATCGCTTTCATGCCCACCGCACCGAAAGCCTGCAGATATTCGGCGTAATCAACATCGACTAAAAACGGCGCATGACCGGCCGCTTCATGCACGATATCCGGCGCGGGGGTGTAGAGGATGTGTTGCAGGCTGCGCATACCCAGCGCAATCGGCAACACCCGGCGGGCCTGAAACTCCATGAACACGGCCGGCGGTATGAAACCGTCAACCACCACCGCGCTCCAGCCCAGCGTTTGCATGTGCCGGTTGATGTCGTCGATATCGGGGATGCGTTCCAGATCTATCCCGGTGCGACGCAAACCCTCCAGATACACCGGATGGGCGGTGTCACGCAGCGCTTTGACCAACTGCTGCAGGGTGAAACGCCACACCGCATGGTCTTCGGCGCTGTAGCTGCGCGCATGATCCTGGCGCGCCACAAAGGCCCGCAGATGGGCGGGCAAGCGTTCAATCACCTCCTGCTGGCTCATGATCGTCGCGCCGTCCTACCGCGCTCAGCCTGACCTGGCCGGCGGCTGCACCGTTTGCTCGATGGCGCCGAAGATCGAGGCACCCGTCTGATCAAGCATCTCGATGCGAATCTGATCGCCCGGCTGCATGAACGCGGTCGCCGGCTGGCCGTCGCGTATGGTTTCGATCATGCGCAATTCGGCAATGCAGGAATAACCGCGCCCACCATCGGCGATGGCCGATCCATGCGCCGTACCCTGCTTGTTGGAAACGGTGCCCGAACCAATGATGGCGCCAGCCCCCATCTCACGGGTGCGACAGGCATGCGCAATCAGCTGGCCGAAATGAAAGGTCATGTCCTCGCCCGCCTGTGGTCGACCAAAAGGCTGCGCATTGAGGGTGCTCAGCAGTGGCCGACACACTCGCCCGCCCTGCCATGCCCCGGCCAGTTCATCCGGGGTCACCGCAACAGGCGAAAATGCCGAGGCCGGCTTGGACTGGTAGAAGCCGAAACCCTTGGCCAGCTCGCCCGGGATCAGCTGACGCAGCGACACATCATTGACCAGCATCAGCAGACGCACGCTGTCCAGCGCCTGCAGCGAGTCAACGCCCATGGCGACATCGCCGGTGATCACCGCGATCTCGGCCTCAAAGTCGATACCACCGGCCGGGTCGGCCACAATCGGATCGCACGGCCCGACAAAGCAATCGGAGCCGCCCTGGTAGATCAGCGGGTCGCTCCAGAAACTGTCCGGCAGCTCGGCGCCACGCGCCCGTCGCACCAGCTCCACGTGGTTCACGTAGGCGCTGCCATCGGCCCAGTGGTAGGCACGCGGCAGCGGCGAACTGCAGACCTGAGGATCAAAAGCCCGGGCCTGACTGCAGTCGCCTTGCTCAAGCTGCGCGGCGACCGCGCGCAAGGCCGGCTCACAGTCCGACCAGTTGTCCAGAGCAGCCTGCATCGTGAGCGCGATCTCCGGCACCTCAACAGCCCATTGCAGATCACGCGAAACCACCAGCAGGCGCCCATCTCGTCCGTCTTTCAGGCTTGCCAGTTTCATACGCTGTGCTCCTTGCGGGTTCTGTCGTGCAACCAGGCCGCATGGCGCGGCGCCTTCTTGGTGCGGCTCCACTCTTCAAGCATGGCCGGGGCCACCTCGGCAAGACGGGCCATGTCCTGGGGGCTGTGCGTATTGGCCGCCAGCTCGATGCGGTGCCCGTTCGGGTCGAAGAAATACAGTGACTGAAAAATACAGTGATCAGTCGGCCCCAGCACCTCCAGCCCAAGATCCAGCAAATGCGCTTTGGCGGCGTGCAGGTCTTCAACACTGGCCAGCTCGAAAGCGATGTGCTGAACCCAGTCCGGGGTGTTGCTGTCGCGGCCCATAGGCGCAGCTCCAGGCAACTCGAAAAAAGCCAGCACATTGCCCATGCCGGCATCCAGAAACACGTGCATGTAAGGATCGGGCTGACCGGTGGACGGCACCTCATCCTCGGCAATGGCCAGCACGAAGCGCATGTTCAAAGCGCGCTGGTAGAACTCGACAGTTTCCCGCGCGTCGTGGCAGCGATAGGCCACATGATGAATGCGTTGCAGTTGCATGCGGCCTCCTCAGCTTGCGCCTTCGGCATCGGCCAGTGAACCACGCCGGATCTGGTCACGCTCCATCGACTCGAACAGGGCCTGGAAATTGCCCTCGCCAAAGCCTTCATCTTTTTTGCGCTGGATGAATTCGAAGAAAATCGGGCCGATCAGGGTTTCGGAGAAGATCTGCAACAGCAGCCTCGGATCACCATCGGTGGTCGAGCCATCCAGAAGAATGCCCCGCGTCTTGAGGGCTTCGACCGGCTCGCCATGCCCTGGCAGGCGTTCATCAAGCATCTCGTAGTAGGCCGCCGGCGGTGGCGTCATGAAACGCATACCAAGCGCCTTGAGCTTGTCCCAGGCGGCGATCAGATCGTCACAGGCAAAGGCAATATGCTGGATCCCTTCGCCGTTGTAGGCCATCAGGTATTCCTCGATCTGGCCCTTGCCCCCTTGCGCCTCTTCGTTGAGGGGAATCCGAATCTTGCCGTCCGGCGCCGTCATCGCCCGCGAGGTCAGTCCGGTGTATTCACCCTTGATGTCGAAGTAGCGAATCTCGCGGAAGTTGAACAGGTGCTCATAGTACTTGGCCCAGTAGTCCATGCGCCCGCGATAGACATTGTGGGTGAGGTGATCGATCACCTCGAAGCCACAGCCCGGCGGGTGGCGCTCCACGCCGTCGAGATACACAAAGTCGATGTCGTAGATCGAAAGCGCTTCATCGTAGCGGTCGATCAGGTAGACGATGGCACCGCCGATGCCCTTGATGGCCGGCAGATTGAGTTCCATGGGCCCCACCGGCACGGCCACAGGCTGCGCGCCCAGGGCCAGTGCACGACGGTAAGCCGCGGCAGCGTCCTTGACCCGAAAGCCCATGCCGCAGGCACCGGGACCATGCTCTTCTGTGTAATACGCCGCCGGTGAGGGTTGTTCGTAATTGGCGATGAAATTGATGCCACCCTGACGCCACAGATCGACATCCTTGGAGCGGTGACGCGCCACATGGGTGAAACCCAGCATGCGGAAAACCGGTTCCAGTACGCCACGCTCGCGGCTGGCGAATTCAACGAACTCGAAGCCATCCAGCCCCATGGGATTGTCCAACACATCAGCCACCCGCGTTCTCCTCGTTATGGGTGACTTCATGCTACGCCCGCCTCCGGGCAATATGTCGTCTTTTATTGCCTCTGATCTGATAATATCGGTGCTTTCATCTCATATTTGAGATATTTATGAATGATTCCACCCATTCGGCGCTCAATAAAACCAATCGCCGAATTCTGCGCGAGCTGCAGCAGGACGGCCGCGTTTCCAATGTGGATCTGGCTGCACGGGTGGGTATCTCCGAGTCCCCCTGCTTTCGTCGTGTACGTCAGCTCGAAGCCGATGGCTTGATTACCGGCTACAGCGCGCATCTGGATCAGCGCAAGATCGGCCTGCCGGTCACGGCCTATGTCCAGGTCACGATCGACAAACACGACGAGCAGATTCGCAGTGCCTTCCTGCGTCAGGTCTACGCCGAAGAACACATCGTGGAATGTCACGCCATGACCGGCGCCTCGGATTACCTGCTGAAAGTTGTGGCCCAGAGCATCGACCACTTCTCCGAGCTGAGCATGAACGGCATACTGCGTTGGCCGGGCGTGCAGAACATCGAATCGCAGTTCAGCCTCAACGCGATCAAGGTCAATGGTGCGCTTCCCCTGGTTGCCCCGGGTTAATCAATACGCAAAGCCGCATCGGCCATCCGCAAGGCAACAACCCGATACCCATGAGCCATCCCACTGCCACCAAAACCAAACGACGTGCGGGTGGCGCAGTGCATGCCGGCTTAACCGGATTGATGCTCGCGTATTCCTCTGCCCATGCGGCGCCGGGCGAGATCAGGCAAGGTCCGCTGGTTGAAGCTGGAAGACACCTGCCTGCTCGCTCCCAAAGTTTGATGCTGCATGGCTATGCACAGCAATTGAACCTGGCAAACCACGCCGCACCATCACGCCCCCATCCAGTCACTACCATCGGATTGACGGTCGCCGGCCTCAGCGGTCTGGCCATGGCCCATACCAAGGGTCGCCATGACAAGATCGATCACATCATGGCCGGCTATCTGGTCGGACTGGCGACTTCGGGCATCTACACCCTATACACCAAGGAACCGGATTCGCGCCGTTCCAGAGCCATTGCCTTTTTGCTCGGGGTCGCCGCCTCAGCCGCGGTCGGCGCGCTGAAAGAAGAATATGACGGCCGCAGCGGCACCGGTCAGGTCGACGATGTGGACATATACGCGACCATCGGCGGCGGCGTGGGCGGCGCCTTCACCATAGGTCTGATCGACTGGTTGTTTCTGTAAGCACGCCACGGCGTGCAGAATTGTCGATCCACTCAGGGTAGGATGGCGCCCTGACTCCGCGCCCCACTTCGGCCAACACCACAAGCACCCCCAATGCCCGTCCTTCCCGACCAATACGTCTGGCTGTTTTCTTCCAGCATGTTGCTGCTGGTCTGGCTGCTGCTGTTCGCGTTCAATCCCTCACACCGACGCATCATGCTGGTATCCAGCCTGATTGCGATGCCCTTCGGGCTGACTCAACCGGCCTTTCTGCAGTCTTACTGGACACCTCCCGGAGTGCTCGATCTGGCGGCCCGGTTCGGATTTGACATCGAGTGCCTGATCTTCTGTTTCGCCATCGCCGGCATCAATGTATCGCTGCTCAAGCTGTACTGGGGCCAGGTCATCCTGCCGACCACCGACCCGGTACGGCAGCCCCAGATCAACCGCTGGTTCTGGTTCACCCTGGCCACCCCGTTCGTGCTGCTTGGCGTGCTCTATTTCGTGTGGCAGGGCAATCCGATTTACTGGTCGCTGCTGGCCCAGACCGGCGGTGCACTGGCCTGCATGTGGTGCTTTCGCGAGGCCGCCGCAAAGCTGCTGCTGGTCAGCCTGCCCTTCACCGCCATGTACATGGCGCTGTGCCTGCTCATGGATGCCCTGGCGCCGGGCTATTTCGATCGCTTCTGGAACATCAGCGACATCAGCGGCATCACGCTGCTCGGCGTGCCGATTGAAGAGCCCTTGTTTGCCGCCACCTTCAGCGTCTGCGCCAACGGCATTTACCTGCATGTGCTGTGGAATCGCTACGGCCGCAAACCCCAGGGCGCGCCCAGCCCGGCCTGAACCCGAAACGCCAGCACCCTGATTTGTCGGCAATTTTTGCGACTGTCATCGACGCGTCATGAAAGTACTCTAGGCGCTCTTTGTGGCTCATCCAGGGATAGGGGAACCCCATGGCTCATACCAATGCCAAACTCGCCAGTTGTCTGGCACTTGGCCTGCTGCTTGCAGGCTGTAATGGCGGACGCGAAAGCAGCCCACGCGAAACCACCACGGATCAGGTGTTTTCCGCGGCCAATCAGTGTTTCGTGCTGGAATCCGGTGAAGGCTTTGTCAGTGCCGACAACGACAGCGCGCTTTACACCCTCTCAGCTAACGCCGATGCGGCCGCGGCGTTCTATTTCAAACCCGCCAGGCTGGGCGATTACCTGCTGCTTTCACACTACAGCCGAGCGCAGGGCGAACGCGGTAACAAGTCACTGCTCGGCATTTCCGACCCGCTCGGCGAGCTGCTGGATGACACCGGCAACTTCATTGGCGAGGTTGGCTACGTGGTCTCGGCGGTCGGCGACATTCTGGACTTCGCCACCGACCCCCTCGCCCCGCTGGGCGGCCCGGTCCGCGATCTGGGCGAAGGCCTGGGCGGTGTGGGCGGCCAGCTGGGCGATCAGAACGTCGCACCGCGCCTGGCCATGGTCGATGAAGCCAGCGACCTGGCCGTCTGGACACTGACGGAACGGGCGCCGGGCAAAGTCAGCCTCAAGAATGCGGTCACCGGACAAACGCTGGCTGTGGCCAACGGGCAACTGGGCCTGACCTCCGCGGCCCGAGCGGCTGAGGCCAGCGAATTCCGCATGATCCCAACCCAGGGCTGCGACAGCTACCCGGAAGCGTCGCTCAACGCCACCGTGTTGGACAAGCGAGGCCCGGCCAAGTACCTCAATGAAGTCGCCTTGTTTACGCAGGGCCCCAACGCCTCGCTAATTGGCGATGAGGATGTCTACGGCTTCATCGATGCGCACTCGCACATCACCGCCTACGAATTTATCGGCGGGCGGGTTAACTACGGCGATCCGTTCCACAAATTCGGGGTTGATCACGCACTGGATAACTGCGCCGTCAACCATGGACCACAGGGTCTCCTCGGCCTGGTCGAAACCGTGACCTCCGGCCATGGGCAACCGGCCCACCAAACCCGCGGCTGGCCCGACTTTCCATTCTGGCCACGTCACAATTCGCTGCAGCACCATCAGTCCTACTACCGCTGGATTGAGCGCGCACACCTCGCCGGCCTGAAGATTCTGGTCAACCACTTCACCGGCAACGAAGTGCTGTGTCAGCTCAACCCTCAGAAGCAGAATGCCTGCGACTTCGAAGACAACTGGCGTCTGCAGGCGCAGCGCATTTTTGAAATGCAGGACTACATCGACGCGCAGCACGGCGGCCCGGGCCAGGGCTGGTTCCGCATTGTCGACACACCGGCCGATGCGCGTCGCATCATTGATGAAGGCAAGCTCGCCGTCGTCCTCGGAATAGAGATTTCCAAGATCTTCAATTGTGGCGAGTTCCTGGGCATGTCTGAGTGCTCGGTTGAAGAGATGACCGAGCGTCTTGACGCGGCCTACCGCGTCGGCATCCGGCATATTTTCCCCATTCACAAGTTCGACAACGCCTTTGGCGGGGTCGTACCGGATGAAGCGTTGGGGATCGGCACCGTACTCTACGTGGGCAACCTGGCCGAAACCGGACATATGCTTGAGTTCGAAGAGTGTCCGGAAAACTTTGTCAGCGATTCCGCCAACGACGAAAACGCTCCGAATCCGCTGGGCATCATTGATCAGCTTCTGTTCCAGCTGGAATATGTCGAGGGTCAGGTCCAGCAAACACCGATCCCGCTGCCGCCCCTGATTCCGGCCACTGAACAGGGCCTGTGCAACGTCCGTGGCCTGACTGAAATCGGCCATGCGTTCATCGACGAACTGATGAAGCGACGCATGATCATCGAGGTCGACCACTCCTCGCGCAAGGTCATCGACCGCATTTTCGAACTGGCCGAGGTCAATGGCTACCCGGGGCTGACCAGCAGCCACGACTGGCTCAATTCAGAAGAGCTGCTTGATCGCCTGGTTGCCAACGGCGGCAACATCAGTCGCTTTGTCAGCGCCCGCGAACAATGGGTGGACCGTCTCAACAAGGTTGATCAGCGTCCGGCAAGCCAAATGGTGGCCGGCCTGCCCACCACCGGTATGGCCTCGGATGTGAACGGCATTGCCAGCCTGCCGGGCAACAGTGGCGAAGCAGGAACCCCGCTGTACCCGTTCACCTCGGTGGACGGTCGGGTGCAATTCGAAGAACAGGTCACCGGCGACCACGTATTCAATCTGTATGAAGGTCGCGGTGTCGCCCACTATGGCCTGTACCCGGATCAGATTGCCGACATGCAGCGTTACACCAGCGAACGTTCGCCCGAGGAGATTGATCGCGCCCTGCGCCAGTTCTTCAGCTCGGCAGAAGCCTATCTGCGCATGTGGGAACGCACTGAAGCCTGGCGCCCGCTGGAGTAAGCATGATGTGGTGCGCCGGGCGTAACGCCCCGGCGCACCACCGTCACTCAGGCGCTGGCGCGCAAGCGACGTGTCTGCCGCATCCCTGAGGCGGTATCAACCAGACTGCACAAAAACGCCTTGAGCCCGGATTCGCGCGGCTTGGGCGCCTGCCCGCGACCAATCCGGCGCAGCTGCCGGGTGTACCAGGTCACTTCCATGATCGCCATGCGATCGACCGGCTTGATCCCGGTCTTGATCGGACGCACACGCTCCTGCGGGTCGTGCCCGTCGAGCAAACGCTGGCTGACATCCGGCTCAATGGCCAGCAGCCGCGCGATACCGCACAAATCCAGTGAGCCCGACGCCAGCGCGGCCGTCATACCAGCATGGCTGCGGAAGCCACCGGTCACCATCAGCGGCGTCGAAGGGATGCGTGCACGCACCTTGTCGGCAAAGTCCAGGAAGTACGCCTCACGGGCACGCGTTGACTCACGCACGCCGGTCATCGCTGGCGCTTCATAGGTGCCGCCGGAGATTTCGATCAGGTCGATACCGGCGTCGGCCAACGCGCTCATCACATCAAGCGATTCTTCTTCGGTGAAACCACCGCGCTGGAAATCCGCCGAATTGAGCTTGATCCCGATGGCGAAATCCGGCGCTGTGGCCTCACGCATGGCCTGCAGCACGCGCAGCACGAATCGGCGACGGTTCTCCGCGCTGCCGCCCCACTGATCGTCACGCTGATTGGTTTTGGGCGAGAGGAACTGGCTGACCAGATACCCGTGGGCGCCGTGAATCTGCACCCCGGCAAAACCGGCCTTACGACAGATACCGGCGGCCTGGCCGAAGCGCGCGATCAGATCTTCGATCTCTTCTTCACTGAGGGCGCGCGGCTGCTCGAAATAGGCCTGCATGGACTTCTCGAAAGCCACCGCCGAAGGCGCCACATTTTCACGGTTCAAGCCCTTGGGGCTCTGTCGCCCGGGGTGGTTGAGCTGAACCCAGACCTGGGCGCCTTGTGCCTGACCGGCCTGGGCCCAGGCTTTGAGCGTGTCCAGGTCACGCTCGTCCTCGATCACCACATTGCCGGGCTCGCCCAGCGCACGACGATCGATCATCACGTTGCCGGTCACCAGCAAGCCGGTGCCGCCCTGCCCCCAGCGCTCATAAAGGCGGACCAATTCCGGCGTAGCGCGATTGTCCATGGTGCCAAGCGCTTCGCTCATGGCCGATTTGGCGATGCGGTTGGCCAGCGTGCTGCCATTGGGCAGCTTGAAAGGTGTATTCAGTGTGGGGTTTGTCATTCAAAAACTCATTGTTTATGTCGCCATTCGGGCGGACGTCGCGCCTGATTCTGCCGACTTGCTCAACACCATTCAAACGCGCACCTGATGTGCTCAGGCGGCACTGGTCACCCCCAGTTCGTCGAGCACACGCAGGAACTCGGCGGGTTCGGGGCGGACCCGGTAGTTGTCGGTCAGATCGGCGTAAACAATGACGCCCTGCGCGTTGGTGATCACCACTGTCGGCATCGCGGTGTCGGCCGAGTAACCCAGCGCCTCCATCCCGGCGGGCGTGCCCGCCTGCGCAAAGATGCCGAAAGACTTGGCCGTCTGATTGTCCTGATCAATCCAGAAACCGGCCGGTATATCGAAACGCTGGGCCAGAGACTGGGTATGTTCCGGCGGCTGCGAGCTGACAAACGCAACCTGGGCGCCTCGCTGCTCCAGCTCGCGGTATTGGGCTGCAATCTCGCCGATCTGGGCCACACACAGCGGGCACCAGTTGCCGCGGTAGAACACCATCAGACAAGGTCGCCCCTGCACACTCTGATTGTTGACGATCTCACCATCGGCGCTGCGCATTTGAAATGGCGGTAGGGGCTGTCCCACGGCCAGTGTTGCGGTGTCACGCTGGGCAAAGCGCGAATACCAGAACACGTACAGCAGCTGGGCCAGCAACAAACCCGCCGCAATCATCTGCGCCAGCGCAAAACCACTGGCGGGCACGGCAGCCAAGCTCACTGCCAAACCGAGCGCCATCCATGCCGTGTAACCCCACAACCTGGGCGATGTGCGCACCACGTCCTTGAGCAGGAACAGACGACTGAAAAAATAGGTCATTGGGAGCGCGGCAACCAGCACACCCAGCCAGGCCAGGTTGAACCCGTCGCGCAGCAGCATCCCCAGCGCCGCCAGCGTGGCCAGATAGACCGCACCGCAGAACGTGGAAATGAAAATTCTCTTGAGCCAGGCGTCCATTCAACAATTCTCCCGTGGTGAGCGCGATAAGACCGGGTCAGCGCGTAATGTCTTTCACACCCGAGCAATTGAATCCGAACAACATTCGCCCGCGTATGATGAGTGAAACTGTAACGGATACCCCCAATGCTCAAGATTCTTGGATTATCACTCGCCACACTGATGTGGCTGTCCCCTGCTCCCGTCCAGGCAGCAGAGCAACCGCTATGCCAGGGTCTCGCTTCTCCTGGCCTCCTGATGGGCGGCGGCAAGGACAAACCCTTGTGCGACTGGTTTGAAGGCAAGGCGGTTCTGGTTGTGAATACCGCCTCGAAGTGCGGGCTGACCCCGCAGTTCGAAGGCCTCGAAGCCCTGCACAAGCGTTTCCACGAGCAGGGCCTGACCATTTTAGGGTTTCCCTCGGACAACTTCCTCGGCCAGGAATACGACAACCCGGAGAAAACTGCCGAAATCTGTTACCGCAATTATGGTGTCACCTTTCCCATGTTCACGCGCATCGACGTGAAGGGCAAAAAGGCGCACCCGCTTTTCCAGCGGCTGGCTGAGCAAACGCGCAAGCCGAGCTGGAACTTTCACAAGTACCTGATCAAGGGCGATCAAGTCACCGACTTCGGCCCACGCACCAAACCGGATGACGAGACACTCATCAAAGCCATCGAACAGGCGCTTTCAGAGCAAACCGCGGCCCGATAATTTGCCACTCGCAGAACCAACAAACATTTCTGTATATTTGTCGTTTTGAATTTTCGACGGGGCGCGCGGGCGCCACCGTCGCAGAGGTGTTTGATGAAACGATTTGCGATGCTGGCCGCCAGCACCTTGGGCCTGAGCGCCTGCGCCTTGCTGCCAACTGATATGGCCTCCAACACCAACCCGCTGCTCAGCCCCAGCACTCTGGATTATCAGTACCCGCACTTCGACCGGATTCGCGCCGAGCACTTTCTACCGGCCTTTGAGAGTGCCGCAAGCGCGCACCTTGCTGAGGTCGAGGCCATCGCAACTCAGGACACCGCATCGACCTTTGACAACACCATCGTGGCGCTGGAACGGTCGGGTCAGGACCTGATGCGGACGGCCTATGTGTTCTTTGGCCTGGTTGGCGCGCACACCAATGACACGCTCAACGAGGTGCAAACCACGGTGGCCCCGCAAATGGCCGCACATCAGGACAAGATCCTGCTCAACCCGCAGCTGTTTGCGCGCATCGATGCGATCTATCAGTCCCGCGACACGCTTGACCTGAACCCCGAGCAGCGCCGCCTGGTTGAACGCTATCACCAGAACTTCGTCCGTGCTGGCGCAAGGCTGAGCGAGGACGAAAAGACCCGTATCAGCGCGATCAATGAGCGACTCTCCAGTCTGGTGACGAAGTTCGGCCAGAACGTGCTCAAAGAGCGCAACGACTCCACTGTTTTTGTCAGCGATGTTGATCAGCTGGCCGGCTACAGCACAGCCGAAATCGAATCCGCGGCCCAGATCGCCAGCGACGCTGGGCACGATGGCGAGTACGCCATCAAACTGCTCAACACCAGCTCGCAACCGGCGCTCAAGGTGCTCACGCACCGACCCACCCGCGACAAGGTGATGCAGGCCTCCCTGGCGCGTGGCTTGCGCGACAACGACTACAACAATCAAGCACTGATCCTGGAGATCGTGCGACTGCGCGCGGAGCGCGCCCAGCTGATGGGGCATCCCAACCACGCCGCCTATGTGCTGGAAGATTCGACTGCGCAAACCACCCAGGCGGTCAACGATCTGCTGACCCAACTGGCGCCCAAGGCAGTGGCCAATGCCCGTGCCGAAGCGGCCGATCTGCAGACCTTGATCGACGCCGAAATGGGTGCCTTCATGCTCAGCGCGGCCGACTGGCCGTTCTATGCCGAAAAACTTCGCCAGCAACGTTATGCGTTTGACGAAAGCCAGATGCGCCCCTACCTGGAACTCGACCGCGTGCTGCACGATGGCGTGTTCTACATGGCGCAAGCGCTGTACGGCCTGAGCTTCAAGCCGCGCAAAGACCTGCCGGTCTACCACCCGGATGTCAGCGTGTGGGAGGTGTTCAATGCCGATGATTCCGCGCTGGGTCTGTTCCTGTTCGACCCGTATGCGCGTGACAGCAAGCGCGGTGGTGCCTGGATGAACGCCTATGTGCCGCAGAATCACCTGCTAAAGGCCAAGCCGGTGGTCGGCAACCACCTCAACATCACCAAACCGCCTGCCGGTGAACCCGTGCTGTTGACCTTTGATGAGGTCACCACACTGTTCCACGAGTTTGGCCATGCCCTGCACGGCCTGTTCTCGGATGTGAGCTACCCGATGTTCTCCGGCACCAGCGTGCCGCGCGATTTCGTCGAGTTTCCCTCACAAGTGCACGAGATGTGGGCGGTGTGGCCGGACATCCTGCAGCGCTACGCTCGCCACTACGAAACCGGCGAGCCCATGCCGCAGGCCCTGGTCGAGCGCTTCCTGGCCGCCAAGAAATTCAATCAGGGCTACGCCACCACCGAGTACCTAGCCGCCTCGTTGCTCGACCAGGCCTGGCATCAGCTCGGTCCGGATGAGATTCCCAGCGACGTGGCCCAGTTCGAAAAAGCGGCCCTCAAACGTGCCGGTATCCTGCTCGACACGGTGCCCACACGCTATCGCAGCGCCTATTTCTCGCACATTTTCGCCGGCGGTTATTCGGCCGGTTACTACTCCTACATCTGGTCCGAAGTGCTTGATGCGGAAACCGTCGAGTGGTTCAAGGCACATGATGGTCTCAAGCGCATCAATGGCGACTGGTTCCGCGAGAACCTGCTCTCGCGCGGCGGCAGCATGGATGCCATGGAGCTGTTCGAACTGTTCCGCGGGCGTGCACCGCGGATTGAGCCGTTGCTGGAAAAACGCGGGCTCAACGCCAAATAGAGCCCCATCCGGCACGGCCTGGCCGTGCCGGTTCAACGCTGCAAGGGTGCCCCGAAATGACGCATCCGGCTGGCCAGCGTGGCCCGCGACAACGGACCGAAGTGGCTGTCGACCATTTTGCCGTCGGCATCAATAAACAGGGTTGTGGGCAAACCGCGGCTGCCCACCATGGGTGCCAGACGAGCGTCATGATCCAGCACCACGTGCTGCAAGGCCAAACGCTGCGAGGCCAGAAACTGAGCCACCGTTGCGGCGTCCTCTGCCTGGTTGGCATATACGAACGCCACATCCGGATAGCGGGCCTGTGCATCTTCCAGAACCGGCATTTCACGCACGCACGGCGGGCACCAGGTGGCCCATAAATTCAACACCAGCGGGCGTCCGTCTGCGAGCTCGGCCAAACGGCTTGTCTGCCCATCGATAAGTGCCACAGAGGCCTCAAGCAGCTCATTGGCAGGGCCTTGCATCCGCTCCAGTAGCAAGCTGCCCGCCGCCAAGACCATGGCACCGGCCAGCAAACCACCAGACAAGGCGCGGCGCCACTCAGGATGCCGCCACAACTGCCACACCGCGCAGGCCACGCCGCCCAGCAGTGCCG
This sequence comes from Oceanococcus atlanticus, assembly GCF_002088235.1. Lineage (NCBI taxonomy): Bacteria > Pseudomonadati > Pseudomonadota > Gammaproteobacteria > Chromatiales > Oceanococcaceae > Oceanococcus > Oceanococcus atlanticus. The sequence goes on from NZ_AQQV01000002.1 coordinate 323,873, forward strand.
CTGCGGGGCTGAAGCCACCATCACGGATATCCAGCACACCCCAGGGCGCATCACGGTAGTGTTCGAAGTACAACAGCACAAAGCCCACCCGGGCACTGAGCATGGCAACCAGCAGGATGTCGGCCAGTGCGCCGCCGATGCTGATCTCACGGCGCCGCCCAAGCAAAGTGCCCACCAGCCACGCGACCAAAGCAGCCGCCAGCAGCACCGCATGAGGCGCAGACAAAGCAATGGGACCGAGATTAAAGCTGAGCATAGCGCTGCTCAGACGCCCGAATCGGCCCGAGGTTCAGCGTGGCTCGCTCTAATCTCGCATCAAGATCCCGCGCCCAGACTCAGTGCACTGGCCATCGCCAACCCCAGGTAGTTGCCCAGCGCCAAACCCAGCACACCGGCTGTCATACCTGACATGACCACCTCGCGGTTTCCCAATACTTTGGCTATGGGACCCACAAACGGCGGGCCGTAAATCGCGGCGGTGGAGGTGATGATGACGGTGTCCACATCAATACCAAAAACACGCGCACTGAGAAAATGCAGAAGCACCGCAAACAGCAAAACGCAGCTGCTGTAAAGCAACACCATCGATCCGGCCTGAAGCATATGCTGGATGTTGGCTTGAGTCCCGATCGTGATGCAGAACACCAGCAGCAGATACTGGCCTGTTTCGTAACTGCAAGACAGCGCCCTAACCCGCGGCGACAGGGTGCACAGCATCGCCAGCGTGGTAATCCCCAGTATCAATGCCGCCTCCGAAAAATGCCCAAGCAGCATCCAGGAAAGTCCTGCGGCAAGCGCACTGATGAGCAGCGATAGCAGGACGGCGATAGCACCGCCGGGCCACCAGGCGCGAGCAACCGGCGCTGCCTGCGATGTCTGCGCCACGCCAGCAGCTGGGCGAAAAGCCGGGAAATAGCGCGACAACAGTGGCTTGGCCAACGTCATCAGGAACAGCAGATAAGCACTGCCAAGGATCACATCAGCGCCGTTAAGCAAAATGAAGGTGTTCTCATCAACCCCACGCGCCAACGCCACCGCATTCATATTCGGCGTACCGCCGGTATACAGCCCGGTGAGCATGCCTGATACATCAGCCGCGGCTGCCAGCTGCTGGCCCAGCACCAAAAACACCACAACCGCACTGATGCAAACGGCCGCTACGGCGAGCGCAAACGACACCACGGTGGAACGTGCCAACCCCAGCCAGTGACGCAAATTGGCTGGAAACAGCAGCAGCGGTACCGCAATCAATACGCTGGCGGCGATAATCCCGCTGGCCAACGGGGCGGCAAATTCAACCCGCGGCACATGGGCAACAAGTATGCCGCTGGCATAACAAAGCACCACCGGACTCAGCGTTGCCACAATGCGCAGCTGCGACTCCGCCCACATCAACAGCGCCGGCACACCGAACAGAAACATCAGCTGCATCAGCACGCTGGCATCCAGGCTGGCGAGCGCGCTGTTCACCACTGCAAGCTGAACTTGCCGTAAACAACCCGCCCGGGCTGTTGGTTGGCCAGAAACGTCCCCGGAAACAAGGCGGAGTCGATGGCCTGATTGAGCACTCGCTTGTCGCTGAGGTTCTTGGCACCCAGCGTCACGCTCCAGCGCTGCGATGGCGGCGCCACCCGCAGGTGGGCGGAATACAGCACATGACCGGGCACCCGGGTTGCCGGATCCAGATCGGTGTCCGTGTACTGCTGTGCCTGGTAGCGTGCGTTCAAGCCCAGCGTGAACTCATGCTGTCCGAGCCGGTATTCCAGTGTGGGGCTCAACGTGGCTGCCCAGCGCGGGGCAAAGGCCAGAGTCTTGCCACTCAAATCTTGCTGCGCGTTGACCCCATCAGACACCGGCGCTGGCGCATCGACATAACGGTCATAGCGCGCATCCAGCCAGCCGACCGATGCCGCCAGGTTGAGCGGTTGGTACGGCGTCAGCCAATAGGCGTCCAACTCCAACCCTTGCGAGTAGGCCGAAGCAGCATTGGTGACATCGAAGAACACACTGTTAAACGCCAGCACCTGCAGATCATCAAAATCCATCCGGTAGAGCGTGGCATTAAGGCTCAGGCTGCGCTGCAACCAGTGACTCTTGATACCCAGCTCCCAGGCGGTGGCTGTTTCCGGCTCATACTCAAGCTCGCCATCGGTGAATGAAATGGCATTGGCCCCGCCACTTTTGTAGCCCCGCGACCAGTTGGCAAACAGGCTCAAATCATCGTCGTGGCGGTACATCAGCGAAAGCTTGGGTGAGAGGTTGTCTTCCTCTCGCTCAATGAATTGCTGGTAATCCTCACCGCTGACCAACAGTTGCACAATGCACTGCTGGGTCAGCGGCTTGGTCCGGCACTGAGTTTCACCCTTCGCGCGGATATCTTTGACTTCGCGATTGATGCGCAAGCCTGGAGTGATTGACCAATGCGCATCCAGATGCCAGCTGAGCTGGGCGAAGGCTGCATAGGTCTGCACACGTTGATCGAAATCGTATTCATAACGATCCTGGCCGATGACCCCACCAACCAGCGGTCCCAGCAGCGGAGCCAGCAGCCCGGTCAGCTGGCCAAGACCGCCGAACGGGATACCGGCAATCGCACCTCCGGAAAGCAACTGCAGGCCATCGTTGGACAAGGCGTAGGACGCCAAATCCTGGCCGGCCTCAATGCCGGTCACGATGTGGTAATCGGTCTGCATCGCAAACAGACCCGCGACAAATTCCAGCCCCTGGCCCCACGGTGCATCGCCATGGCCACTGAATCGCCATTCGGCGGAGTATTGCTGGTAGTCCTCGGTGTCACCGTAAAGGCGCAACAGATCAGCTGGCGACGTATCCAGATCCTGGTATTGATCCACGTGCAATTTCGACACACCCAGCACCACCGTGGTGTTGAGCCCAGCAAGATTCAGCATCGGACCAAGCTCAAGATCCGCGTGTGCCGCTGCGCTCCAGGAATCCTTGTTCATATACCCGGGGTAATCAAAGCTGGTCTGGAAGTCATGTGGATTGTCTTCCAGCTGCGGATCAAAATTCTGCAGGTAACTGCGAGTGTCATCGTCCAGTTCATACAGCTGCCTCGGCCAGAAATGCACCTGCGATTCCGAGCGTTGCCCAACCAGACCAAAATCCAGCCTGCCATCCCCCTGATAATCCAGGCGCAGGCGCTGGGCGGATTGTTCCAGGGTGTCTTCGTAACGGTCGATTGTGGTGTTATAAAGCCGCCCGTGGCGATGATCTTCCAAGGCGGCCAGACGCACGCCCCAGCGTTCGCTCAACCGAGCCCCGACACCCGCTTCAAGGCGATCGTCAGCCCACTCGTTTCGCGCGTAGCTCAGGTCGGCCTCAACGCCCTGCTCCGGCGCACCACGGGTCACGATATTGAACACCCCCGCAATAGTGTTCTTACCGAACAATGTGCCTTGCGGCCCGCGCAGCACTTCTATGCGCTCAAGATCAAACATCGACTCGGTGAAATAGGCCCCGCGGGCATAGAAAATTTCGTCCTGAACCAGCCCCACAGAAGGCTCAAAACTGGGATTGAAGGTGTTGGTGCCAAATCCGCGTATGAACACCTGCGGCGAGCTCGGGCTGGTGGACTCCACGCGCACGTTGGGCACGTAGGCTGAGGCCTCGGTCAGGTTGACGACATTGTTGTTCTTGAGAAACTCGCCCTGCAGCGCGGTCACCGAAACCGGCACATCGCTCAGACTTTGCTCGGTTTTCTGCGCCGTGACCACGATCTCCTCGATCTGGCGTCGGGGCTGCCTAGGTGCGGCAGTGGGCGCAGGCTGGGCCAGCTGAATGCTTGCAGCCGGTGCTGGCTCAGAAGTGTTTTGTACTTGTGTCTCAGATGCCGCCGGCCCGGCCGGCATCTGCTCGCTGGCCACCGTCGGCGGCGGCCCGAACAAAGCATCCAGCTCATCCTCAGCCACTGCAGCAACAGGCAACAACAGCAAAATCAGCGGTGCCCCGCAATATGTCCTTAACAAGATCAGCCCCCCCGAGCGATTAGGTGGGAACCTGCATGGCGTCCCTGCCATACAAACCTGTTCCCCCAGACTCTCGAAGCTACGACAAGCGCTGGGACACCACAATGACCGTACGTGCCAACAACTTGACTCTAGCGGACCTGCAGCACGAGTGCGCGGGGTCTGTCAGGTGCGATAACGCGACGGCGACATGCCGGTCCAGCGTCGAAAACTGCGGCTGAATGCACTTTCGTCGGAGAAACCAAGCTCAGCTGAAATGGCGGCAATCTTGTCGCCGCGTTGCAATGCACGCATGGCCAAGACCTGCAATTCACGGTCGCGCAGATGTTTGAAAGAGAAACCTTCCTCGGCCAGTTTCCTGCTGAGATGGCGTCCGCTGATGGCAAGCAAGGACGCAATGTCATCCTTGCTCAACTGCGGATGCTGCTGAACCAGTTCCGAAACCGTGATCGACAGCGATTTCTCACCCAGCCGCGAGAGCATCTGATCAGCCAGCCCCCGCAACTGGTCACGCAAGGCCGGATTGGCCTGAATCAAAGGCAGATCGAGCATGTCTGACCGAAACAGCAAGCGGTCTTCGGCAGACTCAAAATGCACCGGACAGCCCAACAAAGCGCGATAGCGATCCGGATCGTCTAGCGGGGCATGGCGAAACTCCACGGCGTCGGGCTCAAACCGACCGCCGCTACACCAGCGCGCCAAATGTATGGCATAGCCCAGCGACATTTCGCTGCGCGCTTCGCGGCAGACGTCGTAATGCCCGGTGTAACACAGCGCCAACAAGCCATCGACGTGGTGAAACCAGACCTCACCGCCCTGACTGACAATGGGGTGGTATTCGATGTACATCTCCAACGCCTCACCCAGCGTCTCGCAGCTCATCAGCAACAGCCCGGCCACATCCAGATGACCAACCTGCAAGTGCACGGCGAGCTGCAACCCGATCAGGGGATCGTCGCTGGCCTCGCTCAACTGTTGCCACAACGCATCATGCACGTCCAGACGCACGCGGTCGTCCTCACATGCGAGTTGCGGCGTGGCGATCCCCAGACGCTCGGCTGCCTCGACCAGAGCCTGGCTGAAGCGTCGAATGACCGTGGGATTGCTCATCGTCCCGATTTGTTCATGTTCTGTCCCGAATCGCTCGGGACGACTCCATGAGGCATCACTAGGCTAAAACCTTCTACATACAGCATCGTCATCTTCCTAATGTACGCCATCATTGGTGCCGGGCCGACAGGTTTAGCCATGGCACGCAACCTTCACAAAGCAGGCCTGCCCTTTCGCGGTTTCGAAATTCATGCCGATGTTGGCGGATTATGGGACGCGCAAAGCCCGACCAGCACTATGTATGAGTCGGCTCATCTGATCTCCTCCAAGCGCACGACCGAATTCGAGGAGTTCCCGATGCGCGATGAGGTGGCACAGTACCCACATCACAGCGAACTCAAGCGCTACTTTCAGGATTATGCGCGGCACTTCGAGTTGTATCCGCATTTCGAGTTTGCCACCGAAGTCGTCCGTGCTGAACGCCATGGCGAGCAATGGGATCTCACCACGCGTTGTGATGGCCAGGAGCAGACCCGCCGCTTCGACGGGCTGATGCTGTGCAACGGCACTTTGCACGAACCCAATCAGCCACCACTGCCCGGCGCGTTTAGCGGCCAGGTGATGCATTCCAGCGCCTACAAAAGCGCACAGATGCTTGATGGGAAACGCGTCCTGATCATCGGCTGCGGAAACTCGGGTGCCGATATCGCTGTGGATGCCGTACACCGTGCCGCCAGTGTGGATATGTCGCTGCGCCGCGGCTACTACTTCTTGCCCAAATTCGTGCTGGGTCGACCGATTGACACGCTCGGCGCCGGCCAGATGGCCCTGCCGCGACCGCTCAAGCAGTTCATCGACGGCACGCTCATCCGTGCCCTGGTCGGCAAACCATCCAACTACGGCCTGCCCGACCCGGACTACAAACTGTATGAAGCCCATCCGGTGCTGAACTCACTGCTGCTGCATCACGCCGGGCACGGCGATGTGACGATCCGCCAGGACATCAAGCACTGTGCCGGGCCACAGGTCAGCTTCATCGATGGCAGCTGCGCCGAGTACGACCTGATCATTCAGGCCACTGGCTACAAGCTGCACTACCCTTTCATCGACACAGACGAACTGAACTGGAAAGGCGCAGCCCCACAGCTGTATCTGAACTGCTTTCACCCCGATTCCGACAACATCTTCATGATGGGCATGATGGAGGCCGCCGGGCTGGGCTGGGAAGCACGCAATCGTCAGGCCGAGCTGGTTGCACTGTACCTGACACAGCTCAAGCGTGGAGCCGCATCAGCCAAGCGCCTGCAAAGCGACAAAGCGCGTTTGGCCGGTAAACGCCTGGATGGTGGTTACGCCTATCTCAAGCTTGAGCGCATGGCCTATTACGTCAACAAACAGGCCTACAACAAAGCACTCAACGCGCGCATTGCCGCGTTGAAGGCTGATCTCCCCAAACAGAGTGAGCAAGCCGCATGAATGTCCTGGTTACCGGCGCCGCCGGCTATATCGGTCGCCAGGTTGCCGAGCGACTGGCTGCGCATCACCGGGTGATCGGCATCGACCTGCATGGAGACGAGAACGCCAGCTTTGACCTGCGTGCAATGGACATCCGCGATCCGGCCCTGCGTGAGTTGATCGTCGACAACGCCATCACTCATGTTGTGCACCTCGCCGCCGTGTTGGAATTCAGCGGCGACCGCGCGCGCGATTTCGACATCGATGTGAATGGCACCCGCAACGTGCTTGAGGCCTGCCTGGCCGGTCAGGTGACCCACCTGAGCGTAACCAGCAGCGGCGCTGCCTACGGTTACCATGCCGACAACCCGGCCTGGCTTCGCGAGACCGATGCCCTGCGCGGCAACGTTGAGATGCCTTATGCCGATCACAAGCGCCAGGTTGAGGAACTGCTTGCCGAATACCGCGCCCAACACCCGCAGCTGACCCAGCTGGTGCTGCGTGTCGGCACCGTGATCGGCGCAGGCACGCACAATCTCATCAGCAATCTCTTCGACAAAAAGCGCTTGCTTGGCGTACGCGGGCACGACTCACCCTTCGTATTCATCTGGGACCAGGATCTGGTCGGCATCATCGAACACGGCGTCACAAGCGGTCGCGGCGGCATCTTCAACGTCGCCGGAGACGGCGCGCTGACGCTCGACGAGCTCGGCCAGCTGACCAACAAAAGAGTGCTCAAGCTACCGGCGGCGCTGATCATTGCCGGGCTGCGTATTGGCCGCAGGCTCGGTATCAGCCGTTATGCCCCGGAACAGATCAAGTTTATCCAGTACCGGCCGGTGCTCGACAACCACGCGCTGAAAAATGAGTTCGGCTACGCCCTGCAGAAGACCTCACGCGAAGCCTTCTTGCATTTTCGCGACAACGCGCTCAAAGCACGCTGAGGCGCGCGGATAAGCCACCCTAAGGAGACCCTCATGCGCTCATGCTGCCAGCTGACTCTTGCCCTGCTGATGGCGCTCGGCCTCTTGGGTTGTAACGGCGGGCGTCAAACGCATCCAGACCCGGGCGACGCCGCGCAGAACACGCTGAGTACGATTACACGCACTGCCGGCGGGGTGCCGCATATCGAGTCAGAGAGCTGGTTCGGGCTCGGCTACGGCTATGGCTATGTCGCGGCCAAAGACGCCATTTGTCGCATCGCGGAGTTCTACGTTACTGCCGCCGGTGAACGTTCACGCTACTTCGGCGGGGACAATGATTTCCCCTTTCCGGCCAATGGTTTCACATACAACAACCTGAATAGCGATTTCTTCTTCAAGCTGATTCGCGCACAAGGCACAGTGGAGCAATTGGCCAGCGAGGCGCCACCGCTGGGGCCTGATCGAGAAATTCGCGCACTGTTTGCCGGGCATGTCGCCGGATACAACCGCTACCTGGCTGAAACCGGCGTTGACGGGATCAGCGATCCCAACTGCCGCGGCGCGGCATGGGTCCGCCCCATCAGCGTTGATGATGTGTTTCGCATGGCCTACACCCTGGCCATCTTTGCTGGCTCGGCGGCGTCGGTGGACGGCATTGGCGGTGCCGCACCGCTCCTTAATGCCAGCGCGGACGATGTGCCGGCGATTCTCGAAGGTCTCCGCAATGCACAGGACTGGCATCCGGGGGGCCATCTGGCCAGCAACGCCGTGGCCATCGGTCGTCAGGCCAGCGTCGACGGCACCCCGATCTTGCTTGGCAACCCACACCAGACTTTCAACGACTCCGGCATTTTCTACCAGGCCAGTTTCCGGATTCCTGGCGAGGCTGAGCTGTCCGGCACCACCTTTCTTGGCCTGCCTTTTGTCGTGATGGGCAACAACCGCGACGTAGCCTGGTCACATACCACCTCGTCAGCATTTCGCTTTACCCCGTACCAAATGCTGCTGGCGGGTTCGCACAGCTATGTGATCGACGGTGAAGTCGAAGCCATGCAGGCCTGGCCATTGCAGGTCGAGAGTCGCCAGGACGACGGCAGCCTGCAGCGCGTGGAACGGACCCTCTACACCACACGCTTCGGCCCGATGGTGACCAACATCGCGGGCTTGCCGCTGTTCGTCTGGACGCCGGTGTTGGGCTTCGCGCTGGCCGACCCGAATGCGCACAACATGCGCTACCTCAACCATTTTGTAGCGCTGGCCAAGGTCAAATCAGTGCGCGAGTTTGAGGCGCTGCTGGATGGTTTGCAGGGCATCCCGTGGGCCAATACCGTTGCCGTTGACCGCGCTGGCGAGGCCTTCTATGCCGACATCACGGTTGCCGCCAATGTCGACGATGCCAAAGCCGTGAGCTGTGGCTCTGTTGTGGGGCTGGTCACATTCCCCTTGCTGGGCCTGCCCGTCATGGATGGCAGCCGCTCCGCCTGCGCCTGGGACAACGACCCCGATGCGGTGGCACCTGGGATTTTCGGCCCCGCGCGGCTGCCACGCCTGTTTCGCGACGACTATGTAAGCAACTCCAACGACTCCTACTGGTTATCGCACCCGGACGAACCACTCACCGGTTTTCCACGCATCCTCGGAGAGGAAGGCACGGAGCGACGGCTGCGTACACGCCTGGGTTTGAACATGATTGAGGCACGGCTGGCCGGCACCGACGGCTTCACAGGCCGCGGCTTCAGCCACGCCATCATGAAGGACTGGTTGTTTTCCTCGCGCCAGTATCTGGGCGAGATGTGGCGCGACGATCTGCTCAGCCTGTGCCAACAATTGGGGATGGCTGTCGGCACCCAAGGACCGATCGATATCGCCGATGCCTGCCCGGTTCTTGAGGGCTGGGACCTGACCACCAACCTGGATTCACCAGGCGCTTTGCTGTTCCGACGCATCGCCGGACGTCTGCTTGGGCAAACGCTACCCTCTGGCACCACGACCCAGACCCGGCTGCCCGGAACCAGTGCTTTTCTGATCCCATTCCGTCCGGATGAGCCGATCGACACGCCCCGCGGCCTCAACACCCTGCTACCCAGCGTGCAGGCCGCACTGGCCGATGCGGTGGCTGAACTCAAGGCTGCCAACATTCCCCTGGACGCGACACTGCGCGACTACCAATACATCGAACGCGGCGGCCAACGCTTTGCGTTGCACGGCGGCATCGACCGCATGGGTTCGTACAGCATCATGAACATCGAATGGGACCCGCAAAAGGGCTATGCCAACCCCTATCACGGCAACACCTACATGCAGGTGGTGAGTTTCCCGCCACAGGCGTGCCCGCGGCTCTCAACCCTCACAACCTACTCTCAGTCACCGGACCCAAGTTCGCCTTACCACACCGACCAAACCGCAATGTACAGCGACAAGCAATGGCTGGAGGTGCCCTTTTGTGCCGACGCCATCGCCGCACAGGCGATCGAAACAATCCACCTCAGCAGCAGCCCGTGACATCTCACCGAGTCATGCGGGCCGGAGTCGCGTGCGGTTCCAAACCGATGGCCACCGTAGCGATGCGTGACCCGACCATGTCGTCGATACTCAAGGTGACCCCATCACGCACGATCGTGGCGCCCTCAACCGGCTGACCGTCCCAGGCGTCGCGTAACATCTGATCCAAGTTCAGCTCACCATCACCGGACAGCTGCACACCGTAAGAGCGCTGGAGTGCTTCCAATGTGGTCATGCCTTTGAGCCGCAGCACGGCGTTGCCGGGCAAAGCATCGCGGCTGACTTCTGCGGCATCTGACAGCACACAATCCACAAACACGCGCGTTTCAGCGCGCAGCACCACAAACATGTGGTCACCGGCTTGCAACAGGGTGGATCCTCGCGGTGGAATGATCGCGCTTTTGCGCGTGATCATGGCCACGACCACACTGTCTGGCAAAGCGATCTCGGACAGCCGGCGCCCGGCGGCCCGCGACTCTTGCCCCAGCGTGTACTCCACGATGTCGGCATCCACATCATCCAGGGCCGTGATCTCCAACGTTGCTGCCGGCACTGCTGGCGGCGGCTCCGCCAGTTTGAGCCGGCGCGCAACCAAAGGCATCAAAGACCCCTGGATGGTGGCCGAAAGCAGCACCACAAAGAACACCACATTGAAGATCAAAGGCGCGCCCGGCAAACCGAATATCAAAGGGAAAATGGCCAGAATAATCGGCACAGAGCCGCGCAGACCGACCCAGGAAACCAGCGACATCTCACGCCAGTTGTAGCCCAGCGGAGCCAGCAACAAGAGCACGGCCAAAGGACGGGCCAGCAGGATCAGCACCAGGGCAATGATCAGGCCCTGCAGCCAGACCTCGACCAAGGCACTGGGATTCACCAGCAAACCCAACATCACGAACATCACAATCTGGCTGAGCCAGGCCACACCGTCGTGAAACAGAAACGTGCCGCGCTGAAACACAAAGCGACTGTTGCCGATCACAACGCCGCTCAGAAATATCGCCAGGAAACCGCTACCTCCCAGATTGGCTGCCAGGCCAAATGAGAACAGTCCACAGGCTGCCACCAAAACCGGATAAAGCCCTGAGGCATCAAGTTTGATGCCGTTGATCATGCGTAACGCCGACCACCCCACAGCCAGGCCAACCGCCGCGCCGATACCCATCTGCAGGATAAACAGATGCAACAGCCCGGCCCCCAGCGGGGCATCGTTGATCAGCACCTCCAGCAAACCAACGGTGAGAAAGATCGCCATGGGATCGTTGGAGGCGCTCTCGATCTCGAGCATAGACTTCAAGCGCGACTTGATATGCACACCGGCGTTGCGCAGCAGGGAAAACACCGCCGCCGCATCCGTTGAACCCACGATGGCACCGAGCAGCAAACCCTCGAGCAAGGGCAGATCCAATATCCATGCAGCAGTCAGCCCGGTGACACCGGCGGTGACCACCACCCCAACCGTGGCCAGCAAGGCCGACGGCTTCCAGACCCTTTGGATTGAAGCCAGAGGCGTGCGCAAACCACCGTCGAACAGAATCATCGCAAGGGCCAAAGTGCCCAGGGCATGGGCTGCCACCGGATTGTCAAAGGCGATACGACCGATACCATCCTCGCCGGCCAGCATACCGACCAACAGAAACAGAACCAGAACGGGCAAGCCAAGCCGCGCCGATGCCTTGCTGGAGGCAATTCCAAGCAGGATCAGAACAGCGGCAAGCAGAATGATGCGGTCTATGGTGAACATGGCACGCAGGGAGTAGTGACAGGGTTGGACATTGGGAACGTGTCTTGCGAAGCCACGCCGCCATCATGCGACCTAGCAAAGCTGGGGCCAGTTCAACTCAATTCAATCGGCGTCCACAGATTCCATGCCAATGTACTGATGGATCGCGTCGATAGCCTGCTCAACGCGAGCCAGCACGGCCGGCGCTTTGAAGCGTGCATAGTCAACCCCTTCGGTCCAGCCGTAGATACTCTTAATCAGAGCCTGCGGCGTCCGTACGAAGTGATCAATATCAAACAGAATCTTGGCGTACTCGCTGCGCGTCGGCACCACATCAAGCACTTCGAACAGATCGGCCAGTCGCTCCATGGTTTGGGCCATGCGCAAGCCACGCCCGAAGTCCTCGGGCACATAGGCAGGGCGCCCACTGCCGGCCGCATCGACCCACACACGCAGGCTCAATTTCTGCAGCGAGTGATACACCGGTTCTTCCGAAATCACGAACAGCAATAGCTTGTCGATGTTGGCCTGGGCCGAGGTATCCAGGTAGTGCCATTCTAGAGTTTTGACGAACTCATACACACGCAAATGCTGGGCAAATGTGGTGCGCTGCAACTGGTCGAGGATCACGATAGTCCGTTCACCTTCGCTCAGCGCACTGCCTTCGCTCATGACCCGATCAAACGGATCAATCGGCGGGTGTTGGGCTTGGCCGGTCGATGCCGCTGCGTCACTGGATTCATGCTGGGCAAAGTCGTGATACAGCACGTGCGGCACGTCCATCGCCGCTGCCAGAGCGTTGGCAAAGGCCGTTTTGCGCCGGCCCGGCTCGCCGGTGATATTGAGCGTGCGCGCGCTCTGCGCCGGTCGCTCCAGCAACAGACGCAATGGCAAGGAGTAATCCTCGTTGGTCTCGAAGCCGAATTCGGCCATTCGTTGGGTCAGGGACATGACAACAGGATAGGTAATCCGCCGCATGCGGCAAAGTCATATCGTGGCGTATTGATCCGCCTGTGTGCATCCGCCAAGCTGGCGCCATGATGACGCGACCCGCCAAATTGATCGGCTTGATCTGTCTGTTCAGCGTGCTGAGCTCAGCGGCACGGGCAGACAGCGCCCACGTTGCGGTGGCCTCCAACTTCGCGCCGGCCCTGAGTGAGATCGCACAGGCCTTCGAACAGCAACAGCATCATCACCTGAAGATCAGCCCCGGTTCGTCCGGAAAGCTGTACGCCCAAATCATTCATGGCGCTCCGTTTGATGTGTTTTTCTCAGCCGATCAACGCAAACCGATCGCACTACAGGAGCGCGGCATCGGCAACCAGCGCCAGACCTATGCCACCGGGCGTCTGGTGTTGTGGAGCCTGCGCGACGACCTGACACTCGAGCATGCCCGCGCGCTAACCGCGCAGCCGTGGCAGCGTCTGGCCTTGGCCAATCCGCGACTTGCTCCCTACGGCCTGGCAGCCACACAGGTGCTTGAGCACTTGGGGCTGCACGCGAAAACCCGCGCGCGCTGGGTGCAGGGCGAGAACATCGCCCAGACTTACCAGTTTGTGGCCACCGGCAATGCTGATCTGGGCTTCATCGCGCTGGCACAGTGGCGCCAGCAGGCTCCGCCCAACCGCGGCCACGCCTGGATCATTCCATCCAGCTGGCATGACCCGATTCACCAGGATGCCCTGTTGATCACCGACAATGCCGCAGCGCGGTCGCTGCTTGAATTCATGCGTTCAGCATCCGCACAAGCCATCATGCAGCGTTACGGATACGCGCTTGAAAGCCCGCCAGAATAAGCGCTGCGAAGGGCGTTTAATCCGCCCTCAGCGGTGCGCCACAACCGCCATGGTCAGGCGGCTGACACACACCGTACGCCCCTGATCATCAACAATATCGATGGCCCACACTTGAGTCGTACGGCCAATATGCACCGCACGCGTCGTGGCCGTCACCCGTCCGCTGGTTGCGGCTCGCACATGGTTGGCGTTGATATCCAGACCGACCGCGTAGTGCGTCTTCGGATCCAGGCACAGGTTGGCTGCCGTTGAGCCGACTGACTCGGCCAGCACCACGGAGGCACCACCGTGCAACAAGCGAAACGGCTGAAAAGTGCGCTCATCGACCGGCATGGTTGCACACAGGTAGTCATCACCAACCTCGCTAAAACGAATATCCGTAAGCTCCAGAATGGTGCCCTTGGAGCGTGCGTTCATCTCATCCAGATTGGGTGTCGTGTGCCACATCATGTGCGTCTGCCAGTTGTTCGTTTGACTATGAAAACGGCGCCTCCAGGGCGCCGTTTGCGAGAGGGCGGGCGACACCGCTGCGTGGCGGATAGTCAGCCTGCCCGAATCTCCGAGGTTAGCACGCGGCCAGCGCCTAAAGGCGAGCCAACTGCGCCACGCAGCGCAGATTTACCGCCCGGCTCTAGGCCTGACTATCGGTAACAGCAGCAAGATCAAACCAATCAAAGCGAGGGGCAGACTCATCGCGCCGCCACGCCCCGGTGCCGCACCAGCACGCGCTTGCACAGGCTGGTATTCACCCACCTCTCGCGCCGGCACCTGACACCCATACGCCCCCTGATTTTGCGGGTGTGCGGCGGTCAGGTAGTCCTGCCCCTGGCACACATCAATCATTTCACCGGTGAGCAAAAAGTGGGCTTCCTGCCAACCACCGGCCGGCTCGTCACGCGGGTGACCGTGCGGGTCGCCACCCTCGTCTGCCGGAATGTTGCCGTTAGGTGGCTGGGCGTTGCCGCTGTCCCAGTAGATCAGTGCCGAACCCTGGTACGGATAGCGGGCGGTTTCGGTGTAATACGGCAGCTCCTCCCAGTGACGCCCGCCCGGTAGGCCGGGCAGCATGATCGGCGCACCTATGGTGCGAGCAAACACTTCGGCTGCGTGATTGCTGACCTGATGATCGGAAAACGCAACTTGCAGCATGACCTCATGCGGTGGTGTATCCGGCAGCGGGTCCGTGGTCAGGCGATGAGCATAGCCATTGCCCTCGGCGCGGTCCCACAGCATCTGGATCAAGGCCAGCACCAGTTGACGCTCTATCGGGTCACGGTAGGCCAGATAGTTGGGAATGCCATACGCCCCTTCCCAGTCGACCGACCGCTGCAACAGGGTTGAATAGTTGATACCTGGCACCCCGAGGATGCCGCGATCAATGTCCGGCGACAGCGCCATCATGGCCGGCCCCATGATGCCGCCCTGGCTGTTGCCATCGAAGAACACGGGGGTGTCCTTTGCGGTGGCTGTGCGAATCAATGACGGCGCCGGGGTCGCACAATCCTCGTTGGCCTGAAAGCACGGATGAGTGGCAAATCCGTCCGGATGAGTTGCAGCCCGCGCCAGGTACAGGAAGTTGATAAAGCCCTGCTGCGCCCGATCCGCCAGCGTCGGGAAAAATGAGATGTCGGCCAGAATCAATACGATATTGACCAGATCCTTGGTCGACATACCCCACCAGTCCGCGCCGCACGGTAAAAAGCCGAAGCGACGCGGCCACTGGGCATCCTGAATCTGCCCCTGGCTGCCCACCAGACCATGACCATAAGTCATGGGGTAGCTCGGTCCCTGATCCAGCGGCACATCGCAGGTGAACTGGAAGCGTGTGGTCGGAGACAGCGGGTTGATTGCAGGCAACTCGTCAGTTGCGTTGGCGTAATACAGACGGGTCAGTGGCGGCGCCAGGCCGTCACCAATCGCGCTGCCGGCGGTGCCCAGAAGATCCTGTGGCAGGTTAAGAAAGTTGGGCACACTGACCGTGCCGACAACCCGGCGTACGCGCCCATATTCACCTTCATCCAGCACCTCGTGGCTGCTCACCGAAAACACCGGCGCCTGTCCCTGCACAATGCCATCACCCATACTGGTATCGCCCAATTCGGCGAACGCCAGATTGCGCATATGCAAAGCACGGCCCGTGATCGATTCGGTTGATGCGGTCGTGAAATCCCAGGCCAGATACAGCTCCTCGCGTGCGATGCCCGCGCGGGCAAGGTCGTCGAACACGCGCTCCATCGCAGCAACGCGTGCATCATCGGTCTGGCCGTCGCGATAGGCGGCAAAACGGCTTTGCGCCGGGATAACCTCACCCTGGCCGTTGCGCAGATTGCGCAGTGCAACCACATAGCGGGTGGACGGCTGCAGATTGACCGCAGGGCGCAGAATAAGGCTGCGCCGCGCATCCGTGGCATCCGGGTGCGTATCCAGCTCCGACCAGAACGGATGACGCTCGCCAGTAGCGGTATTGAGTAACACGATCGGTGCATCGACCCACTGGTAGCGGGCAATGTCGGCGATATGATCGCGATGATCAAAGCTGCCCTGGATATTCGGTTCGCCTGCAAACGGCTTGTTTTGGGTGCCCCAGGTCTGGTGCAGATCCAGGCCCGGCACGTAGGTCAGAATCGGACTGCCAAAAGAGAACCCATCCTGCCGATTCCACTCCTGCGTATTCACCGTTTTGCCCAGTTCCAGACCTACACCTGGGACATCCAGCAAGTTGGCCGGCGTTGCGTTGCTGGGGATTTGCACACGCTTGCCGGTCACGCTGGCGGCATCATCCTGGGTGTAGAAATCGCTGGGAAACGGCAGCATGCAATGCGCCGGATCAAGATCGTTGCAATCTCCCGGCAAACGGATCGGCAAGGGCAGTTGCGCATGTGCGGGCCACAGCATCAGCAGCAAACTCAGCTGCAATGTGATGAGTATGTGGTTCCTGAGTGTCTTCATTGTGCTTGCTCTGTTCATGGCAACAAGATTTCCAAAGTGTGTTCGCCCGCCGGCACGTCCACCAGCCACAGCGATGAGGCCCATTGCCCGGTGCTCTGCCCGTTCAGGCGCACCTGTGCTGTGCGCGGCACGCCGCGCAATCCCAGGCGTACAGCGCCATCGGTAGTGACTTGGCCCTGCGCCAGCTGCGGCAAATTGAGCCGCATGGCCTCGATATCCAGATTGAGTGCCGCCACGTTGGTCAATGTGAGCTCAAAACGGTTCTGCAACTCGGCAGCCTGCTCGTCTATCCAGTCCAGCCCCTGCCGCAGATACGGCGAAACACTGTTACCCGGCGACACCACCGGCGTGCTGGGCAAACCGAGACCGTTATCGCTGTCCAACAGCGGTGGCGCGGTGCTGTAAAGGGTGGCCGGCAGCGCCAGGCTCACAGCATCGACCAGGGCGTACACGCTGTCGTCGCAAGGCGCTGGGGCCTGCACATCGCAACCCGCATCATCACGCACCCGAATGTCGTCAACCCACCAGGCCCCGTCAGGGCGAAAATCGAACTGGGTCCGCGTACCTGCGCCGTACAGGGTGGCGCGGTTGTTATTGATGGTACGAACCAGCTCAGGAACAATTTTGTAGGTGACCTGACGTGGCGCCGGATTGCGCTTGAACGCGGCCAGGTATCGGGTTCCCTCGGCCCATTCATCGGTGATCGCCTGGGTGTAGTGCTCATACGCCGGCAAGGTATCCATGCGATGGCGGTAGCCCAGTTGATTGAGCGTCAAAGCTACGGGCTCGATGCTGACCCACGGCACCAACTCATCAATCAGGCCATGGTGAATCACGATCGGCAGGTGGCGTGCGTTTTCCAGCAGATGCGCACCGCCCGGCAACGCACTGCCAAAGTGAACCCCGGATGTGCTGTAAGCCGCGGCAAACAGGTCCGGATACATCAGACCAAACATGTAGGTGCCATACCCCCCCATGCTATAACCGGACAGATACACCCGGTCACGGTCGATGCGGGCCA
The DNA here is from genome assembly GCF_002088235.1 of Oceanococcus atlanticus. NCBI lineage: Bacteria > Pseudomonadati > Pseudomonadota > Gammaproteobacteria > Chromatiales > Oceanococcaceae > Oceanococcus > Oceanococcus atlanticus. Next base: position 341,278 of record NZ_AQQV01000002.1, read on the forward strand.
AGCCCTCGGCCGCAAAGGCATGATCCTGCGGCAACCCACGTGCGCCGGTCAGCGTGGTGCCAGCCACATCGGCAAAGACTTCCCAGATGTCCTGGTGCGAAGCTCCCTGATACCAGGACTTGCTGCCACGCCCACGCGGCGTCACCACCACGCTGTCGTTATCGGCACCGTGCTGATGAACAATCCGCGGCGACCAGGCACCGGCGCTGTGCACCATACCGCCCTGGTAGTGCAGCCACAGGGTCAGCGGATACGAAGCTTGCGGATCATAGTTTTGCGGCAAATACAGCCCGTAGGGTTGTTCCAGGGTCTGCTCATAGGGCTCGAATGGATCGGACTCATCGGCATACCCCAATGCCAGCGGATCTTCATGCGAAATCGACGGGTGCGACTGAAAAATGCGTTCGTAGTACCCGCCGGTAGGCTGCCAGCGTTGCGAGCGTCCCAGACGCATACCGACGACATCCAGGGCTACGGCGTATCCGTCGATAGTGCCGTTGTACAGATCAAACGCTTGCGCGCGTTCGTTGTAAATACCGGCCACCGGATCACACGGCACGACGCTGCGGCCATCATCCAAGGCATCGTAGCGATAAGCCAGATTGGCCGGAATGTAAGTGGCTGCATCGTTGTCGCTGGCATCTTCATCAGTCTGGGCTGACAGCACCGTCAACCACACACTGTCGCGCTCACCGTCCAGCAGTGCCCAGGGAATCTCCAGCTCCAAAGCATTGGTGAAGTCCTCCGGAAACCATTGCAGACTCAGCGCATCGCTCGCCAGCAACACACCACTTGGCAGATCAACAAGTTCAGCCCGGTCACGCTGAACCAGCAACAGGCGGTCATAGCGCGTGTCGCTGAGGCCAAGCTGAGGAGCATCAGCACGCACGTCGGGATCAAGATCGAACAGGATGGCGATGACCGGCTGATCGTCTTCGGTGAAACGGCTCAGGCGGGCATAAAAGCTCAGGCCGCGCGCGCCCGCAGCCCAGCGCAGCTCGGTGAAGTCGCGTGGTCCGCGGATGTCCGTGGCATCACCATAGTGACTGGAGGCACCCAGCGGCGCTGGCAAACCGAACTGATCGCCCAGGGCCTGAAACAGCTGATCCAAACGCTCAACCCGCGGGTAGAGCTGCTGCAGCCCCTCATTGAGGCCGTAGCGCAGAGCATCTTGCCCATCGTCGGCGCCCCAGGCATCAAACAGAAAATCGGAATAGATGTGCTCTCCACGGTCATACACCGCCAGGCCACCCAGACGTGGTGCCTGCCCCTGCCAGTCGTGGACATGCCCATCACGGGCAGAGGGTTGCTCGGTGGGTGCTCGAAATTCTTCCAGCACGCGCAATCCGCCACGCCGCTGGACCTCGGACAATCCCGGTAACCGGTCAGGCCCAGCGGCAAACGCACCGATATTGTTAGCGGCACCGCATTCAGCAGTCTGGTGCGCCACAAACAAGGCGCTGGTGCCCACAACAGGTGCAGCAGACTCGGCCACTCGCCCACCCTGGCAGGCGCTGACAACCACGGCGACGCACAGCAGCACGCCACATTCCCGAAAGCGGATCATCGTGTCTCCTCTATTTACAACTTGTTATGGCGACCGATGTTACATCAATGTAACTTACGTGTGTGTAATACTTTCTGCTGACCCTGCCGACGCGCCGAACATGAGCACCGCCATCCCCCAGAAGACAGCGCCCCCCACGCCCCGGCGCCTGCCACGCGCGCAGCGCCAGGCTCAGCTGATCGCACATGCCGAGCAGCTTTTTGCAACCAAGGGATATCAGGGCACCTCGATTGAAGACATCGCGCGGGCTGCTGGCGTGACCCGCCCTATGGTCTACAACTGTTTTGGCGACAAGGACGGGATCTATCTTGCGTGCCTCAAAAACGCACGCACTCAGTTGGAGCAGCACATGCTCAGCGCCGTAGCGCAGGCAAGCACGGCTCAATCACGCCTGCGTGCAGGCTTCGATGCTTACTTTGCATTCGTTGAGGATCAGGGCGCCGCATGGGATGTGCTGTTCGGCGGCGGCGCTGCCATTGCCGGCCCTGCCGAGGCGCAGGCCCGCGACCTGCGCTTTAACACCGTGAACAAGATTGCCGTGCTGTTACAGCAAGATCTTGGGGCCCACTATCCCGCCAGTGCACTGCAGGCTTTCGGCCACGTGGTTTCCGGCGCCGCCGAGCAGCTGGCCAAATGGTGGCGTCAGCATCCGCAGGCGCCGCGTAGCGAGGTGGTCGACACCCTGATGGCCGTCTGCTGGACAGGCTTGGAGCGCCTGGCCGCGAACCACCCAGAGCACCGCCCCAGCAAGCCGTGACTCAGCCCGCCCGGCGGACTACCAGGCGGTGCGCCAGCATGATCGCCTGACCACTCACCGGCTCCAGGTGCGCGCGGCTATCCGGCAGCGCCTGATTGATATTCATGCCCGGCAAGGCACGCGCCTTGGACAGCCCGGAGTGTTGATGCCCCCAGCCATGTGGCACGCACACCACTCCCGGCATCAAATCCTCGGTCAGCTTTGCCGGCAATTCAACGGCAGCGGTGCCGCCCACCACAACGGCGTCGCCGTCAGCCACCCCCAGCATTTGTGCGTCGGCCGGATTCAACAGAGCCTGGATTCCGCTGTCGTGTTTGATGCGCCGGACGTTATGCATCCACGAATTGTGCGAGCGGCGTTCGCGCCGCCCTATCACACGCAGACCTTCGCCAGACGCTTCATAGATTTTGCAGGCTGCGTCCAAGCGCGGCAGATCGGCCATCAGCGAGTCTGGCGCCAACTGCAACTTGCCATCGCGGGTCGGCACACGCCGCCCCAGAAAGGATGCACCCGCTGCAGGCGGCAGACGCACACCCTGCGGATGGCGTTTCAAAGTCGCCAGGCTGGTTTGACCGCCAAGCTTGAGCAACAAGGCCAGCAAATGGTCGGGTTGGTAAGCGGGCAGGCCCGGAACACGGTTGTAGAGCTGCAACACACGCCCCAGCCCATTCATCAGTGTGGCGCCCCAAAAAGACGCCCCACTGGCCAAGGCCAGCTCAGTGAAGATCCACCATTCAGGCTTACGCTCAAACTTGGGCTTGACCACCGCAGCGGTGTATTGGGCATGCGGTTCCACCTGAAAATTCAGATGTGAAATCGGGAAATCCGAGCGCTCCAGCATGTCCGTGGCAGGCAGCAGGTAATCTGCGTACTCAGCTGTTTCGCTGCGATAGATATCAATGCAGACGAGCAGATCCAGCTTCTCAAACGCCCGGTCCAGGCGATTGCCCGGGATGGAATGGCGGGGATTGCCCGCACTCACAAACAAGGCGCGAATACGCTCGGGGTGGTCAATCAGAATCTCGTCGGCCAGAGTTGCCGCCGGAAAGGCCCCGGCCTCCTTGCCCCATCCATCCTTCAGGGTTTTCTCGCCATGATCCAGCTGATCTTCGATACGTTTGACCAGCGCAGTCATGTCAAACGGGCCCTGCGGAAAAACCAGCCCGCCCTGGGCATCCAGGTTGCCGGTCAGCAGGCTCATCCCCTGAACCAGCCAGTAGGACAGCGAACCGAATGGCCCCATATTGACGCCAGTGGACATGTACAGCACGGCCCCTTCCGCGGCGGCATAGGCTTGTGCCAGCTCACGCGTGCAGGCCGCCGAAATGCCCGTCAAAGCGGCCACTCGCTCGGGTGACCATGCATCCGCAATGTGGGCAAATTGCTCAACCCCGTGGGCGTGCTGGCGGGCCGCACTCAGATCCAGGCGCAGCTCGTGGATCAGCACATGCAGCATGCCCAGCAACAACCACACATCGGTGCCGGGCGTGATGAAATGATGCTCCTTCACCTTTTTGGCGGTTTCCGTGCGCCGTGGATCAACAATCACCACGCGCCCTCCCCGCTCCTCAATGGCCTTGAGCTTGCTCATCACGTTGGTCACGCAAACCACGCTCATCTGGCTGACCTGCGGGTTGCCGCCCAGACACATGAAAAACTGGCAATGCGCCAGATCCGGAACAGGGTGCACGTCGAGCATGCCGTACACCGCCTTGGACACATGGAACTTGTTGTTCAGATCAATCGAGTGTGAGGCGAAGGCATTGGGCGAGCCCAGGGCCTGCATGAAACCGGCCGAATACAGAAAATTCTGCATGCTGAAATTGGTCGGGTTGCCAAAGTAATGGGCAATACTGCGATTGCCATGCTGCTTGCGTAAGCCCCTGACCTGCGCACCGATCTCCTTGATGGCCTGCGGCCAGCTGATGCGCTGCCAATGACCGTCTACTTTCTTTTGCGGGTAGTTGATGCGGTCCGGATCATGGTGCAGGTCGCCGATCGCAGAGCCCTTGATACAGGCGTAGCCCTGAGAAACCGGGTGGGTCTTGTCCGGTCGCACATTGATGACCTGCTCACCATCAAGCTCAACCTCCAGACCGCAATGCGCCTCGCAGATCCGGCAGTAGGTTTTTTGCTGGCGCATGGTGTCGTTCTCGTCACGGGCAGGACTTGCATTCTAGCCGCCACCGGCGCATGTGAATGCAGGCTGGGTGCTCCCACCGACTTCAGGCTGGCGCAACACGCTGCTGCGCCACCCACTCGATGGCCTCCAGCACGGCCAAGCGGCGCGTGCGGTCCAGCGCATCATCATGCGGATCCGCATAGTCGCCGGCATCATTGTCAAAATAGGCAGCGGACCTGATGGGCTCTGCAGATAAGGCCAGACGCGCCAGGATGCGTACCCCGATGGCCAGATCGTGCCCGGCCGCGCCAAACCCCTCACGCACCATCTTGCTGGCCAATAGCGAACCCGGGTTAACCGCAACCATGCTTTGACCATCACGCAGGCCCACCCGCTCGGGCTCCATCGACCACATGGTCAGAGCCAGCTTGCTTTGTGCGTAGGCCGAAAAATCATCAGCGATGGCTTGTTCGCCACGCAGCGCGGCCAGATTGACCGGTGCCTGCGCGGCCGAAGACAGATTGATCACCCGCGCCTCATCCGCCAGGACCGGGCGCAGGGCACGCGTCAACACCCAAGGTGCAACGGCATTGACCATGAAACGCATATCCACGCCATTGTGGGCCATCGCGGAAGCCAGCTTAAAAACCCCGGCGTTATTGACCAGCACATCGATGGTCTGGCCATCACGCACGAAGCGCTCAGCACATGCACGCACCTGATCAAGCTCAGCCATGTCGGCTGCACAGGCTTGCACCTGTTGCCCACCAAACTGCTGCACAAGCTGATCATGAACCCGTGCAAGCTTGTCGCCCTGGCGACCGTGCAAGAACACACGGTGCCCCTGGCTGAGCAAGGCTTTTGCCGTTTCCAGGCCAATGCCATCGGTAGAACCTGTTATCACGATGTTCTTGCGCATGTTCAATCCTATTCGGGGATTTGGCCGTGTTTGACCTGGTACTCACCATTGCTGCGAATGTAGAGCACGCTTGGCTGGTCGCTGGCGGCCGTGATGACATGCCGCGCAACGTCGTCACTGCCGAAATAACTTCCCGGCAACAGACGCGGCACGGATGCAGCGTGATGCTGAACAGCCCCCTTAATGACTACGGCGTGAAACACCGCGCCACGCGCCTCGATGTGGCCCTGAAAACCGGCTGGCAGGCGCACAAACGAGCCATTGACCTGGCCGTCTTCAAAGCGCCCCCATAGATACGCCCGCGCCACACCGGCCTCCTCCGCCACCGGCAACCAGACCACATTGGCGGCATCCACATTGATCGCGCGTTCGCCATTGTCATAAGCCTGTGTCGGTGGTTGCACGCGATACGGACCATGATCGATCTCAACCAGGGCCAGGTTGTGAGCAGCGCTGGCTGCAGTGATATGCACTTCCCCGCGCGGCTGCGTCCAGAATGATCCCGCCCCCATCCAGTGCGGTTGCGCAGCCGGATCATCGTTGTGGATATACCCGTCGATGACCACCGCACGATAGGTCACATTGTGGATATGGGGTGGCGATGAAAAACCCTGAGCGAAACGCGCCAGAAAGCCGGTCGCCTGCGTGCCAAGCCGATCGCCCCACAAGGTGGCCGCGCGCGGACTGGCAGCCCCGCGGGCCGGGTTCAGAGCCTGCCAATGCACCTCCTGGACCGGCACCACGCGGACTTGGCCCTGCGCGCCGCGCGCCGCCCATTCCGGCGCACCCGCCTGGCCATTCAAAGCACTGCAAGCGGTCGTCAGACCGGCCATCAGCGCTGCAAGAACCAGGGTTCTGTTCATACGTCTTTCAGACCTGCTTGCTTTGGACGTCACGATCCGCACTTAAAAGCCCTGCAGCACGATCTTGCCCATGGCCTGACCACTGACCAAATGCCGATGCGCCTGATCAACCTCGGTGACATGAAAATCGGAGCGGTCGATCAACGGCGAATAGCCACCCCCATCGGCAATGCGCGCGATGTCGGTGAGTATGTTCTGGTGAGCCTGGCGCTGATGGTTATGCAGCATAGGGATGAGCATGAACACCACATGAATACTCAGCCCTTTGAGATGCGCCAGCGTCAGGTCAAGATCGAGCATGGATGTGGTCGTCACCACCTGAGCGTTGAGCGCAGCCGCACCAAACGAGTTCAGCATATTGCTGTCACCCACTGTGTCGTAAACCACATCGAAGCCGGCTCCACCGGTGTGCTCGTCCACGTAGTCGGCCACTGCAGTGCTGCGGTAGTTGATCGGCGTGGCGCCCATGGCCTTGATCTCAGCCAATGCGGCGTCGTTGCCACCAGTGGCGTAAACCTCGGCACCACGCTGCACCGCCAACTGTACGGCCACGTGCCCGACACCGCCGCTACCGCCGTGCACCAACACGCGCTGGCCGGCCTGAACGCCGGCGCGCAGCAGCCCCTCATAAGCGGTGATACCCACCAACGGAATCGCCGCAGCCTCACGCATCGACAGGCTGACCGGTTTGTGTGCGAGCAAGCGCGCATCAGCTGCGATGTACTCCGCCAAGCTGCCCGGCAGATCGGCCAAACCTCCGGCGCAGCCGTAGACCTCGTCGCCCGGTTTGAAGCCCTCGACACCCGCACCAATCGCGACCACGATGCCGGCGAAATCCATACCTAGGATAGCCGGTAGATCGGGCGACATCGGCAACGCCTTGCCTGCCGCGCAGATTTTGGTATCGACCGTATTCACGCTGGTCGCGGCAATACGAACCAGCACCTGCCCCTGCTCGGGCACCGGCTGAGGGACGTCGCGCTGCTCAAACTGTGGGTGCGGCGCGTACTGCGTGAGCATCATGGCTTTCATGCGAATGTCCTGTACGTGTGACGATGGCGGCACTTTACGCAGCACAGACAATCAATAGAATCAGGCCAATAACGAAATCATTATTTGGATTCATTTGATAATGGACACACAAAGCCTGCGCCTGTTCGTGCGCATCGCCGCGCTGGGCTCGATCACCGCCGCCGCGCGTGACCTCTCACTCTCGCCCGCCAGCGCCAGCGCCCGTCTGAGCAAGCTGGAAGACAGACTGGGTACACGCCTGTTCCGACGCACCACGCGGGAAGTCGCGCTGACCACCGATGGCGCTGACTTTCTGCCTTACGCCCAGGATGCGCTTGAGGTTCTGCAGGCCGGTATGGCCAGCGTATCCGGACAGACCGAGCGGGCCCACGGCTTGCTGCGTATGACCATGCCGGGCTCATTCGGGCGCATGTACATCATCCCTGCACTGGACCAGTTCCAGGCACGCTACCCCGAGGTCCGTTTGGATCTGCGCCTGTCAGATGAAGTACTGGACGTGGTTAAAGGGGCCTTCGACCTGATCATCCGCAATGCACCGCTGGAAGACAGCGGCATGATCGCCCGCCAGCTGGCCAGCGACCGCCGGTTGCTGGTTGCCTCCCCGGCTTACCTGGAAAGGTTTGGCTCACCAACATCGCCCGCCGATCTGACCGCACATCGAACCATCACGTTCCCAGGCGAGCCGGTCTGGCGCTTTGCCCATGGCGACAGCGTGCGCGTCGATGCCTACACCACGGTGAATGATGGCGAAGCCATGCGCCAGCTGCTCGAAGGGGGCGCCGGCATCGGCATCAAATCGCTCTGGAATGCCTGTGCCAGTCTCAACGCCGGGCGACTGGTCCCGGTGCTCGAGGACTATCCTTTGGTCACGCGCTCAGCCATCTGGGCGGTGCATCCCAGTGGGCGTGTAGTCGCACCCAAGGTGCGTGCGATGATCAATTTTCTCAGCGCACTGTTTTCGCCGCAGCCACCTTGGGAACAATCATTCATGCAGGGGCAGTAGTCAGCTTCTGCAGCGCTGCAGACCAGTTCTCACGCTCAAGCACAGCAATTTTCTCGAGGCCCTCAACCCTTTGCCGAATCAATGCGATGGTGTGGCGAAACGCGGCTGCTGCTTGTGCCTCATCACCAGACAGTTTGGAAGGATCTTGCAACCCCCAATGCAGCTTGATCGCCTTGCCAAACCAAACCGGGCATGACTCACCTGCGGCTGAGTCACACAAGGTGATAACAACATCCGGCTCAAAATCTTCAAAGTCGTCCCACGATTGGCTTTTCAAGCCTGCGGTTGCAATCCCGGCCTCCGCCAAATATTGCAGCGACAGCGGATGGACAACCCCAGCCGGCTGACTGCCTGCGCTGCGCGCGGTCAAATGCGGCTGCGCAAAGTGGTTGGTAATCGCTTCAGACAAGATGCTGCGGCAACGGTTATGTGTGCAGATGTAAAGTATTTTCACGACTTGTTCAGTCCTCGTTCGTACCACGGTTTGGTGGCGTTGACGATGCGCACTACAGAGAGCATTACCGGCACCTCAATCAGCACCCCGACCACGGTTGCCAAGGCCGCACCGGACTCGAAACCGAACAACGCGATGGCCGCAGCCACAGCCAGCTCGAAGAAATTACTCGCCCCGATCAGCGCAGATGGCGCGGCAACACAATGCGCCTCCCCGGTCCAGCGGTTGAGCAGATAGGCCAACCCCGAGTTGAAATACACCTGGATCAGGATGGGCACGGCCAGCAAGGCGATGATCATGGGCTGCGCCACGATCTGCTCACCCTGAAAACCGAACAACAGAACCAGGGTGATCAGCAAAGCCATAATCGAGAGTGGCTGGAGCACATCCAGCACGCGCTGCAAACCTGCTTCGCCACCGCTTGCAAGCAAACGCTTGCGCAGCAGTTGGGCCAGAATCACCGGCACCACAATGTACAGGCCCACTGAAAGCAGCAAGGTGTCCCAGGGCACGGTGATGGACGCCAACCCCAGCAACAAACCAACGATGGGGGCGAACGCGAAAACCATGATCACATCGTTAAGCGCGACCTGACTCAAGGTGAAATGAGGTTCACCATCTGACAGGTTGCTCCACACAAACACCATCGCCGTACATGGCGCAGCCGCCAGCAAAATCAAACCCGCGATGTAAGAATCAATTTGCTCGGCTGGCAAGTAGTCGCGAAACAGCGTAGCGATGAAGATCCACCCCAGCAGGGCCATTGAGAACGGCTTGACCGCCCAATTGATGAACAGCGTCACACCCATACCACGCCAGTGTTTCTTGACCTGGTTAAGCGCGGCGAAATCAATTTTGACCAGCATCGGGATGATCATCAGCCAGATCAGACCTGCTACCGGCAAATTGACTTTGGCGACCTCAAGAGTGCCTAGAGTCTGGAATACAGCGGGGAAAAAATGCCCCAGAGCAATGCCAACCACAATGCAGGCCGCAACCCACAGACTCAGATAACGTTCAAATATAGACATGGTTCAGCTCGACGCAACCTCACATACACTGCCGTCGCCGCCGCAACAGTTCTCGGTCAGAAAACTCAGCAGTTCATTCATCGCCGTGAAATCCACGGAATAGAAAATGAACCGACTTTCCTGACGCGCCTGAATCAGCCCGGCGTTCTTCAGCTCCTTAAGATGGAAAGACAAGGTCGCTTGCGCCGTGCCCAATGTTTCGGCCAGCAGCCCGGGATTGAGCCCATCCGGCCCCGCCTGCACCAGGGCTCGAAAGACAGCCAGACGGGTTTCCTGAGCAAGTGCGGCCAGACGCAACGTAGCAGTTGAATTATCCATGTTTCTATTATTATCAAATTATTGAATTTTGCCAAGGCTGGATGAACGCACCGTAAAACCACACCTGACCGCCGTCACCCCACAGGGCCGCTCGAATTGAGACAAAGGGCCAGCCCAAAAAACAAAACGCCCTCGCAATCGGAACCGATCGGGAGGGCGTTTGTTGTATTGGCGGAGAGGGTGGGATTCGAACCCACGGTACGCACGAGGCGTACACTTGATTTCGAGTCAAGCCCGTTCGACCACTCCGGCACCTCTCCTGGATGTGGTCACCCGCATCAGCGGGGCGCGCAAGTTTACGGTATCGCGACCGGCTTTCCAATCCACTGTCATTTTTTGCCTATACAATCGAGGGCTTGTCCCGCCCCAGCCGCAGTTTGCGTGATACGAACTCTGAGGAAACCGCTGTTGCATGTCTCAGTCCTGGCTCTGTTCGCCCTGGAACTGAGTTTGCTGAGCACCTGCTCCCCCACCGTTTCCAAACTCGATCAGATCAAGCAGCTGGGCGTATTGCGTGTGGCCACCATCAACAGCGCGACCACCTACTATGAGTCGGGCGACGGGCGAACCGGCTTTGCCTACGATCTGGTCTCGCAGTTTGCCGAGTCGCTGGGTGTAGCGCTTGAGATACGCGTGGCGGCTTCTGGCGCAGCCGCGCTCGAAGCGGTGTCGCAGCAGAAAGTTCACCTTGCCGCAGCCAATCTCACGATTACCGACAACCGCTCAAAGAACATCTTGTTTGCTCCGGCCGTGCGCGAAGTGACACCACAGCTGGCCTATCACATCGGCAGCGGCAAACCCCGCTCACTAGACCGACTCAAAGCGCCATTGCGCATACCGGAAGAATCCGCTCACGCCGAACTGATCGAAAGTATCGCCTCGGCCCATCCCAAGTTGAGCTGGGAAACCGTGCCCGATGTCAGTTCGGAAGATCTGTTGGCGCAGGTTGGACAGGGCGAGATTCTCTATACCGTCGGCGACTCCGACCTGATCGCCATGACCCGGCGCTATCACCCCAAGCTGGGTATCGCGATGGATCTGGGCGAGCCCAGCCGCAAGGCCTGGGCTTTCCGCCATCACCGCGACTCCAGCTTGTTCAACGAAGCCACTCGCTTCCTCACCCAGCTGCGTGTATCCGGCGAACTGGAGAAGATAGAAGACCGCTATTTTGGCCATGTCGACCGGCTCGACTTCGTCAGCAGCCGTTCACTCTCACAACACATCGAAGAACGCTTGCCGCGCTTTCGCAAGCTGTTCGAGCAAGCCGGCAAAGACACCGGCGTGGACTGGCGCCTGCTCGCGGCCATGAGTTACCAGGAATCGCACTGGAATCCCAAGGCGGTCAGCCCCACAGGCGTGCGTGGCTTGATGATGTTGACCCGCGACACGGCGCGCTACATGAAAGTCAGCAACCGGACGGACCCGGCGCAGAGCATCGACGGTGGTGCACGCTATTTCCGCCTTCTACTCGACCGCCTGCCTGACGAGATCCCCCTTCCCGACCGTGTGTGGATGGCGCTGGCCTCTTACAACATGGGCTACGGCCACCTGCTCGATGTGCGCAACCTGACCACACTGCGCAACGGCGATCCCAATGCCTGGGTGGATGTGCGCAGCAATCTGGGCCTACTGACCCAGCCCAAATGGCACAGCCAGACAAAATACGGCTACGCCCGTGGCAAGGAGGCGGAAGTCTATGTCGGCAATATCCGCACCTACCTGGATGTGCTGACCTGGATGACCCGCGGCGAAGACACCAACCGTGATGCGGCGCTGGCCACCCCGCGCAAAAAAGCCCCCGAATTCATGGGCCCCAGCCCGCTGGAGATCGACCTGCCGCTGTTGTAGGCGCTCCGGCGACGGGCAATAATGCGCGGCGCCACCCTCCCATGCCTTGCATGGGCCACTTCCCGATGTGCCTGGTACCTATGAGCCAATACGTCTACAGCATGAACAAGGTGGGCAAGATCGTCCCGCCGAAGAAGCAGATTCTGCGCGACATCTCCCTGTATTTTCTGCCCGGCGCCAAGATCGGCGTGCTCGGCTACAACGGGGCGGGTAAATCCACCCTGCTGCGCATCATGGCCGGGGTGGACACCGAGATCGTGGGTGAAGCGCGCCCGCAGCCGGGTCTGAACATCGGCTATCTGCCGCAGGAGCCGCAGCTGGATCCGGACAAGGATGTACGCGGCAACGTCGAAGAAGGTGTCGCCAGCATCAAGAGCCTGCTGACCCGCTTTGACGAGGTCAGCAACGCCATGGCTGATCCGGACGCTGATTTCGAAGCACTGATGGCCGAGCAAGGCGAACTGCAGGACAAGATCGAAGCGGTTGACGGCTGGGAACTGGACCGCAAGCTGGATCAGGCTGCGCATGCACTCAACCTGCCGCCCTGGGATGCCGACGTCACCAAACTGTCAGGCGGTGAACGCCGCCGCGTCGCCTTGTGCCGCCTGCTGCTGTCCGAACCCGACATGCTGCTGCTGGACGAGCCGACCAACCATCTGGACGCCAACTCGGTGGCCTGGCTGGAATCCTTCCTGTGCGACTTCAAGGGCACCGTAGTGGCGGTGACCCATGATCGTTACTTCCTCGACAACGCGGCCAACTGGATTCTGGAACTGGACCGCGGCCACGGCATTCCGTGGGAAGGCAATTACTCCTCCTGGCTGGAACAGAAGGAAAAGCGCCTGGCTCAGGAAGAGAAAACCGAAGCGGCACGGCAAAAAGCCATGGCCGAAGAGCTGGAGTGGGTACGGGCCAACCCCAAGGGCCGCCAGTCCAAGAGCAAGGCGCGTCTCAAGGCTTTCGAGGAAATGCAATCGCAGGAATTCCAGCGCCGCTCGGAAACCCGCGAGATCTACATTCCGCCGGGCCCGCGTCTGGGCGAACTGGTCTACGAACTCGACAACGTCAGCAAGAGCTACGGCGATCGTGTGCTGTACAAGGATGTCAGCTTCAAGGTGCCGCGTGGCGCCATCGTCGGCATCATCGGCCACAACGGCGCGGGCAAGACCACCATGTTCCGCATGCTGACCGGTCAGGAACAGCCGGATGCCGGCGAAATCCGCATCGGCGATACGGTTGAAGCCGCGTACGTTGATCAGAGCCGCGATGACCTGTCCGGTGACAAGACCGTGTGGGAGGAAATCTCCGACGGTCAGGACATCATCAAGGTGGGCAACTACGAGGTGCAGTCACGCGCCTACTGTGGCCGCTTCAACTTCAAAGGGTCTGACCAGCAAAAACGCGTGGGCGAGCTGTCCGGTGGTGAGCGCAATCGCGTGCACCTGGCCAAACTGCTGCGCTCTGGCGGCAACGTGCTGCTGCTTGACGAACCGACCAACGATCTCGACGTGGAAACCCTGCGCGCGCTGGAAGAAGCCCTGCTCGCCTACCCCGGCTGCGTCATGGTGATCTCGCATGATCGCTGGTTCCTCGACCGTATCGCCACGCACATCCTGGCCGTGGAAGACGATGGCAGCGTGATCTTCCACGAAGGCAACTACCAGGATTACGCCGACGATCATCTCAAGCGCAAAGGCAAGGAAGCCGGCGCCGACGAGAAGGTTCGCCACCGCAAACTCAGCTGAATGTGATCGCGAGCGGGCCGCCCTGGGCGGCCCGGGCCCGAGCAGGCTCAGGGCAGCGGCTGGCGCCGTCCGAGGCGTCAGCCGTCAGCGCGGATCAGGCGCTGGAAGGTCATAGCGTAGGCGTGGCGCTCGTCCGCCGGGTGGTCATGCGACTCAGCGACCGTCCAGGCGGACCAGTCGGTCTGCGGAAAGTGGGTGTCCCCCGCCACCTCCGCGTGCACCAGGGTGCGCCAGATTTGCTGCGCACGCGGCATCGTCTCGCTGTAGATCTGCCCGCCGCCAATCACCATCACCTCGGGCTGATCGGCCACCAGCGCCAGAGCTGCCTCCAGGCTGTTGACGACCTCGGCGCCCGGCGCCTCGAAATCGGCCTGCCGGGTGATCACGATATTGCGGCGCCCCGGCAGCGGCCGACCGACTTCGGCCCAGGTGCGACGCCCCATGATCACCGGCTTGCCCAGGGTCACGGCCTTGAAATGCTTGAGGTCATCGGGCAGGTGCCAGGGCAGATCACCATCCTTGCCGATGATGCCGTTATCCGCCATGGCGACGACGAGAGTGATCATGCACAGGTCCTTGCAGAGCGCGACGCGAGGCCGCCGTGGAATGGCCCGGCATGGTGCCCGCCCGTCGCCAGCGGATCAAGCCTGCCAACGGGATGTTGGTGCGCTGTTGCGCGTACTACACTGCGCGGGTGAATCCGCCTGTCGACAAAACCCGCGGCGCTGTCAGCCGCCCGGCCGGTCGCTTCGCGCAGACCACGCGCGAGGCGCTCGATGACGGCTGGCCGCAAGATGATGATGCGCCGGCGCCACTGGCCACCCAGCTGTTTGTCGACCACGCGCGCAGCATCATCAGCAGCAACACCTCACCGGATGTGCCGTTTTCCCGCTCAATCAACCCGATACAGGGCTGCGAGCACGGCTGCGTGTATTGCTACGCGCGGCCTGATCACGCTTATCGCGATCTGTCCCCGGGCCTGGATTTCGAAACCCAGCTGTTCCACAAACCTGAAGCTGCAGCGCTGCTGCGCGCGGCCTTCGACAAGCCCGGCTATCAGCCGCAGACCATCGTCGTTGGCGGCAGTACCGACGCGTACCAGCCGGTCGAGCGCCAGCTCGGCCTGACCCGTCAGCTGTTGCAGGTGTTTCTCGACTACCGCCATCCGGTCGGGCTGATCACCAAAGGTGGCGGCGTGCTGCGCGATCTCGACCTGCTGACGCAGCTGGCGCAGCTGGACCTGGTCAAGGTGATGGTCAGTGTCACCACGCTGGACAACAGCCTCAAGCGACGCATGGAGCCGCGCACCGCAAGCCCAGGCATGCGCCTGCGCATGATCCGCGAGTTGAGTGCTGCCGGGGTGCCCACCGGCGTGCTCATGGCGCCCATTATTCCGTTCATCAACGATGCCGAGATCGAGGCGGTGGTGGCGGCTGTGGCCGATGCCGGGGCCAGCGAAGTGGGTTACGTGATGCTGCGTCTGCCCTATGAACTGCACCCGATGTTCGAAGACTGGCTGGCCACCCACTACCCGGCGCGCCATGAACGCGTGATGAATCGGATCCGCGACATGCGCGGCGGCAAAGCCTACGATAGTGACTTCGCCCAGCGCATGAGCGGTCGCGGCCCCTACGCCGAACTGATTCGCCAACGCTTCGATCTGGCCCGGCGCCGCGCCGGTCTGTCGGCCCGCCAGAACGCAGCCCGGCGCACCGATCTGTTTCGCGTCCCCGGGCGCCCGCACCAGCAAGGCTTCGACTTTTGATCAGCACTCCCAGCCAGCACGCGCAGATCGACCTGCACTGCCACTCCACCGCTTCCGACGGGTTTCTCCCGCCGGCCGAGCTGGTCGCGCACGCTGCCGCCCACAACATCGCTCTGCTGGCCTTGACCGATCACGACACCGTGGCCGGCCTGAGCGCCGCACGGGACGCTGCGCAGCGACTCGGCATGGGCTTCATCAACGGCGTGGAGATCTCGGTCAGCTGGGAGAACAAAACCCTGCATGTGGTCGGTCTCGACATCGATCCGCACAACCCCACCCTCACCAGCTTGCTCGACGATATCCAGCAGCGCCGTCTGAGCCGCGCCGAGCGCATGGCCGAGCGACTCGACAAGCTCGGCGCCGACAACAGCCTCGCCGCAGCCCGCACGCTGGCCGGCGACGGCCAGCTGACACGTACGCACTTTGCCCGCGTGGTAGTCGCCCAGGGCCTGGCCGACGATCTCAAACAGGCCTTCAAAAAGTATCTCGGTGCCGGTAAACCCGCCGCCGTGCGCATCAGCTGGCCGCCGTTGAGTGAGGCCATCGAGGCCATCCATGCCAGCGGCGGGCTTGCCGTGCTGGCCCATCCGCTGCGCTACAAGCTCAGCGGCGCCTGGCGTCAGCGCATGCTGGATGCCTTTCAGGCCTGTGGCGGCGATGCGGTGGAAGTCAGCGCCGGGGCCTCGCAGAACGCTCAGGATCTGGCCCTGATCACCCGTGAGGTGGCCAACCGCGAGCTGCTCGGCTCGATTGGTTCGGACTTTCACGCGCACGAACAGCGCTGGATTCGCTACGGCAAACTGGCCCCGATTTCGACCCGCATCACCCCGGTGTGGCACCACTTCAACAGCGCATGAACGCAAACTATCAGCGCATCTGGAACACCGTGCTGGCGATTCCGGCGGGCAAGGTGTCCAGCTATGGGCGCATCGCCGATCTGGCCGGCCTGCCCGGCCGCGCACGCCTGGTCGGAAAAGCGCTGGGCTACGCCCCGGACGCACTCGAAGTGCCCTGGCATCGGGTGTTGCGCTCATCCGGTCAGCTGGCCTTTGAAGCCGCTTCAAAAACCGCGATCCGCCAGGCGCGCCTGCTGCACGCCGAGGGTGTGGTTGTGCGTAACAACCGGGTGGATCTGAAAATCTACGGCTGGAGCCCGGATATCAGCGAGATGCTGTTCGGGCTCGACTACTGAACACCTGGATCGGGCGTGGCGAGCAGGCCCAGGTGCCTAGAAACCGCAACCGCTGCGCAAATCGGCGCAGTCATAGCTGGCCATGTCGGTGAGATACAGCGCTGACAGGTAGCTGCTGCTATACAACTGCTGCGGCCCCATGCCCTCAACGTACGGCGTGGTCAGTTTACTGATCGCGCTGACGCGGCCACGCAGATGCAGGTCAAACCAGGCGCGAGTGAAGTACTGATAAACCCGCAACGACGACAGCGCCGGGGGCTCAATACGCGGATCATCACGCAGAGAATATGACCAACTGCCATGGTCAGCGCCGGCAAAGACCACCTGCATACTTTCCAGCCCGTGACTGCGCCAGACATTGAAGGCGGTCTTCTTGTCTTCCTCGGTAAAGTCCATGCCGATGCCGCTTTCGTAGCTGTCGGAGGCCTGCCCCATAGCCGGAACACGCGGCTGCACGGCCACAGCGGGCGCCCCAAAACGATCATTTCCGCGCGCATAGGACCCCGCATCACCGCGTGCATCCGAAGCCAGGTTGTCCCACGCCACGATCGCCGCCAGCCCGCCTATTTCGCTTTGCAGGACACTGCTCACACGGGCCGAAAGACTGTGTCCGGCCAAGCCCAGGTTGCGCGCATCAATGCGCCAGGCCACCGGGTTGTCGCGCCCCACCAGATAAGACAGACCGAGCGACAGCGCCTCGACATATTCATCGTAGTCTTCGGCATTTTCTGGTGCGGAATTTACGAACCCCCGCGGATTCACGGTCAGCGCCACATAGCCGTAGGACGCCAGCTCCTGCGCCGCCCAGTGGTAACGCTCCTGGATATCCAGCGTGGCCTTGTCGCTGAGCGGCCAGGCCCCGGGGCCAATCACCACCGCAGGCAAAGCAGCTTCCTCGGGACGCAAATCACCCGGCAAGAACAACGTGGCGTAGAGACTTTCATCTCCGCCGGGCAAAGGCATGCTGACAGCGCAGGACTGCCATCCGCGCCCACCCCAGGCCCGACCGGTTTCAGATTCCTGCGTCGCCGAAAAGCCGAATTTACGGCAATCCACGGCGGTATCGCGCACGGCCCCATCCCTGGAGCCCCCATCACACGCGCTGGTCAGCACAACGGCCATCAGCACGGCAAATCGAAACAACGTCATTACAAAACTCGGTAGACAAGGACGCAAACGTGCGCCGGTTTACGCAAGGTTCAGGCCAACTGCTATCGCTGCCAGCGCGACCAACCCGGGCTCGCTGTGGCCGTCATCGCTCAACTCACAACGGCAGTTCGATGCGATATATGACCTGGGTTACATCACGCTGCGCACGCTTGGCATCGCGCGTGCTGGCGAAAACCAACTGATCCGCAGACAGCGCCGGCCAAGTGTTGTTCCCGGGGGCCGGCAGCAAATGCCCGTCACCCCAGACGCCCGCATGCAAGGTGGCGGTCATGATCTTCCAGCGCCAATCGCTGGCGCGGTTGTCGTACCAAGCCATACGCACCAGACTGCCCTGCGCACCCAAGCGCGGGTACTGGCTCATCATCTGTGCATCTTCGGCCACACTTTGTGGCGGCTGCCAGCTGACCCCTTTGTCATCCGACCAGGTGCTGTATATGGCGGTGTTGACTCCGGCTGGGCGCATCTCTTTGCTGTCCCATGCCACAACCAGGCGACCATCGTCATTGAACACCACATCAGCATGCCGGTCAGCCCGCTCTGGCACGCCCAGATTGTGCAACGCTGACCACTGCCCGTCCTGACCCAGCGCGATCATCACATCCCAGTTATCGAACTCGGTGGATTCATCCTCGCCGGTGCCCAACTGGCTGGTCCAGTTCGGGTCCGGATCATTGCGATTGTCATGAAACACCACTGCAAGCTGGCCATCCGGAGCCACAGCCAGACGCGGCCAGATCGAGGCCGGGTAACGTGCGCTGCGGGTATCAACCAGATTGGCCGGATTGGTCTGTTTGCCCGCCGCGCTCAGATTCACCGGCTCCACATCCCGGGCCAGCGCCTGCACCATCACGTCAAAAGCACGCCCAGCAGCAATTTCCTGCCAGACAATGACGGGCGAACCATCGTCCAGTACAGCGACGTCTGGCATTTCCGCCCGACCATCCAGAGCACGCACCACAATTTCGGGGGCCCAGCTCAGCCCGCCGTTGGCGCTATGCCGAGCATAGATCGCGGGACGTCGCGGCGCTTGCGATGCACGTTCATCCTGCCACACGGCCCAAACATCCTGGCCACGGGCAGCCACCCGCACAAAGCGCGCCGACGCACTCAAGGGCGCCAGTTCGATCGGCTCGGCTGCACCGTTGGCATCGATACGCCGATACATCACGCCAGTCTTTCCAGGCATGTGCCGTTCGGCCACCACATGGGTCACACCATCGCTGACCGCAACATCGGGAAAACCGGCAAACTGCCCGGCTTGCCCCAGGACCCGCTGCGCGCCATCGTCACGCGTCAGCATCGGCGGCAAGGCCTCAGCCGGCTCAGGTTCGGCCAGATGAGGGCCAATGAAAATAGGCGAACTGATGGCGCGGCGCTCATCCACAATCAGTTGATCCAGATGCAAACGGCTGGGATCGCCAAACGCATCCAGATCAATGGAGTGCGGCGCGCCCACCCCTCGGACTTCCACGTAGTACCAAGCCGGCTGATCCGGCGCGCTGAGCTCGAGTTCGAACTCCTGATTGGGGGCCGTCACGGTAAAGGTCTGTATCGGCCCTTCAACCCGGCCGCCTGGGGAGGCGTATACGTGCACGCGGGTCAACAAGGGCAGTGCCCGCGCCAAACGAATACGCAGAACACCCGGCGTGCCCGCAGGCACTTGCAGTTCATCACCGGCCATGGCTTCGAACAGGCCATCGGCGTTGAAGTCCGCATCCAGAAAAACATAGGGCGCGCGCCGCTCACCGGCGGTTGTGGTAGTGCGCCCGGCACGCATGGCCTGAATCACGCCGCGCGCTGAGGCGTTGGGCGCAAACGCGCGTGTGCTCGGCACACCCGGGCCGGTCAGCGCCCACAATTCACGGAAATGACTGTCCGATGATGCCGTGATGCCGAAGCGAAAACCGTCATTCCACTGAGCTTCGGCGTATTCCATTGAACGCTCAATGCCTGAATAACTGTTCCAACCCTCGACCAGATCCGCGCCCACGGCGTTCGCGTTTTCGTTACGCGTCAGGTCGTCGTTGAGGTGACCATCATCCGGATGATTGTGTTGCCAGGCAGCCCCCTGACTGTGCGCATCCCAGATCGAGGTCTGCAGCCTGGACCAGCTTGGCCGACCCTCTGGCACGCTGCCCTGAACAATCGTATCGACGGCCCCCAGCGGATTGGCATGCGGGCTGCCGTTGGCCTCTTCACCAGTGATCAGGATCAGGCGGGACGATTCCCACAACGGATCGTAGTGCTGAACAAAGGTCCGATGATCTGTGATCGGCAACCAATCCAGACCGTTGAGCTCGCCCTGCCCGATCTGATCGGCGACCGAAACATTGCCGGGACCGCGTTGATCAAGCCCCTGGCGCAGAGCCGAACCGTCAGACGAGTGGTCGGTGTGCACATGGGTGTCGCCGGCCAGCCACAGCCCTTCGGGCTCGGCGGGTACGGGTGTCGCGTCGGCGTCTGAGGCCGAAGCAGACGGCTGGCCACGGCCTCCCTGGCAGGCGACCAGCAAAGCACTCACAGCGAGGCTGCAAAACAGCCTGGGCAGGCGATTCATCGGGAGCGCACGGCCAGCCATTCCGCCGACTGTGCCCATACCGCATTGATCGCCTTGCTGCCCAGAATCACACCCATGTGTCCGCCCGGTGCAACGCGGAAGTCTTTGTCCTGCGAGGCCACGATTTCAGTGATCTTGGAGGCTATCGCCGCCGGCACCAGCTTGTCGGTTTCCCCGGCGAACACCAGCATGTTCTGCTCCAGGGCGCTCAAGTCCGCCTCGCGCTCACCAACCTCGATTTTGCCGGAGGCCATTTGATTGTCCAAAGCCATTTTTACCGTCATATCCTGAATAACCCCGCCGGGGTATATCAGCATGTTGTTAAGGTAATCTGACGTGGTGCTGTGCGACTCGACAAATTCGCGGTCCCACAAGCGTGTCACCAGGTCCCAGTAGGTGGTGATACTGCCGATGGGGTCGGTCATCTTGAAGGCCAGCGTGGTCGCCCAGGACGGCGAATGCAGCATGGCGGGGTTGAGCATCTGCAAGCGAAAACGGGTGTAGCGCCGAATCAGCTTGGCAGGTGCATTGAGTGCTTGTGCGGCGCCGGCCACGATGCCGCCCCCGCGCATGTCGATGGGGCTGGCCACGGTGACCAGATTGCGCACATCCTTGTCCTGATTCAGGCCCAGGTACAACAGACACAGCAACCCGCCCATACACCAGCCCATCAGGGACAGCTCCTGCTCGCCAGAATGCTGCCGGATGGCACGCAGGGCATGGCTCATCATGTGATCGGCGTAGTCGGTCATATTGAGGCCGGCATGCTCGCGCTTGGGCCGCCCCCAATCCACCATATAAACATTGAAACCACGCGCCGCCATATAACGCACCAAAGAACGCTGCGGCATCAGATCAAAGGTTTCTGTGGTCACCCCCAGCGGTGGCACCAAAACCAGCGGAACGCGCTTGGCCGGTCGTTGGATGGGCATGCGCGTGCCATCACTCAGCTCGATCTCATCATCATCCGGCAGGCCGTAGTAGCGCACTGACATCGGATCGCCATCAAGCACAAGCTCAAACCAGGTGCGCCCTGATTTGACCAGGCTTTCGCGCTTGAACAGCCAATCGGTGCCGTTGACCAGCGTGGCCGCCGCGCGTTGGTTGAAGGCCAGGGTTTGATCCAGGCCAAGTTTCAGCAGCTTATTTTTCATCGATCATGGCCTCCAACTCATCCAGTGACAGCCCCATGTACACCGCCATGCGCTGCAAATGCGGCAGCAGATCACGGGCACCACACAGCCCGACATGCCAGCTGTCGGCATAACGCATGAGGGCAATATTCAAAGCCCCGCCCTGCAGCAACATGGGCATGGGGAAGACCGCATCCAGCTCAGCACCGTTGTAGAACAATGGCGTTGGACTCAAGCTCAGGCTGGAAATGCCCAGATTGAACAACGGTGTCATGCGGTGATCAACGCCAGCCAGCTGACGCACCAGATAGGGCATGACATCCAGCGTACCCTCGGCGCGGGCATCCGAGGCGGACAGCACACTGAATTGCTGGCGCGCGATACGCAATGCACGACGGATGCTGTCGAGGCGTTTGCGCCGGTCCGCATGCTGGGTTGCCAGCGGCAGGAACAACGGGCTGACCAACCCATCACGGCGCGACCGATCCGCAACCAATGCCACCAGCGGATCTCCTGGCAATGCGTTGTACTCCCGGAAAAAGCGTCGCAAGGCACTGGCGATCAGGTAATACAGCACATCCTCAACCGAAGATGCCAACGCGGTGGCCACGGTCTCCAGGCGACTGATGGCATATTGCTGGGTGGCGAAACGACGCGCCCCGGTGAGCTGATTGTTAAGCGCCGAGCGCGGCACCCGCTTGACCCCAGACCAGGTCAGCGCGGGGGAAAAACCGGAACGCAACTGCTGACGCCCGGCACGCATGAGCGCAGGCCAATCCGACAGCACACCTTCGCGCGGTGCCGAACTGATCGGCGCTTTACGCGCCCATAAGGGCGGCAACTCACGCTGACTGCGGTCGGCAGAGAACAACCCGCGCAAGGTTTCCATGGCCGCAAAACCATCAAACATCACCGGGTGCAACTTGATGTACAACGCAAAACGATTGCCATGCACCCCTTCAATCAGATGCACTTCCCAGGGCGGCTTGCGCAAGTCGATCGGGTGACTGTGCAGGCGTGAGACCAACTCACCCATCTGACGCTCGCCGCCCGGCGCCGGCAACGCGGAGTGGCGAAAGTGATAGTCCAGATCGAAGTGCGTATCTTGTTCCCAGCGCCGTCCGAACAAGCCCGTGCGCCCGAGGCGCAGATTCCAGGGCGCCTCAACACCCACATGCTCTCGCCAGCGTGAGGCCAGCTTGTGGACATAATCAGCTTTGGCCCCACGCGGCCGTTTGAAGTAGAGCAAAGCACCCATGTGCATCGGGGTGGCCTGGCTTTCCAGAACCAGCCACGCCGCGTGCACTGGATTCACACGCATGTTGTTGTGAGCTTCCCGCATTGTTTGTCGCTGTATCGTGAATGGACGCGCCGACCGCAGCCGGACGACCGATTATGGTAGCCCAAACCGCGCCAAAAACCCGTCATCCGGGTGTCGCACGCCGGTTTAGATAAAATCGCCCAGCCAGCCCGAGATCAAGCCTTGCAGCTGTTCGCGGCTCGCTTCAATGCGGCCCGGAGTGAGGGCTCGAATCACGGCCGGTGTTTGCATGAACGGCCCATCGCCGATCTCATCGCGGCAGTGCTCGATAATCGCCTCGATGGCCGGCGGCCCCATTTCCAGATGGAACTGCAGGCCAACCACCCGCTCGCCAATGCAGAACGCCTGATTTTCGCAGATCGCACTGCGCGCCAGGCGGCGGGCGCCAGCGGGCAGATCGAAGGTTTCACCGTGCCAGTGGAGTACGCTGATCTGGGCAGGAAAACGGTACGCGCCGGGACCGGGCTCAAGACCTTCGATTGCGAACCAGCCGATCTCACGCTCCCGCCCGGGATAGACACGTGCGCCCAGCGCGCTGGCAATCAGCTGGGCGCCCAGACAAATGCCCAGCACCGGCATCCCGTGGCGGATCGCCCGTCGCACAACATCCTTCTCTTCAATCAGCCATGGGTGCTCAACCTCGTCATTCACACTCATCGGCCCGCCCATGATGATGAGGGCATCAAAGGTCTCAAGCGCTGGCGCTGAATCACCCGCATACCAGCGGGTTGTCCGCAGCAAGGCGCCGCGCTGCCCCAGCAGCGGTGCAATCTCGCCTGCCCCTTCGAAGGCCACATGCTGAAATATCTGAACGCGCATCGCATCTCCTTGTGGCTGGCAGCGTAGGACTGCCCAACTGCCCACGCAAGCACGGAAAGGTCATGCCCCACCGCTTCAGCGCATAAAATTAGTTGATTCGAATATAACCATCCCCATATGCGAATCTGACCGTAACCCTCGACGAGATTTGCCGATGATTCGCCCATGCCCGCATTGCGCCGCCAAAAACCGCATCCCCGCCACACACCTGGCTGACCGGGGGCGCTGCGGGGCCTGCAAGCAGACACTGCCGCCGCTGGCCGAACCCATGGATGTCGATGCAAGCCGCTTCAACGAGATCATCAGCGCAGCCAAGGTGCCGATTCTGGTCGATTTCTGGGCACCCTGGTGTGGCCCGTGCAAGATGGCTGCACCTGAATTGGCCAAAGCGGCACAAGCCATGGCTGGCAAAGCGCTGGTGATCAAGGTCAACACCGAACAGGAGCCGGCCCTGGCCAGCCAGTTTGGGGTGCGCAGCATTCCCTACTTTGCGGTGTTTCGCGACGGCCAGTTGCAGGCCGATCAAGCGGGTCTGATCGGTGCCGCACAACTGCAGCAACTCGCGCTGAACGTGAACTGAGCGCTAAGCTGCGCCTACCGTTTCACCGAACATCCACCATGCCCGCTCACCCTGCCCCGATCAATCCGGCCGAAATGGCCGAGCATGCCGACGCCGCCGCCGGCCTGCTCAAAGCCCTGGCCAACCCCAACCGCCTGATGGTGCTCTGCCTGCTGGCGGATGGCGAGCTCTCCGTCGGCCAGTTGAATGAGCAAGTCCCGCTGACCCAATCCGCGCTGTCTCAACATCTCGCGGTGCTGCGGCGCGATGGCCTGGTGCAAACCCGCCGCGACGCTCAGACGGTGTACTACTCAGCACAGCCAGGACCTGCAGCCGAAATCATCGCGGTGCTTCACCGCACCTATTGCGGGCACGCGTGAGCGCAAGCTCGCCGCAACAGCGCGCGATTCGCATCGCCGCAACGTTTGCGTTCGGCTTGGCCATACTCAAGGGGCTGGCCTTCCTGCAAAGCGGGTCGGTGGCTTTGCTCGCCAGTCTGGTTGACTCCCTGCTTGATGGCCTGGCGTCAGTGGTCAACCTGATCGCAATTCGCTACGCCATGGCCCCGCCAGACAACGAGCACCGCTTCGGCCACGGCAAAGCAGAGCCACTGGCAGCCCTTGCCCAGACGGCCTTCATCACCGGCTCGGGGGTGTTTGTTCTGCTTGAGGCAGCGCGCCGCTATACCCTGGACGAACCCAGCACGACGCAACCGGCGCTGGGTATCGCGGTCATGCTGGTTGCCATCATCGGCACGGCCCTATTGGTGCTCTACCAGCGCCATGTGGCCAAAAAAACCGGTTCGTTGGTGGTCGAGGCCGATGCCCTGCATTACCTCAGCGACATGCTCGGCAATTTGGCCGTGCTGGCCGCCTTGATTCTGGCCAGCCAGCCCACGCTGTGGTGGGTTGATCCCCTGGCCGCCATCGTGGTCGCCGGTTACGTTTTGCACAGCGCCTACAGCGTAGGCCGCAAAGCGCTGGGACAGCTCATGGACCATGAACTGAGCGAGGCCTTACGTGACGACATTCTGCACGCCGCACAGCAAGAACCGGGCGTACTTGGTGTACATGACCTGAAAACCCGAGCCGCAGGGCCCTATCGCTTCGTCCAGCTGCACCTTGAACTTGATGCTCAACAATCCCTGGAATCCGCCCACACTATCAGCGATAAGGTTGCCCAGCGTGTTCGCGAGGTCTGCCCGGATGCCCAGATCATCGTGCACCAGGACCCGGTTGACCCGGCAGGCTATCCGTCGCAGCGCTGACACCAACCGGTGTGCTCTGCATTGAAACCGGGGGCAGGACGTCGATTCAGCCCGGTGGTAGACAAAATGCACCCGGGACAAACTCGGCCAAACCACCGCTAAACACCAGCAGCGCACCGGCCAGACACACCCCCAGGGCCCGCCAGCGCTGGCTATTCTGACGCGGTAACCAGCGCATCAGCGCCCAGTGCTGACCGAGCAATAGCGGCATGGTACCTAGCCCAAACACCAGCATCAGCATCCCGCCCTGCCAGGCCGTACCGCTGATTGCAGATAGCAACAGCATGGCGTAAAGCGTTGGGCATGGTGTTGCCGCCCAGGCCAGCCCCTGTACATACCAATGCCTGTGGACCACAGCTGTGCCCTGCATCGGACAGCGCCGCTGATGGCGCTGCGGATGCATCAGCAACCACACGCCAAAGGCCAGCAGCAGCACACCCGCTGCACCGCGCAAGGCTTGCGCCGACGCCCCGGATGGCAGCTGGCGCAGCAGCAGTGTCCCGACGCCGCCGGCCAAAGCGCCAAGCACGATGTATCCGCTCAATCGCCCGGCATGCAGCCACAAAGCGGCTAGGTCACCGCTGCGTGCATTGGCACTTGTGCTGGGCAAGCTGTTCGGCCCCAGGCACATCAAGGCGCAATGCAGGCTGGCGCCAAGCCCCATCAGCCAGGCCGCCGGCAAGCTCAGTACCAGCAAGCCGCCGTTCATTCGTCCGGCATGCGCTGCTGCTGACGATCCAGATCGTCGAACTGGCCCTTGCGAATGGCCACGATGAAAACGCCGGCGGCCAGACTTACCAAGCCAATCGACAACGGAATCAGCAAATACAAACTGGTCATGCTGCAACCCTCTTCAATGTGGCCTGCGGGGCACTGCTGACGTCAGCCGAGCGCAACAAACGCATAGCGTTGAGTGTCACCAGCAACGAACTTGCCCCCATGCCCAGCGCCGCCATCCACGGCGTAATCACACCACTGAAAGCCAATGGCAGCATGGTCAGGTTATAGGCCGCAGCCCACAACAAATTTTGCGTCACGATGCGGCGTGCCTTGCGCGCCACGCCGATCAGGGTGGTCAGGCTGCCCAGATCCTCATTCATCAGGATGGCATCACCATGGGCCTGAGCCAGCGCCGCGCCTGATGCGATACCCACCGACACATCTGCACCGGCCAACAAGGGCCCATCGTTGACCCCGTCACCGATCGCCAGCACTCGCTGACCTTTGCTTTGAAGGGCCTGCAAATAGTTCAGTTTGCTCTGCGGTGTCATTGCACTGTGCACCTGATCAATGCCGACAAAACCGGCCACAGCTGCTGCCGCCTTGGGCCGGTCACCGCTGAGCAAGTGCACGCTTAAGCCGTCCTGATGCCACTGCCGCACCGCGTCACGAACACCCGCGCGAAGCTGTTCGGTCAAAGCGATATGGGCGACAACCTGATCTTCCCTGCGCAGGGCGAACCAGCGCATGAACGCTTCGGTGTGGTCCTGCCCTGCGGCCTGAGGTTCTTCGGCACGCAAGGACCAGCGCTGGCCAGCAATCTCACCACTGATACCGCGCCCCGGCTCGATCTCCACCTGGTGAGCCTCAAGGCCAGCATCTTCAAATGCTCGAAACGCGCGAGCGATGGGATGATCCAGACCGGCTTCCAGTGCTGCAGCCATCGACAAGGCCTGAAACTCACTGATGTCGGCCAGGGTGCACGTGCGCTGCACGCGCATCTCGCGTGTGGTCAGCGTGCCCGTCTTGTCGATGCACACACTGTCGATCGTAGCGAGCTTGATCAAGGCATCGGCACGAACCATGAGCAGCCCCTGACGTGACAAACGCGTCATCGCCGAGGCCAAGGCCATCGGGGTGGCCAAAGACAATGCACACGGACACGTCACCACCAGCACCGCCAACGCGGCTTCAAAACCGCGCTCCGCATCTGGCCACCACCACAGCAACGCCACAGCAGCCAACAGCATGACGGCGGCAACAAAGCGCCCGGCAATACGGTCCGCCCAAATCTGCACTTGCGGTCGAGCCGCGAGAGCACGGTGGACCAGGCGACCGATCTGCGACAAGGTGGTGGCCGCGCCAGCACGCTCAACCCGGATACGCACTGGATGCAGACCGCAGTTGACGCTGCCGCCACAAACGGCATCGCCAGGTTGACGCGGTTGCGGCACCGCCTCACCGGTAAGCAGCGACTCGTCGAACTCTGCCGCGCGTTCCAGCAAAACGCCGTCAGCCGCCACGGACGCCCCCGGCGCGACAAGAATCACATCGCCCTCAAGCAGACTCGCGGTGCTGACGTCGTTCACACCGTGCTCATCCACCCGCCGCGCGCTCAGTGGCTGAGTTGCCGCCAACCGACGCAATCGGTCCGCAGCCTGAGCCCGGCCTTTTTGTTCCCAGAAGCGGGCCAGCGACAACAGCAGCACAAACATGGCAACCGAATCAAAGTAAACATGGCCGGTGTCCATCAGCGTGTTGTAAACGCTGGATATGTAGGCCCCGCTCAGCGCCAGGGCCACAGGGGTATCCATGGTTGGCGCACGCGCCAGCAGGCTGCGCCAGCCATCACGCAGAAACGGCCAGCCGGCATACAAAGCGACCGGTGTGGCAAGCAACCACTGGGCATAACGCAGAAATGGGCGCATGGCAGCGTCGACCTCACCCAGATACTCACCGCTGGCCAGCATCATCACCTGCATGCCAAACAGCAAGGCCACGCCGATGCGTGCCAGCGCGCTGCGCCGCTCTTCCCGTACGCGCCTGTAGTCCTGATCATCGGCCACCACCACTGGGGTAAAGCCGGCCTGCTCGGTACTTTGCAGAATCGCTGACAGCGGGGTCTTTTGGTGGTCCCAGATGAGCTCGCAACTGCCGGATGGCACGTCGGGCCGCGCATCGAAAACACCTTCAGGCAAAGCTTTGTGGAGCCTTTTGACACAAGCGCCGCAGCGCAGCCCCTCGACCCGCAACAGCATTTCCCGCTTGCCGTCCTTACGTCGCGTGCTGATCTGTTCGAGCAACTCGGGGCTGTCGTAGAGGCGCCAGTCCGTGCTCACGAGCTCTGCTCCAGCGTCTGCCCGAAACGATCAAGCCGCTGATCTGTGTTGGTAAAACCATGGCTGCTGGCAATGATCACAGTGATCACGCCTGCAACCACGGTCAGTGCGGGAATACCCACAACCAGCAACAGTTCAAGACTCCATATCGATGCTTTCTTGCTCATGGCATCCCCACTACAAAACGTGCGTCTTCACTCCGAGTCACCGGCTTTTCATCGCGGCTGGTGATGTCAAACTGAATGCCCAGCGTGGGCGCCTCGCCCAGACGCTCGGGCAAGCGAGCTGAGATCACCAGTGCCTGGGTTTGACCGGCAGCAATAGTGAGCGTCTCACTGCTTAACAGCAGTGGTTGGCCAGTCTCGGTGACCGCACGAATATCGACCTCGCGCAGTTGCCCGCTCTTGTTGGTGACTTTGAGCGTGTAGATGTTCTCGATGCTGCCGTCCGCCAGGGTGCGCGCCAGAGAGTGACGATCACGCAGCACATCCAGCTCCAGCGGTGAACGGGTGAGCAGAACCGTGGCAAACATCACCAGCGCGGCGCACCACACCACGGCGTAACCGATCATGCGCGGGCGCAGAATATGGAAGCGGCCTTCGGTGTCGCGTCGGGTGCTGGTGTAGCGCACCAGTCCACGTGGCTTGCCGACCTTGTCCATGACCGCGTTACAGGCATCCACACAGGCTGCGCAGGCAATGCACTCGTACTGCAGGCCATTGCGAATATCGATGCCGGTGGGGCACACCTGCACGCACATTGTGCAATCGATGCAATCGCCGGCGGGCTGATCTTTGGCCGCCGATTTTCGCGGCTCACCGCGGGTTTCGTCGTAGGCGATGATCAGCGTGTCCTTGTCGAACATCACGCTCTGAAAACGCGCATAGGGGCACATATAACGGCACACCTGCTCACGCAGGAAGCCCGCATTGCCCCACGTGGCCACGGCGTAGAACACGCTCCAGAACAGCGCCCAGCCACCCAGTTCAAAGGCGACCAGATCGGTAAACAGGGTCTGAATCGGCACGAAAAAGCCGACAAAGGTGATCCCGGTCCAGGCGGCGAACACAAGCCACAGGGCATGCTTGGCAAGCTTCTTACGCAGCTTGGTGGCATTCCACGGCGTGCGATCCAGCTTCTGGCGCTGCAGGCGATCGCCTTCGACCCAGCGCTCCATCCACATGAAGGCCTCGGTCCACACGGTTTGCGGGCAGGCATAGCCACACCACAATCGCCCGGCCAGCGTGGTGAACAGGAACAGGGTCAGCGCCGCGATCAGCAGCAAGGCGGTGAGCAGAAACAGATCCTGCGGGACCAGGGTCAGACCGAACACATGGAAACGGCGCGCCGGCAGATCAAACAGGACCAGCGGCTGGCCCTGCCAGCTCAGCCAAGGCAGCAAGTAGAACAGGCCAAGCAGCGCGAGCACGGCCAGCACCCGCAGCCGTGCATAACGCCCACGCACGCCGCGTGCATAGATTTTGTCCGCCGACTGATAAAACGAAACCGGCGCTTCGTGAACCGGCTGGTTCATGCGTCCACCTCGTCATCGGCGCGGATCTGTGCCTGCGGCTCGCTGGCCAGCGACAAGGCCAT
Source organism: Oceanococcus atlanticus (assembly GCF_002088235.1). Lineage (NCBI taxonomy): Bacteria > Pseudomonadati > Pseudomonadota > Gammaproteobacteria > Chromatiales > Oceanococcaceae > Oceanococcus > Oceanococcus atlanticus. Next base: position 371,375 of record NZ_AQQV01000002.1, read on the forward strand.
CACCCCGGTCACCGCCGAAATCAGCCAGCCCACCGCAAAGACCATACCCAGCAGGGCAAAATCGGGTGCATCTGCCGAGGCCTGCAAGGCATCCCAGCCCATCAGCAAGGCCAGCAGCAGCAACACCGCACCAAGAAATCCGGCCCACAGCACGATGGCCAGGCGCCGCCACAGCGGCGGCCAATTGGGCCGCCGCCGCAACTGAGTCTGCCGGCTGCTGGTCGTGCTCATTGATCAGCCTGCCCGGAGAGGCGATACACGTAGGCCGCCAGCAGACGGATCTCGGTTTCGCTGAGGCGCTGTTTGTGCGCCGGCATGGCGCCCTGGCGCCCGAACATCACGGTTTGGCGAATCTGCTCGGTGCTGCCGCCGTGCAGCCAGATGTCATCGCTCAGATTGGGCGCACCCAGCAGCGGATTGCCGCGCGCATCCTGACCATGGCAGGCAGCGCAGGTGACCTTGAACTTCTGTTCGGCGGCGGCGCGACGTGCCTGCGGCAGCGGCGGCTCTTTCCAGTTGCTGACCAAGGCAATCAAATCATCTGCCACGGCCGGATCCAGGGTGGCCAGAAACGGCGGCATCACGCCCTGACGACCATTGGCAATCGAGGCCACGATCTGCGCCGGCTCATGTCCGTACAGCCAGTCCTTGTCGGCCAGATTGGGAAAGCCCAGCGCACCCTGCCCGGAAGGCCCGTGACAGCCCGCGCAGTTGTCGGCGAACAGACGTGATGCGGCTTGCACGGCATCCAGATCACCGGCCAGCTCGACCACATCGCGGCCGTCGAAGGTGGCGTAGAAAGCGTCGCGCTGTGCCTGGACCGTGGCCAGACGCTGATCATGTTGGCCGCTCTGGCTCCAGCCCAACGTCCCGGCGAAATTGCCCAGACCGGGAAAGAACACCAGATAGCCCAGGGCGAAGACCACGGTGATCACGAACAGGTTCAGCCACCAGCGCGGCATCGGGTTGTTGAGTTCCTTGAGGTCCTCATCCCACACATGATTCTTTTCCGCGCCCTCGGCTTCCTCGCCAACCCGCGGACGTGCCGTCCACCAGATCAGCCACAGGCAACCGATGATGTTGACCACCACCAGCACCGATATGAAGGCGGTCCAGGCCGGTCCCAGCATTTCGTTCATTGATGTTCTCCGCAGTCATCATCCAGCGGCAGGCGTGCGGCCTGGCGAAAATCGTTGTGCCGGTCGCGGCTGTAGGCCCAGACCACAACGCCGATAAAGGCGGCGAACGCCGCCGCAGTCATCAATCCACTCAACATCAGGAACCCTCCCCGGCCGCAGCCTTGAGGCTTTGCAGAAATGCGATCAGTGCATCCATCTTGGATTTGCCACGCACCGCCTGCGGCGCATCGGCCAGATCCTCATCGCTGTACGGCACGCCAACCCGGCGCAGCGCCGTCATCATGGCGACCACTTCCTGTTCATCGACACGCTCGGCCGCCAGCCACGGGTAGCCCGGCATGTTCGACTCCGGCACCACATCGCGCGGGGCCATCAGGTGCAGGCGATGCCACTCATCCGAATAGCGCCCGCCAACCCGGGCCAGATCCGGCCCCGTGCGTTTGGAACCCCACTGGAACGGGTGGTCCCATACCGACTCACCGGCGGTCGAATACTTGCCGTAACGCAGGGTTTCCTCGTGCAGGGTGCGCACCATCTGCGAGTGGCAGTTGTAGCAGCCCTCACGCACATAGACATCGCGCCCGGCAACCTCCAGCGGGGTGCGCGGGGTCATCCCCGGCTCCGGCTGAATACCCGATCCGGCCGCCATCAGCGGCAGGATTTCCACGATGCCGCCGATGCTGATGACCAGTATCACCAGCACCGCCATCAGGCCTACATTTTTCTCTACGCGTTCGTGACTCATGCTGCACCCTCCGCGGTGTTGACGGTGGTCATGGCGGCGCGCTCTGGCTCCACCGTTTTCCACACATTCCAGGCCATCACGAACATGCCTGAGAGGAACACCAGCCCGCCCAGCAAGCGCATGAAGTAGAAGGGATAGGTGGCCTGCAGGCTTTCGATGAAGCTGTAGGTCAAAGTGCCGTCCTCATTCACCGCACGCCACATCAAGCCCTGCATCACACCGGCGATCCACATCGCGGTGATGTACAGCACGGTGCCGATGGTCGAGAGCCAGAAATGCACGTTGATGGCCGGCACCGAATGCATTTCGGTCTTGCCGTAGAGGCGCGGGATCAACACATACAGCGAGCCGATGGTCATCATCGCCACCCAGCCCAGCGCACCGGAGTGAACATGGCCGATGGTCCAGTCGGTGTAGTGCGAGAGCGCGTTAACCGTCTTGATCGACATCATCGGCCCTTCGAAGGTGCTCATGCCGTAGAACGACAGCGACACGATCATGAACTTGATGATCGGATCCTCACGCAGCTTGTGCCAGGCTCCCGACAAGGTCATCACCCCGTTGATCATGCCGCCCCAGCTTGGTGCCAGCAGGACCAGCGAAAACACCATGCCCAGAGACTGAACCCAATCGGGCAACGCGGTGTAGTGCAGATGATGCGGACCGGCCCACATGTAGATCGAGATCAGGGCCCAGAAATGCACCACCGAAAGGCGGTAGGAGTAGATCGGGCGACCGGCCTGCTTGGGCACGAAGTAATACATCATGCCGAGGAAGCCGGCGGTGAGGAAAAAGCCCACCGCGTTGTGCCCGTACCACCACTGCACCATGGCATCGACAGTGCCCGAGTAGGCCGAGTAGCTCTTGGTCAAAGTGAACGGAATCGCCGCGCTGTTGACGATATGCAGCACCGCTACAGTCAGGATGAAGGCGCCGTAAAACCAGTTGGCCACATAGATATGACGCTGCTTGCGCTGGGCAATGGTGCCGAAAAAGACCACCGCGTAAGCCACCCACACGGCGGCGATGAGCAGATCAATCGGCCATTCCAGTTCGGCATATTCCTTGGACTGGGTGATGCCCAGCGGCAAGGTGATGGCCGCCGCCACAATCACCGCCTGCCAACCCCAGAAGGTGAAGCTGGCCAGTCGCGGAAGAAACAACGGCGCCTTGCAGGTGCGTTGAACCACCCAGTAACTGGTGGCGAACAAAGCACAACCACCGAAAGCGAAGATCACCGCATTGGTGTGCAGCGGGCGTAGGCGCGAATAGGTCAGCCAGGGCAGATCGAAGTTGAGTTGCGGCCACATCAGCTGGGCCGCAATCAGCACGCCGACTGTCATGCCCACGATGCCCCACAACACGGTGGCCAGCGCGAACTGGCGCACCACCGTGTCGTTGTAACTGGGGAGGGTTGGAGAGGTCATTGCAGCATCCGGAACGGGTACGGCAGCCATTATTCAAGCCACCCGCCGCGGCGTAATTGATCCAGATCAACAGCGCCCGACCACGCCCCCACTAGGCTGTCAGCCATGAACAACCGACATCATCTGCAAGCGGTTGCGCCGCCATCCCGGGCGCTGGGCGAGAACCTGCGCCAAGCCGAGTTGCGGGCGCCGCGCTACACCTCCTACCCCACCGCCCTGGAATTCACCGGGCAGGTTGGCCCGGCTGCGCTGCTGGAGCAGATGGACAAGACCAACCAGGAGCCCATTCCGGCCGCGCTGTCGCTGTACGTGCATCTGCCATTCTGCGCCGCGGCCTGCTTCTACTGCGGCTGCAATCGTGTGATCAGCCGCAGCGCGCAGCGCCGCAGCGACTACCTGGACCTGATCGAACGCGAAATCAGCGTGCTGGCACCGCACCTCGACCGCGACCGCCCGGTGGTCCAGATTCATTTCGGCGGCGGCACCCCCAACAGCTATCGACCGCTGGAACTGGCGCGACTGATCCGCACCTTGAGTTCACAGTTCTCCATCCACGCCGATTGCGAGATCAGCATGGAGGTGGACCCACGCCAGTATCAGCCCGGTGACGCCCTGGCCTGGGCTGCCCTGGGCATCAACCGCATCAGTCTCGGCGTGCAGGATGTCAGCCGCGAAGTGCAACAGGCGATCAACCGCCTGCAGCCGCGTGAGCAGATTGCCGAGTTGGTCGATGAAGCACGTAAGGCCGATATGCACGGCATCAATTTCGATCTGATCTACGGCCTGCCGCGACAAACCCTGGCCGGCGTCGACGACAACGTTGATCTGGTTGCACTGCTGCAACCCGATCGCATCGCCGTGTTTCATTACGCCCATCTGCCACAGCGTTTTCCTGCCCAGCGCGTGATCGACGAAAGCGAACTGCCTGGGCTTGCAACCCGTCTGGCCATGCAGGCGCGCTACAGCGAACTGCTGACCCAGCTCGGCTACCGGCACATCGGCATGGATCATTTCAGCCACCCCGATGACAGCCTGGCCCGGGCCCTCGCCCAGGGCACACTGCAACGCAATTTTCAGGGCTACTCCACCGCCGCGGGCAGCGACATCATCGGCCTGGGCGTGAGCGCGATCAGCAGCGTGGGCCGGCTGTACGCGCAGAATCACAGCGACCTCACCGCCTATCGCCGCGCCCTTGAAAACAAGCAGCTGGCCACCCAGCGCGGCTGGCATCGCAGCGACGATGATCTGCAGCGTCACGCCATCATCCAGCAGGTGATGTGTCAGCAGCGCATCGACTTCAATGCCTTCGGCGGCGCACGCGCGTTTCACACCCGCTATGCCAAAGCGCTCGGTCAACTGCGTCAGCTCGATCCCAGCGGCCAGCTGGTCCGGATCGAAACCGAGGCCTTGTACATCCTACCTGCCGGTCGCAACGTGCTGCGCCTGATCGCCCGCTGTTTTGATCGCTACGCCGCCCGGCGCAACACCCAACAGCTCGCCCGCGCGGTGTAAAAACCGGCACCGTCGCAGCGCTTGCGCTGCATGGTCAGCCCCGACACACTCTGGCCCTGCTTACCTGCAGGACATGCGCACAATGCTCAGCCTTTTCGGACGACACATCGGCACGCCCGGGTTGTGACCACATGACCGGCCCATCCGATAACAAAGCCCTGGTGATCGGAGCCAGCGGCTTTCTGGGCAGTCATGTCACCCGACAGCTGGTCGCCGATGGCGTGGCCACACGCATTCTGGTGCGCACGACCAGCGACACCCGCGCCACCGATGATCTCGACATCGAACGACACTACGGCTCGGCCTTCGATCCGGACGTGTTGCGCGACGCACTTCAAGGCATCAGCACGGTCTACTACTGTCTGCTTGATCCACGCTCCTGGCTGCGCGACACCACGCCACTGTGGCAAACCAACGTGCACAATCTGCAAGGCGTGCTGGATGTGGCCAGCCGCTTTCCGCTCAAGGCCTTTGTCTACACCAGCACGTTGGTCACCATCGGCCTCAACCCCGATGCGCCGGCCAACGAGAACGACGCATTCAACTGGGCGGATCAGGCACCCGAATACGTGCTGACCCGACTCGAGGGCGAGCGCTGTGCACTGGCCCACGCCGCCCAAAGCGGGCTGCCGCTGGTGGCCTGCAATGTTGCCAACACCTTCGGCCCGGGCGACTACGCCCCCACCCCGCAGGGCCAGATGCTGTGGGATGCGTCCACCGGAAAGCTGCCTTTCTACTTCGATGGCGGGCTGGTCAGTGTCGGCATTGAGGATGCCGCACGCGCCTTGATTCTGGCCGCGCAGCACGGCACACCAGGGGAGCGTTACATCATCAGCGAACGCTATATTTCGATGCGTGAACTGTTCGCCCTGGCGGCCCGTGCCGGCGGACGCAAACCGCGCCATTTTCGTCTGCCCAGACCGCTGGTGCTGGGCATGGCCTGGAGCCTGGAAGCCATCACCTGGCTGCTCCGCCTGGATAACCGTATGGCGCCCTCATCGATTCGCCTGCTGACCCTGATCACCGCGCTGGACAACAGCAAGGCACGGCGCGAGCTGCGCTGGCAACCGCAGCCGATCGAACAGTCGATTGAGCAAGCGGTGCGGTTTTTCGACAGGTGAAACGTGCATCCAGAAGACTGAGCACCCAAGTCTTCAGCATCTGCGACAGGCTTAGCGCCAAATCGCATCGTGGCAAATGCTCTTTTTGCGCGAGGCAACGCTTTTCATCCTGCCCGACAATGGCTTCGCAAAATCAATAACGCCGCAACACGGCGAAACAGGCTGGAGCCATCTATGACATCGAAAAAACTCGCAACCACACTACTTGCTGCCGCGACAGGCGGCCTTGCCGCAGGTTGTGGCGGCGTATCCGCAACCGACAATACACCGGGTGACAACGACCAAAGTGTGCTGTTTACCAACACCGGCGAAAACTGCCGCAACTTCCTGATCATCTCACCGGTTACAGAAGCCAACGCACGCAAATTTGTGCCCGCTGAATTCACCCTGGTTCAGCCGCCCACCGCCTTCGTTGAACTGGCCGACTGCCCGCAAGGCAAAATCAACGGTGTCGACGTGGAGGGTGGCTACCGCATCGCCGAAGCCGCCGTCTTCATCACCCCACCCGACGGAGGCGCCAACCCGCCCCTGATCACCAACTCCGCCATCTATCTGCTGTGGCAGCTGGACAGCAACGCCGAGCTTTCCAATCTCAAAACCACAGCCGGTTTTGCCGGTGAGCTGATCGAAAACATCGAACTGGTTGTCGAGCCGGACGCCACCGTGCCCCTGCTCAACAACGGCTACGCCAACGTGCCGTATGCCGTGTCGCCCTACCAGCTTAACGCCACCCTCACCCCCGACAGCCCCCCCGGCCCGCCCCTGCCGAATGACCTGTGGCATGTCGGCCCTAACGGCCCCATCCACACCTTCAATGACATCTACGCCACCGACCAGGTGCTCGCGGGCCTGGGCACCATCAGCGTGGCCGAGGGGTCTCCCCTGCATGAACTGTTTGGCAGCACCACCGTCACAGGTCTGGCTGCCTCTGGCATCGGTTCATTCGAAAACACCACGCAACTGCGCCAGGACATACAAGCCACCAAGCCCGAGGGTGCGCCGTAACCTGAACCGCCAATTGAACTGGGTGCACCTGAAAACAGGGTGCGCCCGACCATTTTCGATTGTTGTGCGCATGTGGGCATAATCGAGAGACGCGAGACCTGATCTGGAGATTGGTGTGAGAGATTTTTGGGAGTTTTCTGGGGTTTTCACGCTAATAACGCGTTAGGCAAAAAAAAACCGGGGGAGAGCACACGTGCAGATCCAAAAGCCGCATTTTGTCATCGCTTTAGCCATCTGTTGTGGCTACGTCCTTCAACGGGCTCTGTTGATAATGTCAGGCCAGATTTCTCTTGAAGAGATACAGGGACAGCCACAAGTTCAAGGAACGATTCTTGGTATTGATGTTTCCTTCTCCTACTTGGGAATGAACATGTTTTGGCCGTTTGTCATCGGGCTTCTTATTTCCGGCTACAAACTTGCCCCTCATCAACCAGGCGAACTCACAACGGCCATCAGAAATTTGAGACATTCGCAAGCGTTGGAGATAACTCTTGTTCGTTGGTTCCCATTGCTAGTGTTATCGCTGCATCTGCTATCGCTAGTGGAATTCATGGGCAGCCAAGTTCAGGTGCTGCTCGCACCGGTAGAGGATTACTTTGGACATCAGGGGCGAATAGAGGCTCCTGGGATTTTGGCGAGAGTCGCAGCTGCTATGGTTCTTACTATCACTGCGGCATCGCTAATTTTTGCGATGTTCGCAACATTCTTGCCACCCAAAAGCCCCGAAGCAAAAGCCAGTGCAAATGTTGCCTAACAACACGTTGGAGGTGACGTTTGACCCGTCGCTGACCTTTGCTGCCGCAAAGGCAGACGCCGCCTCAAACGCACCTCAACGTGGGCGTTAGCAGCAGGCAGTATCGAATGAGCGAGGAGCGTTTAAATAAGCTTGTAACCGCGGCCCTACTGGCGTTTATCTTTGTGTCTTGCGCCGCGAAGTCAGGCTATGAAACGGCATTTTTTGTGCTAGGTTGGATGGCGTACTTCGGCTGCGGTTTCTACGTCGGAGGTGCGATTTTCGCATCCATTATGCGTCGAAAGGTGCTGCTAGATACCAAATATGTTCTGGCTAGCTTGGCTTTCGTTGTTATGTGGAGTGCGCTCTCTTTCCAGACATCGGTAAATCTGGCAAGCCTATGGGCGGCGGCGTACGTTTTTATCGGGTTCTTCTTAGTGGGCGTGGTCTATTTCTTTTCATATACCAAAGTGGGCGTCTGGCTGTGGGCCACGGAAGAAAAATTTTGGAACGCCATTATCAGTAGAATCAAAAGTTGGGTAACAAGGCGCTCAACATGAGGTTGAAGCTTCCCGTCTACGCGAGTCCAGCCGGGGCGAAAATGCCGCCTAACCAGTCGTTGCAGCGGACGTTTGACCCGCCGCCCATTTTTGCTTCCGCAAAAACGGTCGTCGCCTCAAACGCCGCTGAACTCAAGCGTTAGCCGTCATAAGAAAATTGGAGAAAAAGTTGGTTCGTATTTGGCGGTTCGTCGCTCTGTGCCTAACGGTCCTCTTGCTGTCATCGTTAGGAGGCTTTTTGGCTTATCTTGTGTTGCACTTCTGGGTTAAGCCACAGACCCCTGCGCCAACAGATGCCGTCGGAATTGCGAATACCTATATAGTGTTTACTTCGTTAATTTTTATGGGATTCACTGTGGTTTTGGCTCTGGTGGGCGTTATCTTTGCTCAGCAATTTTCGATTACAAAGCAAACGCATGTGCAACACCTATTCAATGAACTTGAAGGTAGCCTTGAGCTCAATCATGACGACACTGCGGTGAAGCTGCTTGATGGTGCGCTGCGTAACAAGGATGTACAGAGGCACGTTGCAAGAAAACTTGATGAAAAAATCCGCCAACTACTGAGCGAAGAAAAACAAAGAGCGCAGGCGCAAGCCGCTGATGGAGCAAGTACGTCAAACGCTGTTGATAGTTTGCTTTCTAAAGTCGATAACGATGGAGTCGAATAGTGGAAGTTAAAGACGTCTACGAAGATGCGGACGAGCTTTTTGAGCAATTAGTGGAAGAACATGGCTTTCAGAAAGTCGCTCCAATAAATGTCGACAAAGTGGCTGAGCTTCTGGGCATAAAAGTACGTTACGAATTCGGCCCAGATGGTCAGGTTGGGCGGATTGAGTTCTCGGAAGGCTCACCTCAAGTTTCAATTAACATTTTTGAAAACTCGTTCGAACCACGTCAGCGTTTTACGCTGGCTCATGAGATTGGCCATTTTTGTCTTCATCGTGGAGAAGGTGCAGAGGAATTCGTCGACACGCGGAACCAGATGAGTAGAAGTGGTTCGTATTGGGATACCTATGAGTATGAAGCGAATACGTTCGCCGCAGAGCTGCTTATGCCTAGAGATTTAGTGCTTCGTGATGGAAATAAAATCATAGAAAAGTATTTAGAGGAAACTGGCAAAGAAAAGATCAAGAAAGAAAAGCTTATTGATCTGTTGGCGTCACATTTTCAGGTTTCTAATCCAGCAATGGCGTACAGATTGAAAAACCTAGGTTTCGTGAAGTGACGGCTAAAAACACGTTGCAGGCGACGTTTGACCCGCTGCGCACCCTTGCTTCCGCAAGGCTGCACATCGCCTCAAACGCACCTGAACGTGGGCGTTGGGCGGCAAGAGTCGTTGTAGTAGGTACGAGAGCTGCGGTGATTGACAAGAAGTACGCTTTGGCGTAGCTTTGAGATCACAACTAACCCACGGGGAGCAGATTAGGTTCTGTGAAGCGATGGGCGAAAACACCGGCCGCGAGCCGGTGTTTTCATTTCTGAGGCAAGAAAAATGAGAACAGTTGCCTACGTAGATGGCTACAACTTTTACTACGGGCGTCTCAGAAATACGTCATACAAGTGGCTAAACGTCTGGAAATTGATCGAGCATATTCTTCACGTCCAGGAGCCAGATACCTCGCTCACCAAGTTGGTTTTCTGTACTGCTGGAATCAAAGCTCGATTCGCTTCACACGGTAAGGATAGTGTTGAAGCTCAATCAACCTACCATCGGGCGCTGAAATCCAGTGGAGTAGAGATTGTTCTTGGCCAGCACACAAAGCCGGAAAAGGCCAAGCTGCCAAGGGCCCATTCTGACGTTCACCATCCTGATCCCTCCGATGTTGTGGAGGTATGGCGCATGGAAGAAAAGCAGACTGATGTAAATTTAGCTTTGGGGATGTACCGGGACGCTATGAACGGCGAGTATGATCAAGTCGTCCTTGTCTCGAGCGATACGGATCTGGTGCCCGCACTTTCGGCAATGCAAGAAGATGCACCTCATGTGCGACGCGGCCTAATTCTGCCCAGGCGCCCAACAGGAGCAAGACCACCCTCGAAATCACTGTCAGAGCTGTGTCACTGGACCCGCGATCACATAAACAATGACGAACTCGATGCAGCACTGTTCTCTAATCGAGTACCTACTGCGAAGAAGCCCGCTGACAAGCCAGGGCATTGGTGATGGTTGGCGAGTTTCCACCCAAAAAATCGCTGCAGGTGACTTTGGAGAGGATGGTGCAGGAATCTGACTACTTCGAGATGAACCGCGCGGGTTGGGACAAACGCGCAAAAGCACATTTCGATTCCAAGTTTTATGACTTGCCAGGTTTTCTTGCTGGCGCGACATCGCTTCGCGAAATCGAGTTAGCCGAATTGGGGGATGTGACCGGCAAGTCGTTGTTACACCTCCAATGCCACTTCGGCATGGACACCCTGTCTTGGGCTCGCATGGGGGCGGCTTGCACGGGTGTTGATATTTCGCCGGTTGCCATCCACAAGGCGCGAGAGTTGGCCCAGGAACTCAACTTGAATGCTGAGTTTGTTTGTACTGACGTTTACTCATTCCAGCATTCAAGCTCAGCGCTATTCGACATTGTGTTTACGTCATACGGCGCTATCTGTTGGTTGCCAGATTTAACGCGATGGGCGCAGGTTGTTGCTGCAAATCTCGCAGTTGGTGGCCGCTTTTATATCGTCGATTTTCATTCTATCTACGATCTTTTGGCGGGCTACTCCTATTTCACCCAAGTACAACCCGATGTGGATGAAGAAGGTACTTACACAGAAAACGGCGCTGATGTGACTGCCAAGCTGGCAACGTGGGCGCATCCCATGTCCAGCGTCATCAACGCATTGATTAACGTGGGGATTGAAATTGAGCGAGTGAGCGAGTTCCCATTCAGTCCACACAACTGTTTCGAGGGTATGGTTGAACGTGAGCCGGGTCGCTTCTATTTAAGTCACAAAGGAAACGATGTTCCACTTGTTTACAGCATCACCGGGCGCAAGGTCGCATAGCACGACGTTTGACCGGCTGCACACTTTTGCTGCGCCAAGAGCCAGCGTTGTCTCAAATGCAACTGAATTCAAACACTAGGCACCCACTCCGGAGAAATCCATTTTGAGCGCGTTGAATATTTGGACTTATGACTGGGTACCAGACTTCCCACGTGGTTTTGTGCGAGACCTGAGATTGAGGTGGGCATGCGAAGAGGCTGGGTTCAGCTACGCAGTGAAAACCGTTCCGTTTGACGGCCGCCAGACCAATCATCTCGCACAGCAACCTTTCGGCCAGGTGCCATATTTGGCCGACGGAGACCTCCAGCTATTCGAAAGTGGCGCATGCCTTCTGCACCTTGCCGAAAAAAGCGACAAGTTGATGCCGACTGACACTGAGGGTCGAGCACAAACCATCCAATGGATGATGGCGTCGCTCAATTCCATTGAGATGGTCAGCGTTGCATGGTGGTTTTTGAACATATCCGGCGAACCCGACAACAATCTTTCGGGATGGATGGAGAAACGCCTTGCTCAGCTCGAAGATGTCCTGAGTGATCGAGAATGGCTCGTGGCAAATCGCTTCACAGTGGCGGATCTATTACTGGCTGACGTATTGCGTGTGCCTCAGGTGCGCGAATTGGGCAATAGGCCCGCCTCGGAGCGCTACGTGGCGCGGGTCACCAATCGCCCGGCATTTGTAAAAGCCTTTGCCGATCAGATTGCGCATTTCAAACAAGCCGATGAAGCACGCAGCTAAGGCGGCGCCCACTCCGCCCTGCAGCAGCTTGCAACGTCGAGCGGCGAATATGGCGTGTCGAAAGACCCTAGGCAGCCGATAAAATCTATGGACATCCTCAAGATTTTTGGCCTGTTTCTGCTGACTGCGCTGGCGGAAATCATCGGCTGCTACCTGCCCTATCTGTGGTTGAAGCAGGGATACAGCGCCTGGCTTTTACTGCCTGCTGCGATCAGCCTTGCCACCTTCGCCTGGCTACTCACTTTGCACCCCGATGCAGCCGGGCGTGTTTACGCCGCCTACGGTGGTGTCTACGTCAGCGTTGCTCTGCTGTGGCTTTGGGTGGTGGATTCAGTCAGGCCAACAGCAACAGACTTGGCTGGTGTCTGCGTATGCCTGATCGGCATGCTGATCATAATCATAGGCTCGCGCCCTGCGCTGTAGTTGGAGCACGCCCGATTCCAAGCTTTTGGCATGCCCCGGACCGGTATTTTTTGAATGTGAACATCCAATTCAAACGATTGCACGAGGTCGATCAAGCCGTAATCATCGAACTCATGAACCACCCGTTGGTACGTCGACATATGCCGATGTTGTCCTACCCGTTTGAGGCTGAAGCATGCGAAGCGTTTTTAGCGTCAAAAGAGCAGCTGTGGTCGGTTCACGGCTACGGCCCTTGGGCCTTTGAGCAGGACGGTCAATTCCTGGGTTGGGGAGGCTTGCAAGCCGAAAACGGCGAACCTGATTTGGCCTTGGTCTTACACCCAAACCACTGGGGCTCGGGCAAGCACATCATCAAACTCATCCTGAACCGGGCATTTGGCCAGATGAAGTTTCAATCAATCACCGCACTCCTCCCCCCTAGCCGAACGCGCATCAGAGCTCTGTTTCGTCTCGGGTTTGAGAAGGATGGCGAGCTCTGGATCGGCAATCAAACGTTCATCCGGTTCAGGTTGAATCGGATTCAATACGAGGCGAACATCGCAGGTCACAATCGGTGAACGGTTTCGACCTCGCTGTGATGACCTTAGCCTTGTTGGCGACGGCAAGCAGGATGGCATCTTAGTTCCCGGCAGCGCGCAGGTTGGCTGTTACGATGGCGGTCAGCTGACGCTGGTTTGGAACGGCGACATGAAGAGCGCCCGCCATCACCTGCAGCAACACAGCTGAGCACGCATCTCTCAAACAAAAAGGCCTTGTCATGACGCCGCAGCACATATCAGATCGGCTCGAGATTCAAGATGTACTTGTCCGCTACTGTCATGCGGTCGATCGCAAGCAATGGGACATACTTCAAACTCTGTTTACCGATGACGCCACGGTCGATTACTCGGCATTTGGCGGCCCCAAAGGCCCCGCTGGCGAATTACCGGGCTACTTTATTGACGTGCTGGCTAACGTTCGCAGTACACAACACACGATATCCACGTCGCTGATCGACCTGACCGAGGACCATGCCGTGGTGCGGAGCGCCGCTCAAGTCATGATGATCTCCGATGCCCCGAACGACACCGATCATGTGCTTTTTGTTGGTCTTTGGTATCGCGATTCGCTGGTGAAAGTGGCCGATGGGTGGAAGTTACGTGAGCGAGTCCAGGAATACAGTTGGGTTCACAATGTGCAAAGCGCGCACAATGGATAACAGCACATTGCAGGTGATGCGATCTACACGCATACCGTGGCCTTGAATGCGGCAGGCGCCACATGCCGCACGCGAATGGAGACGCGCCCATGAACCACTCGATAGAGATAGATTTTTCCGCAGGGCCTGGGATAAAACTCTATGTCTTTTTTGGCGGCATTGCAGCCGGCATTGCAATGCCGCCTTTCGAGTTCTACAAAGCCTCAAAAATCGTCGCTGACAATAAAATATTTGTGCGCGACTTCTCCCAGACTTGGTATCACAGCGGCATACCACCGCATAGCAAGACCCTCGCCGGTGCAGCAGCACAGCTCACGCGGCTGATTCAAAGCATAGCTCCGTCGCAGGTTTATCTGGTTGGCAACTCCATGGGCGGTTTTGCGGCCATCCTGTTTTCACGACTACTGCGCTGCGGCGATGTCATCGCCTTTTCCCCGCAAACGTTTATTTCGCCATCATTAAGGCGCAAACACGGTGATACGCGATGGGCTAAGGAAATTCGCACCACGCACTTCAGGAGCATGCTCAAACCCAGAGCCTGGGATCTGAAGAAAACCCTGCAAGACTCCGACTACCACGCAAAGATCAGCATCTACTTTTCACAGGCCAGCAAGCTCGACACCATCCACGCCGGACACTTGAAAGACCTGAACTATGTGCACCTTCACCCATTGGGTGAAGGTGGCCATCAGGTGGTCAAGTACTTGCGTGACCGCGGGCAGTTAAGCGCCATTATGTCCGGTGGTGATGCAACGCCAAACAAGCCCGCAATCTGCCGACACTCAAGTCTTGCCGCTGAACAAACCCGGAGCGCATAAGGCCCCGCTCCTGCCGTTTCAAAGCTCCGGCTGGTAGTCCACAAGCAGCGCGCAATCGCGGGCATCTTCAGGCTGGGCCAGAACCTGTTCCAGCAATTGCGGGCGATCGGTCATGACCGCATCCACGCCCAGGGCGAGCAGATCCACCATGTCCTGACACTCGTTGATGGTCCAGACGTGCACGGCCACACCCGCCGCATGGGCATCATCCACAAAGTCCTGAGTCACAACCGGAATACCCAGTTCAGGCGGCACCTGAAAAGCTTGATGAACAGACAGCGGCGGCATCGGCAAAGGCCCTTGGCTGGCGATGACATACAAGGCAGCCTGCCCGGTCGGGAAAGAGGTTGAAACGCACGGGGCCTGCGGTTTGAACAGCAGCGCCGGGATGTCGATGAATGAGGCCACGATAACGTCGTCACTACGTTGCCGCTCTATCAGCAACTGAGCCACCTTGGCCTCATAACTGCCGGTCGAATCCGGATCAGGCTTGAGCTCGATATTGATCAGCGCATTGGGGAAGCGATCGAGGGTTTCGGCTAGAGTTGGCACCCGGAAGTCTGCCGCAGTGAAACCCGCTGGCGGGGCTTTTTCACCGGTCGCGATACCGCGGAAGATGTAGTCGGCTTCCTGGCCATCCGCCACGGCGCCACGCCCCGGCACAAACCAGTGCGCCGCATCCAGGGCCTGAATATCGGCTAGGGTGTAACCGGATACGCTGCCACTGCCATTGGTGGTGCGATCCACGCTGGCGTCATGAATAACCACCAGTTCCCCATCGGCGGTTTCGTAAACGTCCATCTCCAGCACGTCCGCCCCGACATCCAGGGAACGCTGATAGGCATACAGGGTGTTTTCCGGGAATTCCAACGCACCACCACGATGCGAGAAATTCAGATCGGTGCGGGCCAACCAAGGATTTTCTGCCGGAGCAGCCGTACAGCTGTAGTTCGGGTCAGGTGTGGGGTTGGGGGTATCACCGCCCTGCGCCGTACGTCCGCCATTGGCGCCACAGGCCGCCAGCGCAACGCCCAAACTCAAAATACCCAGCCGCGCCAAAGTCTGGCTTGCGCCCCGTGCTTTCATATGTGCTTATCCCGTACAAGGTTCTGCCGTCATTGCGGCGTAATTGTTATGTGCGCTCAGGGGCGCTTCCGGCGTAAGGCCGGACCGGGAAGTATTCCTGATTGAAGCTTTCGGGGCAACGATGAGCGGCCACGCGCAACAACCTGTGCAGGCCCAAACTAGATCAGACGCAAAGCCACATAGGGCACAACACAAAACACGATGATCAATATCTTGTATGCACCCAGCCACATGTAGGCGGCGAACGCGGCCTGCTCAGGTTTTATGCCGAACAAGCGAGCATGGGTCTGCCCCACAATCCTGCGTAAAGCAATCAACAAAACAGCGCTGAACAGCAGAACACCGATATTGATCAGCGTCATCCATTGGAACAGTGCAATCAGCTGAGGCTTGTCCATGCTTTTTCTCCTGGGGCGCCATGATCAGAGCCGCGACGCGAACGCCGCAGCCCTAACCGGCATGCTTTCACACGTGGCAGTCAGCCACCACCAAGTGCATTGATCGGAATGCTCAGATAGCTCATACCGTTGGCGTGGGGTGGCGGCAAGTGCCCGGCCCGAATGTTGACCTGCAAGGACGGCAGAATACGTGCCGGCGCCCGCAGAGTGGCATCGCGCGCCTCGCGCATGGCCACGAAAGCCTCTTCGCTGATGCCTTCGCCAATCATGGTGTTGCGTTCCAACTCTTCAGCCACGGTGGTTTGCCAAGCCGGGCCGCGCGACTCCAGGCCATAGTCGTGACACATGAACAGGCGCGTATCCGGCGGCAAGGCCAGCAGGCGATGAATGGAACGGTACAGCTGCCGTGCATCACCCCCCGGAAAATCGGCCCGGGCTGTGCCCGCATCTGGCATAAACAGGGTGTCGCCAACGAACACCGCATCATCGATGCGATAGCTGACACAGGCTGGCGTGTGACCGGGAGTGAACAGCACTTCGATGTCATGCTCGCCCAGCGGCAGGCGCTCACAATCCGACAGCAGACGATCAAAACCGCCGTCATGCGCCCAGTTGTCTTCGCTCATGTCGAACAGCTTGCCGAAGCGGTCCTGAACCTGGCGGATGTTGGCGCCGATGGCCACATCACCGCCCATTTCATGTTTCAGCGCCTGGGCCCCGCTGAGATGATCGGCATGCGCGTGGGTTTCGAGTATCCAGCGCAGGCTCAGCTTGTGCTCGCGCAGGTATGCCACCAGGCTCTGCACACTGCTGCTGTGCACGCGCCCGGAATCGGGGTCGAAATCGAGCACCGGGTCGATGACCACGGCCTGCCCGCTGGGCCGGTCCGCGACCACATAGGTAACGGTGCCGGACGCGGCATCGTAGAACGCTTCGATTTCGACCTTGGTCATGTCCAGATTGGTTTGAGTCATCAGGCTGCCCTCCTTTGCTGGCTGGCGTTGTTGCAGGTCTGCGCAAGCGGACCGGCCATGCGTGTCAGGGCCGCGAAATCGAGTATGTACAGCTCGCGACGATTGACGTTGATGACCCCGGCATTGCGCATGCGGGTGAGCACACGGCTGACCGTTTCGGTCACCAGGCGCAGATAGTTGGCGATGTCGCGCCGACTCATGTCGAAGCAGATAACATCGCGGGAACCGGTCGCGTTCTGGCGCCCGGCCATATCAAGCAAGAAAGCGGCGATGCGTTGGTCGGCTGTGAAATCACCGCCCAGATTGAGTGCCGCAGCCAGATTCACGCTAAACACCTCAAGCATGCGCCGGCGCAGTGCCGGCTCAACGGCCAGCGCCTGCTCCAGCCCAGCAAAGGACAGCTCGCAGATGTCACTCTCGGTGAGGCTTTCCACGCTGCTCAGATGGCGACCGCTATGCAGGGCGTCCAGGCCGATGAGTTCACCCGGCATGTGGAAGGCGCGCACCCGTTCGTTGCCGTCGCTGTCGATGCTCATGCTTTTAAGCACACCGCGCCGCACCGCGTAGAGTGTGGCGGCACGCTCGCCTTCCCAGTTCAGATAGTCACCGGTGGCCAGCGGTGTGCGGCGCTGCTGTACGTTGGGGCGCGCCATGGCCGGGCGTTGCCCGTCACACAGCGCATGCAAGCCGCAGTTGTTACAGGAGGATTGAGCCGGCATCCGAATCACCGCATTGATGTGTGGGATCAGAATGCGTGATGCCGCATCGGCGCACTATTCGGAGTTACCGCAGCGCGCGGCGCGAAGAAACCACAGCGCGCCCCACGGACAACCGCGAAGCAACCTGTGGAAACTACCTAGTCCGGCCTGGTAAGCGCCGTAGTCACGCTCAAGACCTGACGCAGCAAATGCGCCAGTGAGCGGGCCTGCATCTTGTCCATAACATTGGCCCGGTGCAGCTCCACAGTGCGTGCGCTGATGCCCAATTCGATGGCGATCACCTTGTTCGATTCGCCATCGACGATGCGTTGCAGGATTTCCCGTTCACGCGGGGTCAGATCCTTGATGCGCTCCTCGATTTCCTCACGCTCCGAGGCGGCAACCTGATCGTTGTGGTCCTGCTCGATGGCACGCTGCACGCGCTGGATCAGGGTTTCCTCACGAAACGGCTTCTGCAGGAAATCGAACGCCCCCTCGCGCATGGCCTCGACCGCCATTGGCACATCACCATGCCCGGTCACGAAAATAATCGGCCAGGCTTCACGACGCACACGGGCCTCGCGCGCCAGCTGCAGCCCACTCATGCCGGGCATGCGCACATCAAGAATCAGACAGGCGGGGTGCTGATCGTGGGCGGCATCCAGAAACGCCTGAGCATCGGCGTAGGCCACAGCCTTGAGCCCGATCGACTGCATCAGCAACACGGTGGCATCGCGCACCGCTTCATCGTCGTCGATGATGAAAACCTGCCCCTGGATCATGCGCCCTCCCCGGCCCTTGGCAGCAACATGGTAAAGCATGTGCCGCCGCCTTCGCGGGCGCGGCAGCTGAGATCGCCACCATGCGCATCAACGATCGACTTGCTGATCGAAAGGCCCAGCCCCAGACCATCCTTGCGCCCCGTCACGAACGGACTGAAAACCTGCCCGATAAGATGCTCGGGCACGCCATCACCGCGATCAAGCACCGCAACCTCCACCCAGTCTCGACTCAGCACCCGGCTGCGCAGCTCCACCTGGACGGTGTATGGCGCCGCGACGCTGGCCTCGTAGGCATTGCGCACCAAATTGACCAACACCTGCTGCAGCTGGGTTTCGTCACCCTGCACGCAGGGATCACTCGCATCCAGATCACAGGTGATTTTGAGTTTGTGCGGATCCAGCGCCAGCAAGGATTCCACCTCGGCAAGCAAACCGTTGATGGCCAGGGTGTGTGATTCCACACCCTGATGGCGGACCAGTCGCCGCATGCTGTGCACCACCTTGCCGGCACGCTCAGCCTGTTGATTGATCTTTTCCAGCGTCTGCACGATCACATCGGCGTTGGCCACTGGATCCGCGGCCAGACGACGACAAGCCTGCGCGTAGGTTGAAATGGCGGCCAGCGGTTGATTGATCTCGTGCGAAATACCGCTGGCCAGCTCCGCCAGCATGCCCAACTGGCCAACCTCAGCGATGCGTTCGCGCTGCTGGACCAGTTCCTTCTCGCGCGCGGCCAACTTGGCCTCAATCGCCTTGCGGGTGGTCAAATCGCGAATGAAGCCGACAAAACCCGATGCATGCTCGCTGCGAATTTCACCCACCGCCAGATCGATCGGAAACACGCTGCCATCACAACGCTGGGCCAATACCTCACGTCCAATGCCGATGATGCGCGGCTGCCCTTCGTTCATGTAGCGCCCGAGATATCCGTCGTGCTCGGCGCGGTAGGGCTCAGGCATCAGGCAGGACACATTGCGCCCAATCAAGTCCGTTTTGGCGTAGCCAAACAAGCGCAAAGTTGCCGGGTTGGCATCCACAATCAGGCCCTTGCGATCGATCAGCACAATGGCATCGATCGCCGCGTCCATCAGGGCGGTGTAGCGAGCGGCAAGCTGCTGCATGGTTCTTATCAGCGCACAGAACAGGCCGACTATTCTTGATCAGTCAGGGCACATTGTCATCGGCGATGCGCCACAACCGGCCTGCACAATCGGCGTGGATTGGAAAAATCGCCACGCCAGCCTGCCAAGCATGGCGCTCGCATGTGGTCTTAAGCGCCTGGCTGACCCAGTTGCAAGCGGCCGCGGTTGTGCTCAGATCATTGATCAAAAGACCAACCTGCCCATCACCAAAATGTCCCGCACAATCGGCCCGGCCCAATGCACCCCGAATGTCGCCAGCAGCCGCCTCGATGCAGGCCGGGGCAAGCTGCAAGCTGATCACGGCAAAGTGACGGCTTGCCGTCTCGGCTTGGCGCACGCGATCACCGATGCGGTCGAGAAATGCGGTGCCGGTCAGCAGTCCGCTGGCTTCATCGACACCGCGACGGCGTTCCGCTTCAAGACGCTGAACGCGCTGATCAGCAACCTCGTGGTGTACCGACAGGTAGTAGTGAATCGCGCCGCAACGCAGCAGCGGATAAATGCTCTGTTCGATCACGTAGCGGAAGCCGTAGCGATCACAATCCACGGTTTCAGCCGACCACACCTGCCCGCTGCTGATGCACTCCCACATGCGCCGATAGAAACGACGGCCTTGCTGGCCACTGCTGAGCAATCGCGCATTGCGTCCGACTGCCTGCGCGGCGGTATAGCCGGTGAGCTGAGTGAAGGCTGCATTGACCCACAGAATCAAGCCCGTCGGATCGGTGATGAACATTGATGGCGCCTGGCGGGATTGTGACGCGGGCTCAAGCAGCACACGTTCGGCCAGGGCGGCCAGCAAATGTCCATCGGCACCTTTGAGTGCCTGTTGCGCCAGCTGATATTCAGCTGGCGGGCTCTGCTGTTCAGAGATTGCCAATGATGTCGCCCCGATGAACCAGCACAGGGCACGTTGCAACGCGCAGCAATCGATCTGCGGTACTACCGAGGAAAAAGCGATCCAGCGCTGACAAACCGGCATCGCCGACCACGATCAGGTCCACTGCATGCGCGCGCGCGGCCTCAACCAGAGCTTGCGCTGGCTTGCCCGTGCTGATGACAGGATCAATGCGCGGCGGCGCATCTAACGTGCGCAGCAGTTGCTGCATGGCCAGACGCGCGCTCTCGCGCTGCGGCTCGATGAAATCACCCTGAAAATACGGCGGCAAACTGCGGTCATCGATCACATGCTGGGCGATCACATCGGCTTGGCGTTCAAGCGCCATCGCACGCGCCTGTCGCAATGCGGCATCTGAACTGGGAGAAAAATCCACCGCAGCAAGCAGGCGCTGATAGCCGTCCTCGGGATGGTGCTGCTCAGGGCCGATAGCCAGCACCGGGACTTCGCTGCGGCGTATAACCTCGCTCGCCACGCTGCCCATGAACAGGCGGTCCATGCCCTTGCGCGAGTGTGTGCCCATGACAATCAGATCGGCCTGCTGCTCGGCGGCGTAACGCAAGATGGCCGGCGAGGCGCTGATATCGCGCATCACCACTTGGGTTACGGCGCCATCCAAACCACTGACGAAGCGGGCCATGCGCGTGTCTGACATCTGATCCATGGCGCGCTCGACCGCCTTGATGTCAGGAATGCCGGCCCAACCGAACTGGTCGCCGTGCAATACCTGAACATGCACCACGTGCAGCTCGGCACCGCTGCGCAAAGCCAGGGCCTGAGCATGCTCGCGTGCGCATTCACAGGTGCTGGAAAATTCGCTGGCCAGAATAATTTTGGACAGGCTTTTCATGATCGTCTCTCCCGATCGCAGGGCCACTCCAACTGGAGACATGACGCTCAGGATGAGTCGCGTGAAAGCACAGCGCATTGATCTGGATCAAGCCGCAGCGACCCCGCAGACGATCCAATACACTGACACCTCACTGGCCTGTAGATGAACTTGTGATGTTGTCCGCGCACACCACAGCCATGTTGCTGACCCTGGGCGTCGTCGCCATAACAGTGACCCTGCACTACGAGGGACTGAACGCCCTGAACAACGCTTTGCCACGTTGGCGCCATGTGCCCGCGCGCCTGCGCATGCTGGTGCTGATTGCCTTGCTGCTGGTTCTGCATCTGGTCGAAATCGGCATTTTCGGCCTGGGCATCCACATGGCCACACACTTTCCTAGCCTCGGCGGCATTTCCGGCGGCCACCCGGCGTTGAGCCTGATGGATGCGGTCTACCTGTCAGCCACCACCTATTCCACACTGGGCTATGGCGATCTGGTGCCGCACGGCGCGATCCGCATTCTGGTCGGAGTGGAATCGGTGGTCGGCCTGCTCATGATCACCTGGTCGGCCTCGTTCACCTATCTGGAGATGCAGCGCTACTGGACCCCGCGCTAAGCGCTGGGGCCAGGATCATAGTGTGTGGACAGTTTCACAACAACTGGTATGATCAGTTGATCAGATGACTGGAGTCTGCCGTGTTTCAAACCGTGGAAAAGCGTTCCCTGTCCGAGGCGGTTTACGCCCAGCTGCGCGACCGTATCCTCAGCGACGAACTGAGTGCCGGCGAGGAGCTGCCCTCGGAGCGTGTCCTGACCGAGCTGCTCGGGGTTAACCGTGGCGCCGTGCGGGAGGCGCTCAAACGCTTGCAGCAGGCGCGCCTGATTGCCGTCCGCCATGGCGGCGCGACCCAGGTCCTGGACTGGCGACGCGAGGCCGGACTGGAAATGCTGCCCAGCCTGTTGGTCAGTGCCAGCGGCCAGATCAACACCGAAGTGGCGCGCGGCATCCTCAGCCTGCGTCAAAGCCTGGCGCCGACCATCGCCGCTGCCGCCGCGCAGCAGGCCCAGACTGCGCTGGCCGACGGGCTGGATGGCATGCTCGAACGTATGCAGGCCGCTGGCGGTGACGACGCACGGCTGCAGGTCTTGGCGCTGGATTACTGGCGCGAGGTAATCGATGGCAGCGGCAACATTGCGTACCGCCTGGCCTTCAACTCACTGGAGGCCACCTACGCAGCCATTCGCCCGCTGCTGACCGCCGTGATGCGCGAAGAATTTCGTGATATTGCCGGCCTGAAGGCTCTGGCCCAAGCCATCCGCCAGGGCGACAGCCAGGCGGCGCACGACCACGCTGCGGCCCACGTGGCCCTAGGCGGTCAGGCCATTGAACGCCTGTTGCAGCAACTTGGATCCCGTCAAAAGGGGCAAGCATGATCGGCATTCCACTGGGCCTGATCACCGCTAACGCGGTGGAATGGGTTGTGCACAAACATGTCCTGCACGGCATGGGCAAGACACGCGGGACCTTCTGGTCATTCCATTTTCATGAGCACCACGGCGCGGTGCGACGCAATGACTACTACGATCCCAGCTACCGCCGCTTCCCCCTCGGCATGCATGCACAAGGCAAGGAAGCCTGGGCCTTGATTGCCAGCTCGGCGGTGGTGGCGCCGCTGTTTCCGCTGGCACCGTTCTATGTCGGCACGCTGTGGTACAGCGCCGCCAACTACTACCGGGTGCACAAGAAATCGCACCTAGACCCGCAGTGGGGCAAACAGCATCTGCGCTGGCATTACGATCACCACATGGGCCGCAACCCCAGCGCCAACTGGTGTGTCACCCGCCCCTGGTTCGACTACCTCATGGGTACACGTGAATTCATGGCCGAGGGCGAGCACGAAAGCAACGTGCTCGGCCTTGAAGGCCTGCCCGAGTGGCTGCAAAAACGCTTGCCACAGGCCGCCCGCTGGGGCCGCATCAAGTCGCGCCCGCAGTTGCGCCCCGCCGCCTGACTCAGCTGCGGGTCGGGTGCTGGGCTTTTATCGCGTGCTCGCGTCCATTTCCGCCACGGACAAGGCTGCGATTTGCCACCCCCCATCAACCAGGTCGAAGAGCACGTCAAAGCGTATGGCGCGGGGTCGGTATTCGAAGCCACCGCGCAATCGAAGCTGGCCTTGCGCCGTAATCGCCGGCGGTATGTGATACGTCGGTGCAACCAGAACAGCCCTGCCCACATCGATACGTCGCTCGCGAAGTCCGGCAAAAATCTGGGCCAGATCCTTCTGGCTATGACGCGACTGAAAGCCGGGCGACCCCAGGGCGTACAGCACCGCGTAATTGCCTGTGCGATTGGCGTTGTCTACGGCAATCATCGTCGACCACACCAATCGCGCCAGAACCTCGTCGTCGGGCACCCGGGGAGCCGCAGACAAAGCAAGCGGACTACACAGCAGGAGGATAGCGGCGAGTCTTACGACCCGCCGCCACACCCGATCACAATTACCAAGCAATCTGAGCACCGATTCGACCACCGAACTCACCAACATCAAGGCCGGAACCTACACCTGCCGAGAACACAAGATTGTTTGACGCTCGGAAACTGGTTGCCAGCGAAAGCGCACTCTGGCCATCGTAATGGCCACCGCCAACGCTCATGGCGAAGGTCTTGCCGGAGGGAATCATCGGCGTGTCCAGTGCGAGCCCCAGCGCGATACCAGCCCGCGTCTCATCCATTTGCTCGTCAAAAAAGTCCTCCATGTCCGCAGTCGCAAGATTACCCAGCGCATCCGAAGTGACAAGTTGCACAGGCCCAGACTGTGCGGCCCGACTGGCTGACGATGTGATGCCGGAGAACCGGTACGTATTGGCTGCATTACCAATCGCCACCTCATTGGCACGACTGGCTTCCACGCCGGCCCCAATAGCAACGGAGTTGTCGAAGTTCGCGCTGGACAAGTCACCGACCGCAATCGCCCGCTCACCCCCTGCCGCTGCAGCTTCACCGACCGCAACCGATCGCACGCCGCTCGCATTGGCAAGGTGACCCAGCGCAGTGGCTCGTTCAGCCGAGGCGGACGAACGCCAGCCAAACGCTGTAGCACCGGGACCACTGGCCAGTGCCTGGCCGCCTACCACCGTTGTGGAGGGTCCAGTGGCGAGGGTCGCAACACCATTCGCACCATCGCGATTGCCGCCGATGGCGATCGAATCCCCACCCTCTGCTATGGCGGCATTGCCAATAGCGATGGCATTACTGCCAGAAGCCACGGCGTCTTCACCCCCAGCGAAGCTCTGATCACCCGAAGCCGTCGTTTGATGCCCCACCGCTGTGCCCATCGCTCCGGTAGCTTGAGCCTGCCAACCCAGCGCGGTCGACCCGGGGGTATTGGCGATGCTTTCTCCACCCACTGCTGTTGTCGAGTTACCCGCCGCAAACGCGCTATCGCCAACAGCCAGCGCGTCAACGCCGTCAGCGATGGATTCATTGCCAATCGCCGTCGAAAAATCTGACTGCGCGTCGGCGTTCTCACCTATCGCCGTTGTGCGTACGCCAGTAGCAGTTGCCAGGTGCCCCAGCGCCGTCGAGCGTTCGCCATCTGCGGCCGAGCGCCAACCGAATGCTGTCGCCCCCGGACCACTGGCCAGGGACTGACCACCGACCGCAGTTGTCGAGGGGCCTGTGGCGATGGTTGCCACACCATTGCTACCGTCACGGTTACCACCGATTGCGATTGAATCACCACCTTCGGCCAGCGCCGTGTTACCGATCGCAATCGCGTTGGTTCCGGACGCGATTGCGTCTTCACCGCCTGCGAAGCTTTGGTCACCTGAGGCCGTTGTCTGATGCCCGACCGCCGTACCCATGGCACCTGTCGCTTGCGCTTGCCACCCCAAGGCGGTGGCGCCTGGCGTTGTCGCGTCGCTTTCACCGCCGACCGCTACGGTGGATGGTGCCGACGCCGTTGCCGGATTGGCGCCATCGTTGTCACCGCCTACAGCCACTGCATCAGCAGCGCTTGCGACAGCCCCTGCACCTACGGCGGTTGCGCCGGAAGCGCTCGCCGAAGCGCCTTCACCACACTCCACTGAATTTGTCGCCGCACCCACGTTGCAGTCGGGTGTCGCATCGGCAAAGGCTGGTGTACTTAATGCCACAGCCAATGCGGCAACACTAAGGCCCGCCGCAACAGGACGTCGAATCGTACTGGCAATCATAAATCTCCCCTTAGAGGTTGTTGATGAGAAAGCTCATCAACACCTTCTACGCACCTGCTCGACGTTCAGATGCAGGGGAGCGAAATTAGGTCGTCTGGATAGCCTCAGCTGCGAGTCAGGGTTTTCTCGCCGCTGTTCACACCCCACACCGGCCCGGGCAGCTCCAGTTTGAGCGGCGTGCGCACCGAGACCATGTAGCGGTAGGCCGCCTCACACCGTTGCGGGGTGGCCGTCATCACCACGTAGCCGTGGCCAATTTCCAGATCACCCACGGCTTGGCGCATGTGCCGGTTGTACAGTTGCAGCACGTTGACCACGACCAGCGGCAAGCCTTGCGAGCTGATTGAAGGGCACACGAACTCGACTCCCACCGAACCGCTCACACCGGGTTGATAGGCCATGTCGCGAGGGTCAACGGTGAGCTCGTTGCAGAACGAGGTGTGAATGTCGCCGGTGATCACCACAACATCGTCAATCTCGGCGAAGGCCTCAAAAAGGCGATTGCGCTGGGCCACGTAACCGTCCCAGGCGTCATAGCCATACGGCACACCCGGAGCGATGAACAGCTGCGACATCATGGTTTGCTGCGCCACCACCTTCCATCGTGCGGTGCTTTCACGCATGCCCCCGATCAGCCATTGCTCCTGCTGCGGGCTGATCATGTAGCGCTGCGGGTCAGCCGCTTCTTCGGCATTTTCTGCCTGTACCGAACGCCCTTCCAGACGCGATTCGAGCACGAAGAACTCAACCAGATCACCGTACTGCAAACGCCGGTACAAGAACGCATCGGGATGCGTATTGGGGTTGTATTCCTCTCGCACCGGCAACCACTCGAAGTAGACCTGCATTGCCGTGCGCTTGCGCTCAGTCCAGCTGCCCTCTTCGCCTTCGGTGTGGTTATCAGCACCATCGGCATAGCTGTTGTTGGTCGATTCGTGATCATCCCAGGTGCAGATCCACGGGTGCGCCGCATGCGCGGCCTGCAGATCGGGGTCGGTCTTGTACAGCGCATGGCGGGTGCGATAGTCCTGCAAGGAGACAATCTCATGCCCCGGCGCCATGTAGCGCCCCAGCGCGAACGGCGTGGAGAGCAACTCGTCACCGCCGTACTCGTAGATGTAGTCGCCCAGCGTGAACACCACATCCAGATCATCGCGCTCGGCAATGCCCCGGTAGGCATTGAAATAGCCCATGGAATACCAGGCGCAGGACGAAAAGGCGAAGCGCAGCTGATCCAGAGCAAGCTCGGCGCGCGGCGCGGTTTTGGTGCGACCCAGCATCGACACCACCTCACCGCAGCGAAAGCGATACCAGTAGCGCGTCCAGGGCTCCAGCTGCGTCGCCACCACCTTGACCGTGTAGTCGCGGCCCGCGTCGGTTACGAAAACACCCGAGCCCACAATGTCGGTCATCGCTTCGTCGCGAGCGATCTCCCAGGCCACCGGAATTTCATCGGTGTCCTCGGCCGGTGTAATGCGTGTCCACAACACCACCGAGTCGTCCCAAGGATCGCCCGACGCCACCCCGTGGATGAAGCTCACCGCCACATCCGCATCCACCTGTGGCGCCGGCCCGGACAACTGACGCCCGGCCTCACCGCATGCACTCAAGGCCGGCGCCGCCCCCAGCGTGGCCAGCCCCTTGAGTACCGAACGACGATCAAGCCCACTGGCCTGACTGCGATTGCGACGCGCTTTCCCCATGGATGTCCCCCTTATTCTCGACGCGCTAAAGCTCAAACAGGGGATGCTATCACCCGATCATGAATGGGTAATGACGTACAGCTTACGGCTCAAACAAACGAGCCAGATCATCCCCTTTCTGCACCGGCACCATCAGGCGCGACGGAGTCTGCCCACCCACGAATACCAGATTCACCCCCGGTGCGGGCATTGCATACAACGGCGAGCCAGTCAGGTACAGCCGCAAACGGTGGCCCGTCATGAAACGGTTACCCAGTGGCCAGAACTCGATGTGATATTCGCGCAGCTCGCCCGGCGCAGCGTAGTCCTTGGCGCTGTGCACTGGATATGGCTGGACGACCTCAGCATTGCTGTCATACACCGATCGCTCGGGGTCGATGTGGGGGAAACTTGAACGCAAGCGCCCAACACCCACAGGAAAAGAGCGGCCATCCGGCCAAACATCGGCAATCACTGCGTAGATGTCCGTTTCGGGCAGCGCTGTCATCACATGCAGGGTTAACCCAGCAGGCCCTATGAGGTCCACATCACGCACGAACGGTGGCGTGGTATAGGTGAGCGACAACGGCTCCAACGTAGCCAGATCATTCAGGAACGGCAGGAACTCGAACAACGGCGCCGCACCCGCTGCAGCGACCACCGACGTGGTGTAAGGATCGCTTCCAAGCAGCGATGTGAGCACTGGATAAGCATGGCGACCCGTCTCATCGGGCGCGCTGCCAACAAGCTTTGCATCATTGAGAGAGCGAGCACCGCCACCCCGCTGCGGTGAAAGATATAGGGCCTGCCAATGCGTTCCAGGCAATGGCCAGTCCTCGCCTTCAATACGGCTGAACTCGCCCGCCATAAGCTGTTCATAGCCGCCATGCCCAACCAACAATTGAACCGGGGCTTCTTGATCAACACCGTTGTGTTGATCGCGCAGAAAGCGGTCGAACCAGCGCTGGTAATCAACGAAGGGCCCGGGCGTACCGTTCGGAAAGCCGTCGTGAGCCCCAAGCAAGCGCAGATGGACCGGCACACCTTGATCGCGCAACATCTTGTAACTTTCAAACGGACCGCGCGACTCCACATCGTAGAAGCCCGTATTCGCGAGAATCGGAAAACGGTTGGGTCCGGGGCGCTGCGTGTGATTCAGCCAGTAATCGTTCTCGACCTGGGTCAGCAGCACATCGGTGGTCAGACCGACAAAGCCAAGTCCTGTAAGCACTTGCTCGAGCACGCTTTGGCCATCAGCCAGACGAAGTGGGGTGCTTAGCAATGCCGGCGCCCCAACGCCCAGCCCTACGGCTACAGCGGGGACCAGATTGGGTATGCCTCCGGGGTACAGCAAGTCGCGGTACAAATCGTTGGTGCCAGCCATCAGGGCTGCGGCCTCAACGCACGGCAGTGGCAGATGCAAGGTGTTGTAGATCGCGATGGCGCTGGCTGAAAAGCCATACAAGCCCATGCGCCCATTGCTCCAAGGCTGCTCGCATGCCCACGCTACGAACTCGGAAATATCCTGCTGATCACGGGCTCCGACGGCACTCCAGGCACCGTTGCTGCGCCCCGTTCCGCGCGCGTTAACGAACACATGGTTGTAGGCCGGACCAAAATCAGGAATGTCCGAACCCGAGCCATACGGACTGAACTCAATCAGCACCGGCTTGGGCGAAAGATCATCAACACCACGCAATGAGGCATACAGCGTCGCACCGTCACTCGCGGTGAAGCTCAGATCCTGCTGAGACCATGACTGCTCCGCGTCTTCGCGCCCCGCTTGCTGGCCGCCCTGACAACCTGCCGCAAGCATCAGCAGCAGGCTCAACATCAGGCGGTTCATACGTCCACCGCTGCACGACGGGCGTCGATACTGAGTTTGTACAAACGCTGGTTCAGCCAGCGCATGACCAGCTCATAGGGCCAGGAGAACTTGCGCTGAAACCAGTACCCCAACCGAATATCGTTGGACGTAAAAACCATGTACCGCCCGGCGGTCACGCCCTTGATAATCGCCCGCGCAGCCGTATCCGGACTGACTGCATGACGCTGAAAATGTGCTTTCAGCTTTTGCATGTGGGGTTGCTGCATATCAATACCCGCGACCTCCAAGGTCTGAACCAGGCCGGTGTCGACACCGCCAGGGCAAACCAAAGAAACGCCAATACCATGGCGCTCAAGGTCGAAGCGCAGGACTTCAGAGACACCGCGCAAACCGAATTTGCTGGCGCTGTAGGCTGCATGCCACGGCAAGCCAAACAACCCGGCGGCCGAAGACACGTTGACGATATGCCCGCCGCGCTGGGCCTCAATCATCTGCGGCACAAAACTCTCGATGACATGTATCGGCCCCATCAGATTGATGTCGACGACACGCCGCCACTGCTCGTGGCTCAGCGTATCGACCGTGCCCCAGATGGAAATACCGGCCACGTTCATCAAAACATCAACACTGCCGAAGCGCTCATGAATATCCCGAGCGTAGCTTTGAACCTGCTCAATATCCGCGATGTCCAGGGCGCGACTATCAAGCACCACACCACCCGCCGTGCGGATACCCTCTGCAACCGTCGACAGCGCGTCCTCGTTGATATCCGTAAGCAGCACATGCGCACCAGCCTGAGCTGACTGCTCGGCAACGGCCCGACCAATTCCGCTGGCCGCACCGGTGATAAAGCACAAGCGCCCCTTGAGAGACTTTGTGCACACTCTTTTACACGCCACGCTGCGCTCCTTAGAAGGTGTAAACCAGACTCAGCGACAAATGGTCGCGATCATCCAGCTTGTTCAGATCACCACCACCAAAGAAGCCTTGATAAAGCACGGTGGTAGACAGGGATTGGCTAAATTCAAACTGGCTGCCAACGACAAACTGGCGGCGCCCTTCGATAAAGTTCTGCATGGGCGCGATTGATACGCCATCAACGTCATGAAAAAACGCCAGGATGGGGCGCCAGGTCGGTACGCCGGGAATGAAATCGTTGTACTCAAGGCGCGCCAACACGCGATAGCCCCACGCGAAGTCATCCGCAAAGCCCCGGGTTTGCTGAGTCGGTGCAATACGTCGAGTGTCAGGCACGCCGCCGCTACCGCTTCCGTCGGCACCAGGCCCAGCATGAGTAGCGTTGGCACCACCGCCATCAAATTGCATCTCATGCAGGCCCGGCATATCCATCACGTGGGTAAAGCCGGCCTCGGTAATCAGAATGATCTGATCGGCGCCTATCGGATTGCTGCTCGAAAAGATGCGAATGCCGGTCAGGCTTAGCTGCCCCACCTGCAGCGCCTCCCAACCTCGAATCAGCTGATTCGGCTGAATGTTCGAGTTGCGGCGATAACGTGACTCGATGAAGTTGGGCACCGCGCTTTGCGCGGTCGGAATGGTGGCAACCCCGGGGATAACAATTTCCTGCCGGGGAAACACCGGATTGACCCCGGCAAACACCAGATCCTGCAGATGCACCTGGGCTGGCAAATTGGGGCGGTATGAATATTCCCCCGCCAATGACCACAAACCAACCGTGGTGTTGAAGCTGACCCCGAACATACGAATGTCTTCAGGGTAATCGAGGAACACCTTTAGCGTGTCCAGCGGAACCGGTTCCTTACCCAAACCGCCCAAGGTTCCGCTGAATGTGCCATCGGAGCCAATCAGATCCAGCAACTCGGGCGGCACGATAGCGTCCAATCCAATGCCCGTCAGCGAGCCATTGAACAGACCGCAGGCCGCTATGGCGCCGACCAGATTGCTGGCCTCACGCCAGCAGCCGGCGTCGGTCGCGTAGATGCTTCCATAGGGCAACCGGCTGTGGTAGTTGAGGAAATAAAGCCCCCACTCAACACCATGATAGAAGTCAGGCAGATAACCACGCAGACTGACACCGTACTGGCCACCGTCGCGCGGCTCGCCGTAGGATTCGGGCAGTATGGGTACTGATGCCGACGAGCTGCTGATCAACCCCAAAGTGCCCTGCGGCACGCCAACGAAATCCGGATCTTCAGGAAACTGGCCTTCTGCGATAACCGCGTAGTCGCCACCACCACCAATGTCACTGGTCGACATAAAGGAGCCTGCGGCTGCTGGCGCCAGCGCTTCCCAGCGATATTGATAAAGCAACTCAAGCGCAGTGTTTTCATTCAGGTTGGCGGTTAACGACACCATGCCAACCGGTTTGAATATGTCCGCCAACTCAACACCTGGCACATACAAGAGATTCTGATCCGGCGGATTGATCTCGTTCAGGCTGTTGAGCTGAATGGTGGTGGCCTCACCCCAGCGCACACGCTGTTCACCGACGCTGAGCAAGAACTCATGCCCGGCCAGCATAAATGGCACGGCTACGAAGGCCTCGAGCAAATCCAGACGCGCACCAACCTGGTCTTCAATGACATCCGCGCGCGCTGTGTGCTGTGGCTGATAGCGCGTGTTGGCATGAGTGTTTTCAAAGTTGTAGTTGATCGCATCAAAGGTCAGCTCGCCGCGCGCACGGAACACCACGTCACGCCAGTAGGCACTGAGCTCGCTGGTCCACTTGAGGCTGGCAGCCACCGGGTCGTACTGCTCGTAGTTGAGATTGCCGTTGTCCTGGTTATGGGCGGCGAAGCCACCCGGTGCCTCAACCAGGCGCTGATTGGGCGCGGGATCGCCACCGAAATCACGGCAGTCATCGCCATCGCACAAATCAGGCGTCAGATTGAGCTTTCCAATCAGATCCGGATTACGCGCTTCCATGCGCCAAGCAGCGCCTAATGCAATCCGGTTTGACCAGCTCATAGACAGGCCGTCGAGCGGCTCGAAATTAAGCGCATGGGTCGCGGGTGCCAACGCCACCGCCGCAACACCCCAGAACAATCTTTTCATGCGCACGTCCTCAACGGGTTCGCGCGTGGCGCTTGAGGCTTGCCGGGCTGAAAAAGCTGTCCTGGAAACTGGCTTCCCAGTCTGGGATTTCCCCCTCGTTGAGCAACGCGGTAACGAAATAGCGCTGACTCTGCAGGTCGTAAATAATCTCCGGCACGCCGGTCACCGTTGGCACGAACGGTGCGGTGATCAGATGAGCTTCCTGAACCTTCCACAGCTGGCCGCGTCCGTCGTAGTTGGCCACGGCGGCAATCGACCAGGAGTCTTCATCCACGTAGAAAACACGTTTTGCGATCTGATGTCGCAAGCCTTCGCGCAAATTGGCTTCCACCACCCAAACGCGATGAAGCTCGTAACGCGCCAGCGCCTGATTGAAATGGCGCCCATGCAGCATGTCGCGATAGCGCAGCACAGGCATGCTCATGAGGTATGCGTTGTACGGGATGTACACCTCACGCTTGCCAACCAAGGTCCAGTTGTAGCGATCGAGCGAACCGTTGAACACATCAACCTGATCGTTGAACTGCTCGCCATCGGTGCCCACCGACGGGTTGTCGTAGCCCACATCCGGCGCCCGATTCACCCGCCCCAATCCTGGATTGAAAATCCACGCGGCACGCCCACTGCTCGACTGATCAGCCGTTTCATGCACCAAGATCAGTTGTCCCGCGACACGCGGCGGGGAGATCACTTCCTGCAGGTAATAGGCCATCAAGCTGTTGTCGTCGGGTGGCGGACTCTGCAAATTGGCGTAGCGGAACTTCACGTTCTCGACGATCTTGGTGATCTTGAAATCACCATCAGGCTTCACAATGGCCTGGTCATTGACCCGGCGCACCGCCGAGCCACGAAACTTGAGCTTGTGGTTCCAGATCACCTCTGCGCCGCTGGTCGGGATCGGGAACGGGAAGCCCAGCTTTGCGTCCTTGACGCCATCTGTACCTTCCAATCGAGCACGCGTGGCATTGGCCTTGGTGGCGGCGTAAATCTCATCCGGGTAAAACGCATTACGAATACCCGGATAGATATGCATCTTGTAGCTGTCGTAACGCTCGAACATGGCCTGGTGCCCCAGCGTCAGCTTGTCGGCATGCTCTTGGTAGTTGTCGCTTGTGATCGTGAACAGCGGCTCAGCCGCACTGGCAATCTGTTTCTCTGCCACTTTCGCCAATGCGCGCTGCGGCTCTGGCAACTTGTCGATGATCGCGCGCAAGGTGGTGCTTGCACTGGCGAAATCACCCTGGTCCGCCGCCGACAGGGCTTGTTCAACCTCCGCACGGATATCCAACCCGTTGATTACGCTGCGGATATCCTCAAGATCCTGGCGCTTGAAGTCCTTCAGGGCCTGTGGAAAGTCATCGCCGCCCACCCACGCAGGAATGTGCCCATCAGCGGAGCCGGCAGCGATCGCACCAACGGGGGTCAAATCACGCCCAAGACGATCCGCCTGTTCCTGCGACACGCCCGCATTAGCCGCCATCGCGCTGCCCCATCCCACGCTCAAGCCGAGGATTCTCATCAGCCTGAGCCAGCTCTTGCGGTGTTGTGACATGTCGCCCCCGATCGAAATATGAGGGTGGCCATGCTAGGCAGCGACCGGCGTATGCGGCAGTCCCGAAAGTGGCCAGATCAGGTAACCATTGAGGACCACGATCCACAGCTGGCCTGAATTGACACATACTCCCAACACGCAAGGAGGTGATGTGGTGATACCCCTTAAGAAACCAGCGCTGAACTGGATTTCAATCAGTCATTTGCAGCATTTTGTAGCGCGCGGCCAAGCCGCTGGGCTGAGCATGGATGAGTGGCTGCATGAAGCCGGCTTAAGCGCCGATCAACTCAAGGACGCCAACCGCACGATTCCGGTCGACGTCCTCGAAATGCTGCTAGGCACCCTGACATCGCGCTACGACATTCCACTGGTTGGTCTGCACATGGCAAACGACATCCAACCCGGAACACTCGGGCCATTGGGGCAGATTGCCCAGGTGTGCAGCGACTTCGGCGCAGTCATCAAAATGATCGAGCGCTTTCATGGCTTACTCAGCAACATTGGCGAACTCGAAATCGTACGCCACCCCGGACAAATCGAACTCCGCTGGGAATGCCGCGCGGGTGGGCCCGCCTTCAAACGCCAGGCGCGTGAATATGTGCTGGGCAGCGTAGCCGTGATTATGCGCTTCCTGATGCCAGAACAACGCCCATTGATGCTCAGGGTGAACTTCGTCCATGCACGCCCCACCGATGCTGGCCATGCGCGCGGCTACTTCACCTTCTTCCGAGTGCCCGTGCATTTTGATCAGGCACATAATTCAGTCGTCGTGCCATCCGATCTCCTCAAAGTGCGGATGCGCCACGGCAACGCCGCCATCCGCGAACTGCTAGAACAACACGCAGCAAACGCACTGCGCCAACGCCAAAACGCCACTGATCTGAGCGAAGAAGTACGCCAACTGATTCGCGCCATGCTGGTGGACGGCCCGCCGACCAAGGAAATGGTGGCTTTGCAACTGGGCCTGAGCGGTCGCCATCTGCACCGTCAGTTGCAACAACAAGGCACCAGCTATCGCGAACTGCTTGAGCAGGTCCGCCTGCAGCTCGCAGATGACAACCTGTGCCAGCAGGCACTGAGTGTCGACGTGACCGCGCAGAAATTGGGTTTTTCTTCACGCCAGGCTTTTCTCCGCTGGTTTCGGCAAGCCACCGGACAAACGCCAAGTCAATATCGAGCAAACGCCGGAGTCGCATCCGCATGACCGCACTAACCCCAGCGCAAGGCTGGATCGAAACCGCCACACCACGTCTCAGCGCACCGCCAGCGAAACAACGCGGACTGCTTTTTCGCGGCGTCTCACGCCTATCACGCACACTTGGCCGCAACGACGTTCCAGACGTCATCAGCGTGCTGCATATCAACCCACGTCTGTTTTGGGCCTGGCTGTTCTTCGCCTCACGCATGATGCCCTATGGCCGTCTGCCGCCGCGCCAACGCGAGATGCTGATCTTGCGCACCGCATGGAACTGTCGCAGTCGTTACGAATGGGGCCAGCACGTCGAGATTGGCCTACGCGCAGGGCTGAGCGACGACGACATACTTTGTGCCAGCGGACGCATCAAAACGCGCAATCCGGTCTACGCACTGCTCATACAAGCCTGCGACGAGCTGTGCCAACAGCATGTGATCAGCGATGCAACCTGGAATGCCCTGTGTGCGCACTACAGCAAACCGCGGCTCATTGAAATCACCATGCTGGTCGGCCATTACGTCATGATCGCCGCGTTCCTCAACAGCGCCGGCCTGCGGCTAGAAGCACCGTTGGAGGAGGTGTTGAATGCCTTGCATCAGCGCTTGGATGGTTCGCCTTGCTGATACCTGATCAAAACCTATCGCGCTAACGTTCGCCACCACCCTGCTCCAGCTCCCAGGCCGCCACGGCCCGCTCGTACGCGCGCAGCGCGTCGCTGTATTGATCGAAGATGCAGTCCACGCAGCCGCTGTCACAGCAATCACCCGGCAGTGGTTTTTCGGGTGGCTGGGGGCGCGGTCTGGGCTGCACGTTCGGATCCTTGTTCATATCTCACTACACCAACGACAGAATATTCTGACTTTATCTGTAGGCATTCACCGATACACCGACAGACCTGATCGCGGCCATTATCTCCTAAACCTCACACAGCCCGGCCCGGATTCTGCCGAGCTGCAATAAACTGCACGCGCCGAACTCAACTGGATGAGATTGCTGCGCATGCCTCAAACCTCTGATTGCCGATCATGCTGATTCGATCGACGCACCTGTTTGCCCTGCCCCTGGTGCTGTGGGCCGGCCTCGCCTGTGCCAACCCGCCGGCGGGCCTGATTCAGGTTTTTGCCGCCGCCCTGGCGCATAACCCAGATCGCCAAGTGATGCTGGCCAACAGCACGGTACGCGATCATCAGCGTCGCGCAGCGCTGGGCGATCTGATGCCGGACATCAGCCTGAACGGCAGCTACGACTACCGCGACGAGGACATTGAAGGCGATTTTTACGCGCTCAATGACGTCGATTTTTCCGACGATTACGATCGCAACATGTTCGCCATTCAGCTGTCGCAGCCGCTTTACGAGCCGGCGCTGCTGGCCTCGCTGGACATGGCCACGCTGAATGTCGAGCGGGCGCGTCTTGAGCTAACCCATTTCGATGACGAACTGGTGCTGTCCGTGGCCCAGGCCTATTTCGGTGTGCTCGCCGGCGAGGATGCGGTGCGTCTGCGCGAGGCCGAAATCGCCAAGCTGACCCAGCAGCTGGATCAGGTGCGCGGTCTGGCCGAAGCCGGCCTGCAGCTGGAGGCCGAAGTGATGTCGGCCGAGGCCAGTCTGGCCATTGCCGAAGCCGGCTTGATCCGCGATCAAGGCCTGCTCGAAGCGGCCTTTGCCAAGCTCGATGCGGTGACCGGCCAGCGCTTTCGTGATCTGCGCAAGCTGCCGTCCGGCATGGTCATCAGCGAACCGGACCCGCCCACGATCGAACCATGGGTTGAACATGCGCGCAGCCAGAACCTGAGTGTTGTGCTGGCCCAGATTGATACCCAGCTGAGCCAGCTCGGGGCCAAGCGCGTACGCGGCACGCAGATGCCCAGCGTACGTCTGCTCGGCGGCGTGCACCGCCTGGATACAGATGGCGGCGCAGCCGGCGAGCGCACCGAACACGAAGCCCGCATCGGTGTGAACGTCAGCTGGTCACTGCCCAGCCTGGCCAGTCAGGGGCGCCTGGCCGCAGCCCGCGCCGATGAAGACCGCGCCAACGCGGCCTTGCTCAGCGCCCGAGCCGAGGCCGAGCATCAGGTCAAGCTGGCTTTCACCACCCTGCGCGCCGCCTACGCACAGGTTCCGGCCTACCAGAAAGCGGTCAAGGCGGCACGTGCTGCCGAACAAGCCATGGATGCGGGCTACCGCGCCGGCACACGGACCAACGACGACACGCTCAGTGCGATTGCCGCACGCTACGATGCCGAGCGCCGCTTCTCCAGCACGCGTTACGAGTACATGCTCGCCTCGCTGCGCCTGAGCGCGGCGGCAGGATTGCTCAGCAACGCCGCATTGGCGCCGTTTGATCGCCTGCTGAACAGCCGGTAAGGCGCGCACGACGTGTTTCAATCCGAGTTCGTGCTGTGCACTGCGCAAAGTGATGGGCGGCAGCATGGCCAGCAACTGCTCAGCGCAGGTGAAGCGCGCATTCGTGTGTCGACCGAGGACTGGGAAATTCTCCAGCTGTTCGACGGCACGCGCAGCATTGGCGAGGTCTGGCAACACGTCACCACGCAGCTGAAGCGACGCGTCAGCCGCGAGCATCTCAATCACTGGATCAGCGAACTGGGCTCGCGCGGGGTGCTCAAGGCCGGACGCCGTGAACCGATTCCGCCGCCCCGTCAGCGCGATGGCGGCTCGCTGCGACGCCCACCGATCAATGCGCGCGACTGGCCTTCCGATCTGGCCTACCCGCCGGCGTCGGTGCCCGGCTCGCTGGCGCAGCCGGGCGTGATGCCGTCCTTGCATGACATGTCGGCTGCCCCGACCCGCGGCATGGCCCTACCGGCGCCGCTGCTGCACCTGCTGATTGCCTTTGGCCGGGTGCTGGTGTGGCCGCTGCGCAACCGCTGGACACTCGCAGTGCTGGCGCTGATCACCACGGCCACAATTTGCTTTGCCTTTTCGCACCGCTATGACTGGCTCGGCCACAGCATCCTGACCGAGGCGCCGTGGCGCATCGTGCTGTCGATCACCCTGGCGGTGGGCATTCTCAATGTCGCCACCATGGCCGCGCGGGCGGGCGCCATCTACCGCTACGGCGGCACCCAGCCCAGCGTTCATGTCATCGTCGACAAAATGCTGCCGATACCGCGTCTGGCCGTGCACGGCGAGCGGCTAGTCGGACATTTGCAGCGCAGCCAGCGGCTGCGCGTGACCGCGGCCACGCCGGTCGGTTTGCTGGTGCTGCAAGCCCTGGCCGTGCTCGTGTGGGGTCTCAGCGCGAGCACTGCGCCGGTGCTCGCCAGCATGGCCACGGTGGTGACGACAGCGGCAACGATCTCGCTGCTTCTGCGCCTCAATCCGCTGATCACCCAGGACGGCTACTACCTGCTGTGTAACTACCTGGGCGTACTCGACCTGAAATATCAATCGCTGGGCGCCATCATCGGTGCGCGGCGTCCGTGGAACACCCAGAATCGCCCCCTGCCATTGCGCTGGCTGGCGGTTTACGGGGTCATTTCCATGGTCTTCTCATTCGGTTTACTCGCGGTCATCCTGTGGTTGATCGGGAGCTTTTTGGAAGCGCGCCATCAAGGCGCCGGCATTGCAGTCACGCTGGGGGCGTTCGGCTACTTTATGGTCAAGCAATATTCAAATCTTTCTCTCGACAGCAACACCATCGACAAGCCGCCACGCAAGATCTGGCGCCCCAGTCGAGGCCAGTGGATCGTTGCCGCGATCCTGCTGGTGGTGGCCTTGCTGCCCTATCCCTATTCACCCAGTGGCGAGGTCGAGGTTTTGCCCAAAGCACGGGCGGATGTCCGCGCGCTGACCGCCGGCGACATCCGCAGCGTGCTGGTCAGCGAAGGCGAGATGGTCGAGGCCGGGCAGACCATCGTGCGCCTGGACGACACCCTGGCTCGGGCGAGGGTCGATGCGGCGCGCGCCCAGCTGGCCAGTCTGGAATCGGAGCTTGCCCTGCTGCTGCGCGGCGCCAAGAACGAGGAAATCGAACTGGCCAAGCAACGCGTGGAAACCGCCGATGCCGCGCTCAAGCTGGCCAAGTCGCGCCTCAAGCGGGTTGAGCGTGCCTACCGTAGCGGCGGTGTCACCGCCCAGGAGTATGAACAGGCTGCCGGTTCTGCCGACGTGGCCCAGCAGGAATACCTGGAAGCGCGCCGCGGCCTGGAGCTGGTCGAAAGCCCGGCCGAGGATGAGCGCGTAGACAGTCTCAAGTCCAATATCGCTCAGGCCCAGGCCGAACTCGCCGCCGCCGAAAACGAACTCGACATGACCGAAGTGCGTGCCACCATTGATGGTCGCGTGGTCTCCTCCAGCCTGATCTTTGCCCGCGGTGATTACCTCGATCGCGGCGACGAAGTGGCCATCATCGAAGACACCGAAGGCTTGCTGGCCCGGGTCTACCTGCCGGAATCTTCGGTTGGCGTGATCGGCGCCGGCGCTGCGGTTAAAGCCAAACTGTGGGCCTACCCCGGGGCCAGCTTCAGCGGCGAGGTGACCGACATCGCCCCCAATGCGGAACAGGGCGAATACGGTCGCATCGTACGCATCCAGGTCGCGCTGGATGAAAGCGATGACCGCCTCAAGCCCGGACTCACCGGCAACGCCAAGATCCGTGCCGGCTGGCAACCGGTGTTCATCGTGTTCTCGCGCGCACTGGTCCGTTTCGTGATGGTGGAAATCTGGTCGTGGATTCCGTAACCAGCGCGCCCAAGCTTGGGCA
This sequence comes from Oceanococcus atlanticus, assembly GCF_002088235.1. NCBI lineage: Bacteria > Pseudomonadati > Pseudomonadota > Gammaproteobacteria > Chromatiales > Oceanococcaceae > Oceanococcus > Oceanococcus atlanticus. The sequence continues at coordinate 410,841 of NZ_AQQV01000002.1, forward strand.
GCCGCTGGGCGAAGCCGACTTCGACCTGACCTGCCTCAACGGTTTTGGCGACGGTCTGAACAGCTACGCGCACAGCGCGGCCTGGTTCAATGACAAGCTGTATGTCGGCACCACCCGCGGCAATCTGGCCGGCCTGCGCCTGGCGGGCCGGCGCAAAGGCATACAGCCCTGGCCAATCGAATGTCCGGCCGACATCTATGACCTTGATCGCCGCGCCCAGATCTGGGAATACACGGTGGAAACCGACACCTGGCAAATGGTGTTTCGCTCACCCACCGTGCACGGCAGTAACGGACGCGATGATGTGCCCAGCTACATCGGCCTGCGCGGCATGGCGGTCATTCAGACCGAGAACGATCCACATCCTTGTCTGTACGTCTCGGCCTGGTCACCACACACCGCTCATTCACCCGACATCCTGCGCAGCGAAGACGGCCGCCATTTCGCCCCGATCGCCCGCCCGCCATTCGGTCCGGCCGTGCGCACCTGCCGCACGCTCAAGCAGTTCAGCGGCCGGGTACACTTGAGCCCGACCGGTTCGGGCACCGCCAAAGGCTTCACCCAGGACCTCAGCTCCGAGGCCATCATCTACGCCAACCATGATCTGACCAGCAACGACTGGCAGGCGGCCAGTCCGGAAGGCTTCGGCAATCTGGACAACGCCACAGTGTTTGAAATGGCCAAGTTCGACGGCCATCTCTACGGCGGCACGGTCAACCCCAGTGCCGGCAGCGAATTGTGGAAAACCCGTGGGGGCGACAGCCTGCCCTACACCTGGGAGAAGGTCTACGATCGCGGCGCCGGTCGCGGCCAGCTCAACGAAGCCACCACGGCCCTGTGTGAGTTCAACGGTGCTCTGTACGCCGGCTGCGGCATCATCAATGGCGGTTATCACTACGCCGCCGGCATCGGCCCGGCCTCGGCCGAGCTGATCCGCGTGTGGCCCGACAACAGCTGGGATCTGATCGTCGGTGAGCCACGCATGACCGACCAGGGCCCCAAATATCCGTTGTCCGGCATCGGCCCCGGCTTCGACAGCATCTTCAACGGCTACATCTGGCGCATGTGCGTACACGATGGCTGGCTCTACGTGGGCACCTTCTCGTGGGCCAATCTGCTGCCCTACATCCTGATTCCGAGCTGGCCACCCGATGTACAAACCCTGATCGAGCATTGGGGCGAGGATGCACTGGTGCAGAACCATGGCGGCGCCGAGATCTGGCGCTCGGCTGATGGCATCAATTTCGAGCCGGTCACACGCAACGGCTTCGGCAACCATTTCAACTGGGGTTTTCGCAATCTGGTTTCGACCCCACACGGCCTGTTTATCACCACGGCCAACCCGTTCGGCCCCAAAGTCGCGGTCAAACGCCACGGCGAATGGGTCTATGAACCCAATCCGCGCGGCGGCTGCGAAGTGTGGCTGGGGCGCAAGCAAAACGCATGAACGAAACGTCCCCGATCTGGTTGCTGGGCGCCCCTTTCAGCGGCAGCGCCTGGGTGGCCGGCTGTCTGCATCAGCATCCCCAGCTCTACGCCCTGCCTCAGCTTGATCTGCTGCTGGCCGACACCATAGGCGACGCCCTCAAGGTCTTCGAGCTGGGTCAGGGCACCCACGGCCAGGGCTTGCGTCGCGCGGTCGCCTGGTTGATGTATCAGCGTCAGGATGATCAGGGGATTCGGCTGGCCAATGCATGGCTGGCCGAGCGCGCAGAGTGGAGCTGCAAACAGCTCATCGAGCTGTTTGCCCAGACCGTCGCGCCCCGCCGACTCGTCATCCCCGACGATGATGCCGCACTGAGGCCGGTCGCCTACCTGCGTATCCAGGCCATCAGCCCGCAACCGCAGATCCTGCATCTGACCCGCCATCCCTGGAGTCAGGGTGTGCTGTTGCATCAGTGGTCACGCGAGCACGTGTTCATACCGCTGGATTACAAGGACCACAGTTTCATTCCGCCACAGGTGGAACCGCAGCTGCCGTGGTTCGCCGCCAATCAGAACCTGTTGAACTGGCGCGCCCAGTGGCCGGCCGCTCAATCCGCCCAGCTGCGCAGTGAAGACTTCGAAAGCAATAACCACGAGGCTGCGGCGCGGCTGTGCCAGTGGCTCGATATTCAGGATGATCCTGCAGTGCTTGAGGCCATGCGTGATCCGCGCGACTGGGTGTTTGCCCAGCCGGGCCCGACGCTGGCGCCAGCCGGTCTTGATGCCGAAGCCCAGGCGCGCTTTTCAGACCGCACGCTGGCCCTGGCAGAACAACAACGGCTGGACACTGCGCTGCCATGGCGCGCCGACGGCCAGGGCTTTGCTGACGCCACCCTGGCCTTGGCCGAGGCGCTGGGTTACGCGCAGCGCGTGTGAGGCATACGGCGGGTGTGATAAAGCGGCCGCTCCAGCCGGCGGATATCGTAGCCACCCGCGCGAGCACGCAATTCGAAGGTGTCCGGCACCAACGGTTCCAGGGCACCGCTGGCCAGACAGTCCTCAAGGAATTCCAGGGTCGGCTCGACCTCTGAAAAATCGACCTGATCACGCCATGGCGCCAGATCGTAGTTCCACCATTGCAGCGCCAGCAGACGCTCCACGATGGCATCACTGAAACGCTGGCGCACGACCTTGGCCGGCGAGCCGACAACAATGGCAAACGGCGGGACATCACGGGTCACGATACTGCCCGCTCCAACCACTGCACCGTCACCGATGGTGACGCCACGCTTGATGAAAGCGCCAGCGCCGATATAGGCCTCATGCCCGACCACCGTGTCATTGACCTGCTGTGAGGCCCACGATTCGCCGGCGTCTGCGGTCGGTGCCAGGCGCGCGAAATCATCGAGCTCATACATCACCGGCACTTCATCGGGTCGGGTAAAGGCAAACGGGTGGCTGCTGAACCAGTCCATCGGATGTTCCGGGGGACCAATGATCGACGACTCGCCGATCTGCGAATACCGGCCCAGACGGGTGCGGTATACGCTGGTTTTGCCAGCCGCGTTGAAAAAGGTAAAAGCGCCGATCGAGCAATTTTTCAGGCGATGGGCGAAAACCCAGCCTGGCCGCTCAAAGCGCAAGGTACCCGCCAGTGCTGACGGATCGCGCACGATCAGACCGTGATCATGCAAGGATTGCGCATTGACCGAGCGAAGCCCTGCGGGCAGCGCGGTCATGATCGCGCTCCCGCGCACACACCCGCAGGGGAAACCACACTGGGTTCCGATTCAGGAAGACAACCAATTTGCGAGGACAACATTTTTGAACACCTCTGGTTTTCGGTTTCTGGTTTCCGCAAGAGCCTGAGGAATAATTTTTTTGTTCAGACTCAACCATCTCCCTGTGTTCATAATGAAAAAAACCGCGCCACTTGACTGTCGTACAGCTGTCACAGGCCTCGTCCGAAAACGGGCCGTTGCAATGTACGAAACATCTGACTTTTGCTGCGCCCGCTTCAGACAAAAAAAAACGCCCCTCGCCAATCGGCGAGAAGCGTTGTGGAAGGTTCGCCCGAGGTGGCTGCGCTGGATTAAGCCGCGCAATTCCCGGCGCAGAATTTTCCCCACCGGGCTTTTCGGCAATTCCGCCAGAAACTCCACTTGGCGCGGGACTTTGTAGGGCGTCAGATTGTCACGACAGTATGCAATCAACTGCTCCGCTTTAAGCGCATCCGAGCTGCGCACCACGAAAACCTTGACGGCTTCCCCCGTGCGTTCATCCGGCACCCCCACGCAGGCAGACTCAACCACAGCTTCATGGCTGGCGCAGACTGCTTCGATCTCGGCTGGATACACATTGAAACCTGAGACCAGAATCATGTCCTTCTTGCGGTCCACAATCTGGTAGCTGCCATTGGCATAGCGCACCGCGATATCGCCGGTCCGAAAATATCCATCATCGGTGAACACTTCGGCATTGGCATCCGGCCGATTCCAGTAACCCACCATCACCTGCGGGCCACGAACGCACAGTTCGCCCGGCTCACCATCGGCCACCGGGTTGTCCTGCTCATCCAGCAACACAATGTCCGTGGATGGCATGGCAAAACCAACCGTACCACTGTGGTTCCCGGCATCCGGCGCATTGAGCGTAACCAATGGAGAGGTCTCCGAAAGGCCATATCCCTCAACAATGCTTTTGCCGGTGACGGCCTGCCAACGTTGCGCCACCGCCGCCTGCACCGACGCCCCGCCACCTGCGGCCAGGCACAGCCTGCTGAAATCCACCTGATCAAAACCCGGGGTGTGCAGCAGGCCGTTGAACAGCGTATTGACGGCGCTGAACATGCTCACCGGGTAGCGCTTAAAGGTGTCAACCAGGGCTGGCAGATCGCGCGGATTGGGCACCAGCACATTGCATGCACCGTGATGCATCATGGCCAGCGCATTCACGGTTAGCGCGAAGATGTGATACAGCGGCAAAGCCGTGATGACAACGTGCTGATCCTGATCCGGCAAAGCGGCCATGCACGGCTCAATCCAGCCCAGCAATTGTTGCTGATTGGCCATGATGTTGCCGTGCGACAGCGTCGCCCCCTTGGACGGTCCTGTGGTGCCTCCGGTGTACTGCAAAAAGGCCACGTCATTCGGTACCACCGCAACCTCATCCAGGTCGCCTTCTACCGAAAGTGCATCGTTTAAGGCAATGCGTGCCTCACCGCCATAAAGCCCACTGGGCTTGACCGTTTCAGCCATTGGCGTCAACAGCACATTCTCCACCACTGTGTCGGGCAAGGCCTCATCCAGCGCAGCCAAGAACGGCTGCGCGATGATGATCGCCTTGGCGCCCGAATCCACCAGTTGATGCTTCAGCTCACGCGCGGTGTACAGCGGATTGACATTCACCACCACCAAACCGGCCCGCAGGATGCCAAGCACGCTGATGGGGTATGCGATCAGATTGGGCATCATGACCGCAACCCGATCGCCCTTGTTGAGCCGACACTCGCTGAGCAGATACACCGCCAGGCGTTCCGAAAGCTGCTCAAGCTCACGGTAGCTCAGGGTGTCCTCGGCACAGGCGAATGCGGTGCGATCCGCGTAGCGACGGCAATCCTGTAACAGGACATCAGCAACATTACCTTCGCTCGGGAACGTGATTTGATTGGGCACCCAGTCCGGGTACGTCTGTTCTAAGCTCACGCTCACTTGTTCTCTCTCCAGCACAATTCTGCAAGCTATTGCAGCATTGCCCCGGTTGGGTCACGCCTATCTATAGGTTGGTTTGCGTGGGGGAGAACCTCAGCGCAGCAGGCCCAGACGTTGCGCCTGAGCGATCGCACCAGCGCGATTGCGCGTGCCGAGTTTGTTGTAAATATTGTGCAGGTGCCACTTCAGCGTGCCTTCCGACACAAACAGCGCCTGAGCCAGCTTCTTGTTGTTCAGGCCACTGCTGGCCGCACGTTTGAGGATATCGATTTCACGCCGTGTGAGGGCTTCAACGGCGGTATCCACACTGGCCACGCCCTCCTCCTCATCAAGCAACCCAAGCACCTGAGCCAGCTCTCCAAGAATGCCATCGGCGGCGTCCTTTTCCACGCCTGCCGACCACGCCTGCTGGCGCACCTGCAACTGCTCGGCAATGAGCCCCCGGCCCAGCGCCCCGACATGCAACATGAAGCGGTAGCGCTGCTGCACCGCTGCCTCAGCCAGCAACTGACGGAAGCGACGCCCGGCGTCGTTGGCATCCCCGGCGGCATGCACGGCGATGGCCAGCAGAAAATCATATTCCGCTTTCATGCGCATCCGCCCGTCCTGGGCTGCGCATTTTGACATGGCCTTGAGGCGCTCCTGCGCCGCCGCATGCTTGCCACACAAAAGATCCTGATGAGCTCGGATCAGATCGGCACAGTTGTCACGATCGCGGGTAAACGCATCTTTGGGGTAATCCAGCAGCTGTCGCGCCTGAATCACCGCATCTGCGGCCAGCTGATCATCGGCATGCAGATAACGCAGCACGCGTCGCGTGGCCAGCTGTGTGGTCAGACGAGGCAAGCCGAACGACAAACCCAGCGACTCGCCGTCAGACAGGCTGGAAACGGCCAACTCCAGATTGCCATCCTCTGCGGCCAGATACGACTGGGTCAAATAGGCAAAATACAGCGAGTCGACCATGCCCTGGTCGAGAATGGCATGCAGGCCGCTGTCGATGTGGGCGCGCGCCGCCGACAGGTCACCGGCTTCGTAAGCGAGATAGGCCAGCATGCAGTTGCTCATGCCGGAGGGCGGCGAATGCTCGCCCAAGGCCTGCGACATCTCCTCAAGGCCACGCTGCCCGGCCAGGCGAGCGGCCGCGAAATCACCACGTTTGATCAGCACGGCGATCCGGATATTGTGCACCCAGGACAGCGAGTAATCGGCGCCGCAGCGGCGAAAACGTTCCTCGGCCTGTTCCAGAGGCGGCAAAGACTGATCAAGCAAATTCGAGTTGCGTGCAGCAGGCGACAAGGTCGACAGCACTTGCCCACGCTCTGCATCGCTGGCATCGGGATAGCGATCCAGCCATTGCCGAATCTCGTCGATCTGATCCTGTGCGCGGTCCATGATCGCGGCAATCACGAAGTTGTGCATCTTGAGCTGACGCTCAAGATCTTGCGCGCGAGCCGCAGGCAGGTCGGGCAGCAGCGTTTGCAGCCGCAACAACACCGCCTCGGCCTCGGGCATCTTGCGCGAGAACCCCAGGGCCCAGGATTGATGCAGCAACAACTCGGGGTAGCGATTCAGGACCTCATCAGGCAAAGCCTGAGTCCAGGCCAGAAATGATTCGAACTCCGCGCTGCTACGGACCACCTCGTCGGCACATTCGAGCATGCGCTGGGCCATGAAGTCCCATTCACCGGCCCGACGGGCGCATTCGATGGCTTCATGGATACGCCCTTGCGACCAACACCACTCGGCCGTGCGGCTGATGAGATCTTGATACAGCGTCTGATTCTCCAACTTCAAACGCCGCCGCATGAAGTCCGCACACAACGCATGAAAACGGAATTCGCCGGTGTTGATATCCACACGCTGCAGAAACAGATTGGCATCCAGTATTCGTTGCAGCATACGCCCGACCTCGTCGGGCTCCGTCACCAGATGGCGCAGTAAGTCTGCGTTGAACTGTTCGGGCACGGCAGCGCGCAGAAGAAAAGCCTGCAACTCCTCATCCAGGCTGGTGAACAACACCTCGCCCAGGTAATCCGTTAGTTCACTGGATGCGCCTACGAAATCCTCGATGACCGTGCCGGTCTGCCCGCGCGCATTCACGCCCATGGCGTAAAGGCTCAGTGCAGCAGGCCAACCTTCGGTCTTGCGCGCCAATGCAAGCAGCGCCGTATCCGGTAACTCAATGTCGAAACGCTGACTCAACAGCTCACGAATCTCGCCCGCATTGAATTGCAGATCCTTGATTCCGAACTCCACAATCTTGCCGGCCAAGCGGTAGCGAGACAACGCGAACTGGCGAATGTCGCGGCTGCCCAGCACCAGCGTCAGATTGGCGGGCCGATGTTCAATGAGCAGCGCGACAATATTGCGCCCGGCTGCAGTCGAGAGATTTTCCAAGTCATCCAGGAAAAGGAAAATACGCCGCCCTACAGCCTCGATCTCGTAGGCCAGACTGGCCATGACCGGTTCGATCAGATAGGAGGTTGCGGTCCGCAGGTGGCTTTCCGTCTGCGAACAATCGATGGCCGGCAATTGCTCACGCAGCGCCTGCAACAAATCCAGCAACAAGGCTTTGGGATCACGGTGCTTGTCGCGCAATGCCAACCAGCAGCATTCCTGCTCCCTGGCTTGCAGATGATCTTGCCACAAGGCCATGGCGGTGGACTTGCCATAACCTGCTGGTGCCAGAAATGCCGCCAGCCCGACCTGCCCACTGCAGACAGAGTCCGGCACCCCCAGACGTGAACGTTCAATTTCACTTTCCGGGCGCATTGGGTTCTGCCGAATGAGTGTCGGGCGTGCACCACCCGACTCAACGCTGTTTCCTATGGCAGCGTTCTCCACATGCTGTCTCCTCGTCACCAGTCCTGGCGATAGCACTTTGCCGTGCAGCACGGGACTCTAGCGCAGTTTGAAGCGGAGAAACAGCAGGCGGCGCCAACCCAGACCAGCGCCTGGGTTGGCCGTGCAAGGTGCTACTGCTGACTGACCGAGGCAAGATCCTCGGCAGGCAACGGCATCACATGGATGCCTCGGTCACCGGCCAGATAGACCTGTCCGTCACGCACCACCGCGGCATTCAACGAGCCGGTGTTGGAGGATTCCGGGTCATATACGCGGATCTGGGTCATTCGCCCCGGAGCATCCAGTACCCACATGCTGCGGTTCAGGCCGGTGATCAGCATACGCTTGGAGCTAACCGGCGTGATGCTGGTTAGGCCGAGCAGCGTGTCCGACTCGATCCGCCGCCAGTCGGCCACACCAAGCTCATTGGTGACATAGGCATTGCCACGCATACCAACGGCCAGCACACCCTTTTCACCCAGCGCTTGCACATCGTAGAACGAGCCGTCATAGGGTGAATCCAGCTGCACCCATTGCCCCTCTTCATCGGTCGCGAAGATGCTGCCCATCTCACCAACCATCAGATAGCGACCGCTCGGCGCCCTGGTGATCGCATACAGATGCACGGCCGCATCGGCCACCGCCGGTGCGTCAACCGCTGTCCAGGTCTTGCCACCGTCCGTGGTGCCCAGGAATGTGCCGAAAGCGCCGATGGCGTAGCCACGCTGGGCGTTCTCGAAATACACGTCAAGCAAAGGCCCCAGACCGTCCGGGTCAAAATGCTGCAGTTCCCAACTCGCCCCACCATCGGTGGTGTGCAGAATGGACGCATCGTGACCGACCGCCCAGCCCTGCTTTTCGTCAGCGAAACTGACGGCCGTCAGCAAACGATTGACCGGAGCAACAATCTGCTCCCAACGCTCACCATCCTGCGAGCGCAGGATATGCCCGCGCACGCCCACCGCAATCAAACCATTGCCGGTGTCGGTGACGTCCAGCAACAGGCTGTCCCGGGCCATCGGATAGACCTCGGCATCCTGCGGGTTCATCGGCGATTCGGCAATGCTTGCCGAGGCCAGCAGAAATGCCAGCGCGCCACTGAATGAACGCACACTCTTGTGATTCCACATCATGAAAGCCACTCCACGTTGTGAGTTTTCGACACAACGCCCACCTTAGAACTGATACTTGAAGAAGAAGCCAAGATTATCCCGATCACGCCACACGTTATGGCGCCCGGCGCCGGTGAACATGTTGTACGAAACCGTGAACGAATAGCCTTGGTCATGACGCGTTTCCAGCAACAGATTGAGCGCCATGCGACCTTCTACAAAGTTTGCAGCCGGCCCCGGCGAGTTGCCTTCGATGTCATGCTGCCAGATGAACAGCGGCTGAACGCTGATGCCCGGCAGGACGGATTCATAGCTGATGCGGCCCACCACACGATAACCCCATGCGAAATCATCAGCGAATGCGCTGCGCGATTCCTGGGTCGGGTTGAAACGCAAACCATCGGCACCGAAACTGCAGGTCGGGTTGCTTGAGCACGCCAGTTGCGAGCCATCAGCACCAGTCCCGTCGGCACCGGCACTGGCGTGTGTCACCGCGGTGTAGGGCCCTTCGATCTGTAGCTGACTGAACTTCGGCATGTTCAACACATGCGTGGCTGCCAACTCGTAGAGCAAAATGATCTGGTCGGCGCCAATCCAGTTTTCTGACGAACCCAGTACGCGGGTTGCACCCAGGTTGTACTGGTTAACCTTGCCCTCGATCCAGCCTTGAATGTAGCTGTTGGGGTCGGTTTCGCCGATGGTGTTCTGGCGGTACGGCTCGATGAAACTGGGGAACGAACGCGCTGAACCCGGCGGTGAACCAACGATCAGATTGATCGTATCGGGGTACGGATTGTTGCCCTCGGCATCGACGAAGTCGCTGCTGTCGTAGGTGATCATGTTGCCCTGCGCATCATAGCCACGCCCCGCCGTGGTACCAGCACAACCCAGACTGGCGTCATGACAACGGGTCAGAGTCGGTGCCAGACCGGCAAACACCAGATCGACCAGTGCAACCTGCAGCGGCAACTTCGGACGGTGCGAGATCTCGCCCTGGAAGGAGTACTCACCAAACGTGGTGTTGAAGCTGAAGCCGAACATCTTCAGATCTTCGGGATATTCCAGCTGAAGCTTGAGCGAATCCAGCGCCAAGGTATCCGAGTACGGCTGATTCGGGTTGTAGACCAGCAGGCTGGCCAATGCGGCTGGTGCGGAAAGCAGTGAATCCAGACCAATGTCATTAACCAGAATGCCCGGATTCTGCAGGGCCAGCGTGGTCAATTGAGCCAACAGAGCCGGTTGTGCTTCCGGACGAGACACCGGCAGGTTGTCGCAGGCCTGTAGCAGGGTCAGCGTGTTGTGCGCATCAATGCCCAAATCATTGCCTTCACGACGTGCGCAGCTGGCATTGGCAGCGAACACGCTGGCATACGGCAACTTGGAGTGATAGTTCATGAAGTACAGACCGAACTCGGTACCGTTGTTCAGATCGTAGAAGTACTTCTTCAGTGCCACACCATACTGGCCACTGTCCCGCGCCTTGTTGGCCGGGAGCAATTCAGCGGTCGGCGTGGTTGGCGTGATCAACGTCAGCGGATTATCGAGGAAGGTTGAAGCCCCTTCAGGATCTTCATGGCCACCGAAAGTGGCGTTGACATGGTCGACCAGGTTGTCGGTGCCCACGTCAATAAATGACATGAAGGTCCCTGGCGTTGGGATTTCAATCGGCTCCCACTCGTACTGGTAATAAGCTTCGACATCAATGCCGCCGAGGGTCTGGGTGCTGAGCCGGAACATACCCACCGGCACGAACAGCTCTTCAAGCAAACCAAAACCAAGACGGAAAAGACTGTTGGCGTTAACCGGCTGAGCCTGGTTCACGCTGTTGACCACTGCGACCGTGCTCTGGCCCCAGTTCACGGTCTGCTTGCCCACACGGAACAGAACGTTGTTAAGCCCCGGCAGATCAACTTCACCGAAGAAATTGAGGTCGAGGATGTCGTAGCGCAATGCAGCCTGTTCGGCGCTGCGCTGATCACGGTCGTTACGCACCACGGCGCCCGGACCATGAACCTGGGAGAAATAGCGGTTGGAGGTTTGCGGGTCGTCACGCACCCCCGTAGTGGCGGCGTTCTCCGGCGTCACCCGGTTCGGGTGATATTCCTCGAAATCGTAGTTGACGTAATCGTAGATGCCGATACCACGGGCAAAAATCCCGAAATTGCCCCACTCGATCTTGAGGTCGTTACTGATCTTCAGCGGCGCCTGGGTGATATCCCACTTGTTGTAGTTGAGATTACCGTCGTCCAGGTTGACCGAAGCCTGCCCCGGTGCCTGAGCCAAACGCTCGGCCGGGTGTGTTTGACTACGATGCAGGCCCTGACAGAACTGAAAGGCGCCCGAACACAGGTCGGGGTCCAGATTCAGCTTGCCGATGAGGTCTTTTTCCGGCTCTTCGATACGCCAGCTGTAACCAAAAGTTGCCGTGTTGTTGAGCACCCCTGAAAAGGTCTCGCCGAACATCGACAGATTGAATTCAATTGCACTTGCACCGAACGGCATCCCCGCCATGGCTAGTGCGATAACACGCCACGTCTTGCCCATATTGTTATCTCCTGATCCACTCCCCGCACCTTAAAAAACCCCGACCTGCATCTCGCTGGATGAAGGTCGGGGAGTCTTGGGGGATTTATTTCGATGCCTTCTTCTGAACCGTGTTGGGTTCGAAATGGCTATCAGTGAAGCTCACCGTCTGGTCGTACGGCTGGTCCTCGTTCATCATCGCGGTGGTGAAGTAGCGCCCGCTGTTGAAGTGGTAGATCACTTCCGGCGAGGTGCTTGCGGCCAGCACGTTGTGGTTGAACACCAGGTGACCTTCCTGGAACTGCATGATCTTGCCTTCGTGGTCATAGTTGTCGATGGCCACAACATTCCAGGAATCTTCGTCCAGGTAGATCGTGCGCTTGGCGAAGGTATGACGCTGATCTTCCTTGTTCACCGACTCCACCACCCATACGCGATGCAGCTCGTAACGCGGTAGCTCCGGGTTCACGTGGTTCGGCGATGCGATGTCTTCGTAGGTGGTCGGCGGCTTGCCAATCTTGTACGAGTTGTACGGAATGTAGACTTCACGCTTACCGATCAGCTTCCAGCTGAAACGCTCAAGTACACCGTTGTAGAGGTCAACCTGGTCATAGAACTGGTGACCATCGGTGCCCTCATAAGGGTTATCACAGCACACCGCCGGTGCGCGACGAATACGCTTGAGCACCGGGGCATACAACCAGGCCGCACGCCCTTCGGCGCCAAAACCGGCTTTTTCATGCACCAGAATGTAGGTACCCGCAACGCGCGGTGGTGCCACGGTGGCCGACAGGTAACGCAGGAAGTCCACACCAGGCTTCAGCTCTGGCGGGTTTTCCAGTTCCAGATTGGCGTAGTAGAACTTCACGTCCTCGACAATCTTGGTGACTTTGAAACGACCGTCCTGCTGAACAATCATCTGGTTGTTGTAACGAATCAGCTCATTGCCGCGCCATTTGGTGCGGTGATTCCAGATCGGCTCAGCACCGGATTTCGGAATCGGAAACGGAAAGCCCAGATATGCGCCACGCGGGTTATCAACCCCTTCCAGCTCGGCACGGGTCGCGTTCTTGATGGTTTCCTGCTGAATACGCTCCGGCAGATTCACATTACGCACGGTCGGATACACCTTCATTTTGTAGGTGTCCGGGTAACGGCGCATCAGTTCCTTGTGGCCTTCGGTCAGGCTGGCTTCGTACTCACCAACGTTCTGAGCGTTGATGGTGAACAGCGGCTGCTGCGCTTCAATCTTGGGGTCACTGGGGAACTCACCCTTGAGCGCGCCGCGTTGCTCAGCCGGCGTCCATTCCGGAATCGTACCCGCAGCATTGCCGGCACGCTCTGCGCCCACCGGGGTCAGCTCTTTGCCCAGCTTGGCCGCTTCTTCCGGCGACACTTTGGCCAGGGCAGGATATGCGGTGACCAGGCAGGCCGCCGTGGTCAATGTCAGCATTCTCAGCTTCATTTCAATCTCCTCGAGGTTTAATGAACAGTCGGCCGGATCAGGCAGGCACAGGCTGTGCTGCGCTGTCACCATCCGCATTTTTCGGGCCGCGCAGCAGGAAGGCAGCAAAGGCCGGCAGCATCAGCACCGCAGCCACGGCATTGGCCAGGAACATGATGGTCAGCAAGATGCCCATGTCGATCTGGAACTGCAGCCCGGAGAAAAACCAGGTGCAGACACTGGCCGACAATGTTGCCGCGGTGATCACCACGGCCTTACCGGTCTGATTGAGGGTGTCGCGATAGGCTTCGCGCAAGGCCATGCCTTTGTTGCGTACGTTCTCCTCAAGCACGGAATAGATGTAAATGCCGTAGTCCACACCGATGCCCGCAGCAAATGCAGCCACCGCCAGATTGGACACTTTCACGCCGATTTCCAGATACACCATCACGGCGTAAGACAGAATCGAAACCAACCACAGCGGCACCAGCACGCAGACCAAGCCGGTGAAACTGCGGAAGGTCAGGAAAATACACAGGCCGATACCCAGGAACAGCCAGCCCAGCACGGTGGGTTCGGTTTCCCGGATGACATCGTTGGCCGCAGCCATCACGCCAACGTTACCGGTGGCCAGGGCAAATTTCACCGGCGCATTTTCAGGCTGGGCATCCATGAACTCATTGGCTGCAGCAATGATGCGGTCAATGGTTTCTGCTTTGTGGTCCTCGGAGTACACGAAGATCGGGATCGCACTGCAATCTTCGTTGAGCAGGCCCGTGGAACTGGGGAACGGCTGCACGGTAACAACCAGTGCACCGGACTGACGCGGCAGCACATGCCATTTGGGGTTGTTCTCGTTGTAGGCGTTGTAAACCGCCCGCGAGGTCTTGGCCAGCGACATGGTCGACTGCACGCCGTCGACGTTTTCCATGTGCCAGGCAAAATCGTCGATGCGGCTCATCACATTGTGGTCGATACAACCGTCAGCCTCGGACTGAGCGATGATTTTGACCACATCCACACCGATGGCAAAAGCATTGGTGATGGTGCGTGAATCCTCGTTGTAACGGGAGTCCGGGCGCAGCTCCGGCACACCTTCATGCAGTTCGCCGATCTTCAAATCCTGCGACACGTGATCGGCCCACAGATACAGGGCAACGGCGCCCACCAGCACCACACCCGCAACCGGCTTCAGGGTGATGACGGAGAGGCTGCGCCACATCGGGTCGAGCATCTTGTCGCGACGGTGCTGATGATCGCGGAATTTCTTCGGGTCCTTGAGCGGCGCGAACGACAGCAGACATGGCAGCAGGACTTTCTTACACAGCACGATGGCAACCAGACCGAACATGGCATTGATGGCCATTTCCTGAATGATGCCGATCGGAATCAACAAGATGGTGCCAAAACCGATGAAATTGGTGGCCAGTGCCGAAATGCCTGGAATCACCAGACGCCGATAGGTGGCACGCGACGCGGCAAAGCTGTCGAGCCCATGGTCGGCCACTTCGTTCAGCCAGAAATTGGTGATCTGGATGCCGTGCGAGGTACTGATGGCAAGCACGATAAATGGCATCAGAATCGCAAACGGGTCAAGCCCGAAGCCGAACAGATGCAACATGCCCAGTTCCCACACCACGGCCAGCACACCACAGGCCAGCGGCAAGAAGCCCACCGCCAGCGAGCCGCAGTACCAGGACAGCAGCAGCCAGACCAGAATCAGGGTCAGACCGAAGAAGCCAAACACCTCGATCGCGCTGTCCGCAATATCTCCCACCGCCTTGGCAAAACCGATGATGGCGATGTCGATATTCGGGTTGTAATCCGGGTTTTCGACTTCGCGCACCTCGACCTGACGCTGCTTCACCGTCAACGGCTCGGCATCCGGGTCGTCGGTCTCATATTCAAAGCTGGTGAAGCGACTGAACAGCCCACGGGTGTCCAGATATTGGGTCTTGACCACGGTACCGGCCGACAACGGACCGAGGTCGTCTTTCAGGACGTACTCGAATTTGGTCGGCGAGATAAAGCGATGGCGCACCTGCTCCAGCTTGTGCGCGGTGTCCAGGTAGTCAAGGCGCTCGCCCGTGATGGGGTCGCGTTCGACCAGCTCGGACACCACCATGGCGGCACTCTGGTCGTTGGCGACCAGCCGCCCCATGACATCCGAACGGGCCACATTGGAACGCACGCGGTCGAGCATTTCCGGGGTTGGCCGGAAGTTTGACGGCACAACGTTGCCGCCCTGGAAGCCGGATTCGACGACTTCCATATAACGCACGTTCGGCGTGAACAATGAACTGACGCGTGAGCGGTCCATGCCTTCGGTGTAGTACACCGCACGGGTGGCCTGCTCCAGCGTTTGCATGAAGTCTGCGGTGTAGATGTCTTCGCCGCTTTTCTGACTGACCGCCAGCAAGACGATATTGGCCCCGCCAAACTCGCGTTGGTATTGCTGATACACGCTCATGTAGGGGTGGCCCAGCGGCAACTGCTTTTCGAAGCCGGTGTCCATCCGCAACTTGGAAGCGTGATAACCGAAAAATGCCGTCAGCGCGGTCAACACCAGCAAGGTGATCCAACGCTTGTTGAAAATAAGTGGCTCGGTGTAGCGCACAAACAGTTGTGCCGCCTTGCTATGCGAGTCTCCGTGCACCGCTTTCCTCCGCTTGCCGCCTTTCGGCGTGTCCCTGTTTCTTTATCACCCGCCTTATCGAAAACGACAGGGGGCATTCATACGGCTAGAGTAGCGGTGAAGGCGCAATCGCAACGCCTATCGAAAGTTGGGTTTTCCCCAACCACAAAAGAAACACAATTTCTTTCGCCCTTTGCAGGCGAAAAACGGGGCCGGCGGGAACCGGCCCCGCCGCTGCTAGCGCTGCCCCGCCGCTTGAGCGAACAGGCGATAAAGCGCCGGCAACACCACTAGAGTAAGCACGGTGGACGACACGATCCCACCGATCACAACCGTGGCAAGCGGCCGCTGCACCTCCGCCCCTATACCCACGTTCAGGGCCATGGGCACAAAACCAAGGGACGCAACCAAAGCGGTCATCAGTACCGGCCTGAGACGAATCAGGGCACCTTGGGTAATCGCCTCGTCCAGCGCTTCACCCCGCTTCAAGCGCTCGCGGATGAATGAGACCATCACCACACCATTGAGGACGGCGACGCCGGACAGCGCGATGAAACCGACCGCCGCCGAGATCGACAACGGCAAACCACGCAACAGCAAGGCGGCGATGCCACCGGTTAGCGCCAAAGGTACGCCCGAAAATACGATCAAGGCATCGCGCAGGCTGCCAAATGCGGCGTAAAGAATGGCCATGATCAGCAGCAGTGTCAGCGGCACGATCAGGCTCAGGCGCCGCGCCGCTGAAACCAGCTGCTCGAAACTGCCGCCAAAGCTCAACCAGTATCCCGGCGGCAATTCGATCTGCTCACGCACCGCGGCACGCGCCGAGCTGACAAAGCGCGACAAATCCTCGCCGCGGACGTTGGCACTGACCACCACACGGCGCTTGCCGTTCTCACGACTGATCTGATTCGGCCCCACGATATGCTCGATCTCGGCCACAGCGCCCAGCGGGACATGCCGAGGCGGCGTATGCGCAACACCCAGCGCGTCAGCCTCACCGGCGACACGCCGCTCACTCTGCGGCAGCGGCACGGGCAAATCACGCAAGGCCTGAATGTTGTCACGCAAGGTGTCGGGTAAGCGCACCAGCAGGTCAAAGCGATGATCACCTTCATACACCTGCCCGGCCACCTCACCGCCCAGCGCAATCCGCACGCTGTCCTGAACGGCCACAACGTCCAGACCGTAACGAGCCAGTGCATCACGCTTGGGCACCACCTGAATCATCGGTAAACCGCCGAGTTGCTCACTGCGTACATCTTCAGCGCCGGGCAGCTCAGCCACCACGGTTTCGATGCGCGCAGCCAACTGCGCCAAGGTGTCCAGATCGTCGCCGTAAACCTTGATAGCCACGTCCGCCCGCACACCCGCGATCAGCTCATTGAAACGCATCTCGATCGGCTGGGTGATCTCATAGTTGCTGCCCGGCACCTTGTGCGCCAACGCCGACAGCTCATCAAGCAGCCGCTGCTTGGGCTTGTCCGGATCAGGCCATTCAGCACGCGGTTTCAGCATCAAGAAGGTGTCGGCCAGCCCCGGCGGCATCGGATCATTGGCCACCTCGCCGGTACCCACTTTGGAGAACACCTGATCGACCTCGGGCAGGCTGAGCATCTCGCGCTCAAGCACCTGCTGGATCTCGATTGACTGATTCAAACCGGTGCCCGGAATACGCAGGGCGTGCATGGCCACGTCGTGCTCATCCAGGGTAGGAATAAATTCCGCCCCCATGCGCGTCGCCGCCCAGGCGCTGAGCAAGACCAGCGCCAATGCGCCGGCAACGCACAGGTAGCGCCAGCGCAGCGCCCACGCCAGTACCGGGCGATACAACGCTTGCAGACCACGCACCATGCGAGGTTCACGCTCTACAACCCGCCCACGCATGAACAAGGCCAGCGCCGCCGGCACAAACGTCAGCGACAACAGCATCGCCGCCAGCAAGGCCATGACCACGGTCAAAGCCATGGGATGAAACATCTTGCCTTCCACGCCACCAAGCGCAAACACGGGCAGGTACACCACCAGAATGATGGTCAGGGCAAACATGCTTGGCCTGATCACTTCCGAGGTGGCCTGCCGGACCACCCTGAGACGCTGGGCCAAAGGCAGAGCCTGGCCGGCGGCCTGCTGCGCCTGCGCCAGCCGACGCAAGCTGTTCTCCACGATGATGACAGCACCATCAACGATCAGGCCGAAATCCAGCGCGCCTAGACTCATCAGATTGCCCGATGTCCGGGTCGCTACCATCCCGCTTATCGTCATCAGCATGGACAACGGTATGACCAGGGCCGTGATCAGGGCCGCACGCAGATTGCCCAACATCGCAAACAGCACGGCCACCACCAGCAAAGCCCCTTCAATCAGGTTCTTTTCCACCGTGGCGATGGTCTTGTCGACCAGGTTCATCCGGTTGTAAACCGGATTAAGGATGACACCCTGCGGCAGCGACGCTTCAATTTCGCTCAGGCGTTCAGCCACAGCAGCGGCCACCTTGCGGCTGTTAGCCCCAATCAGCATAAACGTGGTGCCCAGCACCACCTCTTCACCATTGCGGGTTGCGGCGCCGCTGCGTAAATGTTGCGAAATGGCCACTTCGGCCAGTTCCCCAAGCCGAATGGGCACACCTTCACGCTTGGCCACCACGATGTTGCGAATATCCTCAAGCCCGCCCAGTTGCCCCGGCGAGCGGATCAGATACTGAACCCCATGACGTTCTATGAAGCCCGCACCGGTGTTGCTGTTGTTACGGGCCAGCGCCGCAAGTACGTCGTGGTGGCTGAGGTCATAGGCAAGCAGGCGATGAGGCCATGGCGCCACCAGATAGGTCTTTTCCTCGCCGCCGGTGGTGTTGACCTCAACGACACCGGGGGTTTGACGCAATTGTGGCCGGACAATCCAGTCCTGAACGGTACGCAGGTCGCTGGGCGACCATGCCGCATCGTCAGCAGCACCGACGGTGTACATGAAGATCTCGCCCAGACCGGTGGCAATAGGACCAAGCGATGGCGACGCTGCATCGGGCAGCTCAGTCACCACCGAGGCCAGACGCTCGCTTACCAGCTGACGTGCAAAATACACATCGGTGCCATCCTCGAACACCACGGTCACCTGCGACAAGCCGTAGCGTGACAACGATCGTGTGTAATCGAGACGGGGAATCCCGGCCATCGCCGTTTCCACGGCAAAGGTCACCCGCTGCTCCACTTCCAGCGGTGAAAAACCCGGCAACGCCGTATTGATCTGGACCTGAACATTGGTGATGTCAGGCACCGCATCAATAGCCAGTCGCTGTGCGTTATAAAAACCCAAGGCTGCAACAACCGCCACCGCAAACAACACCAGCACGCGGTTCGCAATGGCGAACCGCACGATTGAATCAAGCATCGTGGTCTCCTCAGTGGTGGTGCGCGGCGCCGGATTTTTCGATATCCGCCTTGATCAGGTAGCTGTTGCCGCTGACATAACGTGCACCGGCCTGCAGACCATCAAGTACGGCCACCTGATCGGCATCACGCGCGCCCAACACAACAGGACGCGCCACAAATTCATCACCGCTTTGCTCGAACACCACAGCCCGGCCATCCAGTTGCTGGACCGCAGATTGCTGCACAAGCAGCGGATAGGACTGCTGCGACACAATCACCTCGCCACTGACGTACTGTCCGGGGCGCAACTGCCCTTCCCGGTTGTCGACCACGACCCGGGCACGCACTGACTGCGCAATATGAATGGCCAGCGGCGACAGCTGCTCGATAACACCCTGACCCAGCGCGTCGTCATGCAGGCCACGAATATTGACCCGCTGACCAACCCGCACCGCATCAAGATCGTGGTCGAACACATCAAACTCGATCCACAGACTCGACAGATCGGCAATCACGAACAAAGGCTCATCGCCAGTGATCTCACCGACCAGCGCTTCACGGCGAACGATCCAGCCACCAATGGGGGCTCGCAGGTCGTAACTCTGCAAACTGTCGTTGCTCTGTATCCGGGCCAGCACCTGGCCCTTGCTGACCTGGCTCCACAGCGCCGCGTCAACAGCTTCGATCAAACCGGCAAAGCGCGGGCGCACTCGTGATACCCGCGATGGATCAACATGCACGCGTCCACTCAGCACGCGGGTGACATCGAGAACGCCCGGGCCAGCTACCGCCATCCGCAGGCCCATCGCATCGATCATCGCCTCATCAATGTGTGAGGCTGCTTGTTCGTCATGCTCGTGCTCGCCACTGGCCATAGCTACGGGCATCACACCCGCCACGAGAAGCAACGCCGAGCACCACTTGAATAGAGACTGCATCATGATGCCGCTCCCTGAATAAGGGCCTGACCCAGCACACGCTCGAGCTCGATCCAGGCTTGATGAAAGTCTTTGACGATGCGGAGCTTGCGCTGCTCCAGACGCAACAACTCACGCTGCGCACTGGTCATCTCAAGCACGCTGTAGCGCCCGTCCCGATAGCCTTTCATCGTGGTGTCGAGCAGCGCCTGCGCCTGCGGCTGTAGCTGATCGCGCACGGCGTAGAACTCATCTCTCAGACTGTCGAGCTGGGCACCCGCCATGGCGGTCTTTGCACCCAGGTCGAGAACGCTGGCCTGGCCGGCCCAACCCGCCGCGTCCAGATCCTGACGCAAAGCCGCCTGCAGCGGTTGACTGCGTCGCGCAGCGCCCAGGGCAATACCAAAACCCGCCAGCAGCGCAGCATCACCACTGTCTCGGTCGTGACGCACACCCAGCGACCATTGCAGATCGGGGTTGGCCTGAGCCACCTCATGCTGCAAACGCGCCTCGGCCTGTGCATAACCGGCATGTGCGGCTGCCACCAACGGCGCCTGTTCGGCCTGGGCCCGCAGATCAGCAGGCGCCGGAGGATGCGGCAAGGCAGACCAATTCATTGCGGCATGGGTGGGCTGCCATTGCGTATCACCGCTGGCCATGGCCAGGGCACGACGCGCACCATCGCGTAGCGTTTGCATCTGTACTTGCTGTTGTGAGGCATCCAGCAGGGCCAGGCGGGCCCTCTGCACATCCGCTTGTGACGCGGCGCCCAGTTGGCGCCGACGCTGGGTCGCTTGCAGCGCAGTGTCAGCCAAGGACACCGCTTTGTCAGCCAACGCTTGGCGCGCCTCATACCAGGCCCATTCAACATACTGCGATGCGGCGTTGGCGAGTACGTCGCGACGCCTTTGGTCCAGCTCAAGCGCCAGCACCTCGGTTTGACTCAAAACCTGTGCGTGACGCAAGTCCGGCTTGCCGGGCCACTCCAGAACACCGCCCAGGCTCAGGCTCGTTTCCAGACGGGCCGCATCAGCAAATTCGCCGCCACCGGCAACATTTTCAAACTCCAGCGTCACCGTTTTGGGCGGGCTGAACCTGGCCGCCTGATGGCGCGGATCGCGACTCAGGCGCAGCGCTTCGATCTGGCGCAAGCTCGGGTGTTGGGCCTGCGTGCGCTCAAGCACGCTGGCCAGGGATACCTCTGCGGCAGACGCACTCGGCGCAACCACAGCCAGGAGCGACGGCAACAATAGTGCGCCGCCCCGAATCAGGGGAATAAACATGAAACTCTCCCAAAAACAATCTGAACGGCGTCTGACGACGCCACGACGGGGGGAGAATTCAGCTGATCGGAGGCCTCAAAAACGACTCGCCACGATCAACCGGAGCCATGATTTGACGCGGCACCACGGCATAGCCGATCAACGCAGGCCAGCCCAACTCCAGCGCGGAAACCAGGGCCACACCGCAACCGCAAATGTGCAGATGATGCTGGTGCTCTGCATCATCGCCTGTGACGTGCTCGTCAGCCGCAGCACTCACGCTGAGCAGATGATCACACCTCTTCATGGGCGCTCTGCCCTGCGGGCTCGGTGTGCACCACAAGCTCGGGAACACCCGCCCAGGCGCGACTCCAGGCCACCAGCAAAAGCAGGGCGACGGTCACGCATGGACGAGTACGGTGGAGGTGCATGGCAGAAATAGTAATGGCGCGCGGGCCCGATAACCAGCGTGTTGGAGCACCACCGCAGGCGAAGGTTCCGGCGGCACGGGCATCGCCACGCTGACGCGCGCCTGACCGTGCCGCCGAATTGACCGCCCTAGAGTTACTTCAGCGCAAGTTTGGAAAACATCACATCATTGATCTGCAAAGTACCGGCGGAGCTTTGCCCAAAGCGCAACTCAAGCGCCGCCAAAGCCCCCAGATCAACCCCTTCAAACAAGCTCAGCGGTGCCAGCAATCCGTTGAGCGTGGTTTTTTCAGAACCTCCAGCGTCAAACGCATCACCCGGCGGATCGAACAGCGCAGCGCCCAGATCGGCCGCATGGACGACGACTTCCTGCCCGGCGGTATCGATCAGGGCTATGAGGAAGTCCTGCCCGTCGGCATTCGCCGTATCACCATGCGACAGCCCTACACGCAAGCTCAGCAGCGTGTAATCACGCACGTCCAGCCCGTTGAGCGCCGTGCGATAGAGCGCCGGAGATGTCCAACTCAGATACAGCTGCGACGCGCTGGAAAAGGTCGGATCGGCCACTTCGCAGCCTTCACCGCTGGCGCCTCCGGCCTGACAAACACCGAAACTGGCGAACCCATCGAAGCTCACCGCGCCACCGAGTGCGTTGATGCTCAGGGCCTGTTCATCCGGCGTGGCATTAATCAGCAAGCGGTCCACTGCGGCAGGTTGCACGCTGAGGTGATAGCGCCCGGGGCAATCCTCAAGCTCACCTGGGCAGGCGCTGGGCGGCACCTTGGATAACCCCGTCCAGTAGGCGGCGAAATCACTTTCCTGCCCGATGAAATAACGGAAGAACGAGGCCATGAAGAACAGCCCCAGCGCGCGCTGGTCTTCCTCGCTGTCGCGCGCGTGGGTCGCGCTTGAGGTGCCGCAATGGCTGTCGCTGCTGCTGCCGTGGATGGTCCAGTCATCCGACGTCCAGACCGTGTTGAAGTAGTTGTGATTGGCCCCCATCGCCAGGATCTGAAATTTGGGCCAGGCATCCTGCGCATCGGCGTAGCGCGCATGATCGAACGCGAATGCGCCCATCAGATTCTCCACATCACCGTCGCAGTAAGGCAGCAGGGTTGCATAGGCCACGCCCTGCACCACCTGGGTGTTGTAGTCGGTCGGCGCCAGTGCAAACACTGCCTCAAGATTGTGCGGCTGCTCACGCTGAGCATTCAGGGTGATGGCTTTGGCCACGCCCTCGCCGCCACGCGAATGCCCCATCAACCCGATGCGCGACAGATCCAGCTGGCCGATCAGGTGATCGAAGCCCTCGCCGCCGTTGGCGTTGATCTCTCTGAAGGCATCGAGGTGCTCGAGAATCAGCGTGGCGCGGGCCAGTGCGCCGGCATCACCCGCGCTGGCGCTGCCATCGTTGTCGTTGACATCGTTGGTGTCGATGGACAGCACGGCGTAGCCGTGGCTGGCCAGATTGCGCGCCAGATAGTCATAGCCCAGATAGCTGTTGGCCGGGCTGATGATCGGGGCCAGATCGGGGCAGTTGTCATCGCCCACCGGCACCGGCAACTGGCCCAGGCCGGTTTCGCAGGTCTGGTGGCGGCCATGCTGGAAAAGAATCAGCGGAAACGGGCCCTGCGCCGCGCTCGGATAGACCAGATAACCGTGCACATCAGTTTCGTAGCTGTCGCCGGTCTGCTCATCGCTGACGCTGATCCGCCCGAAATCGTAGTCCTGGGTCTGCGGTTCATACGGCCCCAAAGGTGCCGGGTCGGCAGCCACCGCCGGCACGTCCTGTGGCGTCGGATCCGCCGTAGCGGAGGTCGAATTGTCGTTGCAGGCAGCGAGTACGGTTGTCGCCAGCAGCCAGGGCCAAGCTTTCATTGTCTGAGTTTCTCCACAGGCAGGTCGGGCCTGCGCAGTGAAGCGCCTACCCGAAAAGCTGCTGTGCCCAGCAATTGGTGTGCCAGCCTGCGCCGGCAGGCTGTTATTGCGGCGCCAGCCCGCGCACCAGCGCACTGAGCGTGGCGTGCTTGAGCGCCCGCGCATCACCCCAGGGATATTCAGGAATGGTGATCAGGTTGAGCGCCAGCCCCTGCACGGTGCACAACAGGATATTGAGTACATCGTCCACAGCCGCACTGCGAATGCTCCCGTGGGCCTGGGCCTGTGCAATCGCCTTGCGCAGCACATCAAGACGCGTCAGTGCTGCTGAACTGTCGACAAAGTAATGATCCTGAGCGCTCTGCAGGCGATCTTCGATCAGAAAGATGGCGCGAAAATCATCTGGATGAGCCAGCCAGAAATCCACCATGCCCTCGCACAGGGCCAGCACACGCTGCGGCGCGGGGGCTTGCTCGGCAATCCTCTCGAGCTGTTCGGCCAGGGTATTGAAGACCTCCTCCCAGATCACCCGCAGCACCTCGCGCTTGCTCGCAAACACGGTGTAAAGCGCGGCGGGCGAACACTCCGCCAGGCGCGCGATGTTGCGCATGGATACACCATCATAGCCGTCTCGGGCGAACAGGCTGCGCGCCGCATCGAGGATGCGCCGCCGGCTGTTTTCGAGCTGGCTGTGACTGCGCCGCGGGCGCCCGCGCGGTGCTTTGCTGCTTGTGTTCGTCATCTGGTTTGATATTTAATGAACGCGTTCACTAATATTAAACCACATCCTCAAGAGCAGCCACGATGAGCACCCCTACCACTGATTGCGACGTCCTCGTTGTCGGCGCTGGCCTGGCCGGCCTCAAAGCCGCCCGTGAACTCACCGCTGCCGGCAAACGGGTGCGGGTGCTGGAGGCGCGCGACCGGGTTGGCGGGCGTTCCAAGCCCGGCGAAATCTGTGGACACACCATTGATCTGGGCGGGCAATGGGTCGGGCCTGACCAGAAACGCCTGCTCGCCGAAGCTGCGGCACTGGGCGTGAACACCTGTCCGCAATATGTCGAAGGCGACAGCCTGCTGCATTTCGACGGCAAACGACGTCGCTACGCCTCCGACATTCCGCCGTTGTCACCTCTGGCCCTGCTCGAAATCGCGCTGCTGGAACGGCGCTGGCGGCGCGAAGCCGGCTCCTTGCCGGTCGGGGCCGCTTGGTCAGCCCCCCAGGCAGCGCAATGGGATAGCGAGTCAGTCGCCAGCTGGATGCGCAAGCATGTGCGCACGCGTGATGCACGCCAGTTCCTCAGGGTGGTGACCCGCGCATTGCTGTGTGCCGAACCCGAGCAGGTGTCCTACTTGTGCATGCTTGAATACATGCGCCAGGGCAAAGACCTGCGCACGTTGCTGGATGTCACTGGCGGCGCCCAGCAGGACAAATTCGTCGGCGGCGCGTGGCAAATCCCCAAGCGCATGGCCGACCAGCTGGGCCAGTGCATCACCCTGAACAGCCCGGTGCTGGGGATCGACCAACACGCCGATGCGGTCACGGTGCACACCGCGCAGGCCGATTACCGCGCCACGCAAGTCATCATCGCGACACCACCGGCGCTAGCGGCCAAGATTGACTACAACCAGCCGCTGCCCTCACGCCGCTGGGGCCTGCTGCAGCGCATGCCCATGGGTGCGGTGATCAAGATTCATGTGGCCTACCCCACGGCGTTCTGGCGCCAGCGTGGCCTCAATGGCGCGGTCGCCAGCAACGACCGCATCTTCAACGTGGTGTTTGACCAGACGCCAGCGGATCAATCGATCGGCATTCTGGTTGGCTTCATGGACGGCGCCCACGCCGTGGAGATGAGCACGCGCGGCGAGCAGGCCCGGCGCGATCAGGTCATCGCCGACCTGGTGAGCTACTTTGGCGATGATGCGGCCCAGCCGATCGGCTATGTCGATCAGGACTGGACCCAGGAAGCCTGGAGCCTAGGCGGTTATGTGGCGCACATGCCGCCCGGCGTGATGACCCAATACGGCCCCAGCCTGCGTGAACCATGCGGACGCATCCACTGGGCGGGGACGGAAACCGCAACCCAATGGTGCGGCTATCTTGATGGCGCCCTGCAATCCGGCCAACGCGCCGCCGAGGAAATTCTCGGCGGCTGAAGACAGGCTCAGGCGGCCATGGGCTCCGGCGCGGCGCTGTCAGCCGCCGCTGCACGCACCGGCTGAAACTCCAAACAACCGTCGTCAATCGGCTCATCCAGCAGCACTTTTTTGTCCTTGCCGTAGTGCATCAGCACGCGCCAGGGACCGGAGCGGCCCTGACGTGGCAGGCTGGCTTTGCCACGCTGTACATAGCCGGACTGCAGCGAATCCAGGATACCCTCGTCCAGCGCATTGGCGCCGGAATCATCCCGCGGGACCGCCACCGCATTGCCATGCTCATCCATATGCCGCAGCAGGCGACACAGGTAGCGCCCGGCGATATCGGACTTGAGCGTCCACGGCGCATTGGTATAACCGAACACCCACAGGAAGTTGGGCACGTTCTGGATCATTGCGCCCTTGTAGGTCATCTGCTCGTTCAGCGGCATCGGCGCATCATCCACGGTCAGCTCCATGCCGCCCATCATCTGCAGATTGAGGCCGGTGGCGGTGATGATGATGTCTGCCTCGAGCTGCTTGCCAGACTTGAGCAAAATGCCGTTTTCGGTGAAACGTTCGATAGTGTCGGTTTCCACCGAAGCGCGCCCTTCACGCAAGGCCACGAACAGATCGCCATCGGGCACCGCGCACAGGCGCTCGTCCCAGGGCATGTAGCGCGGGGTGAAATGACGCATATCGAAATCCGGCCCGACCTGCTTGCGCACCTGCCCGATAAGGAACTTGCGCATGCGCTTGGGCCAGCGCCGACAGGCCAGATACAGACCGCGCTGCACCGCAATGTTGCGACCGCGCACAATCCGGTAGGCCAAGCCGCGCGGCAAATACCGACGCAGCGCCATAGCCATCTTGTCGGTGTCCGGCAGGGAGAACACATAGCTGGGTGAGCGCTGCAGCATGGTCACATGCGCAGCCTGTCTGGCCATTGCCGGAACCACGGTGACGGCCGTGGCACCACTGCCGATCACCACCACCCGCTTGCCGGCGTAGTCGAGCTGCTCCGGCCAGTGCTGCGGATGCACGATCTGGCCCTTGAAGTCCTCTTCGCCCTCGAAATGCGGGCGGTAGCCTTCGGCGTAGTTGTAGTAGCCGCTGCAGTTGATCAGGAAATGACAGGTCAGCGTCCGGCTCTCACCGGTTTCCACATCCTCAGCTCGCAGCACCCAGCGTTGCTGTTCGCTCGACCAGTTCGAGGCAGTGATGTTGAGGCCGTACTGAATGGTTTCGGCAATGCCATGCTCTTTGGCCGTTTCAGTGATGTACGAGCGGATCGACGGGCCGTCGGCCAGAACCTTGTCGGAATCCCAGGGCTTGAAGCGATAGCCGAAACTGGCCATGTCCGAATCGGAACGAATGCCGGGATAGCGGAACAGATCCCAGGTGCCGCCCAGACGGGCGCGGCGCTCGATGATGGCCATGGAGCGCTGCGGATGCTCGCGCCGCAGATGCACCGCCGTGCCGATACCGGACAGGCCGGCGCCAATAATAAGAATGTCGAAATGTTGTGGGCTCATGGGCAATCTCCTCGCGCCTTCGCTCTTGTACGTTGATCATGCTAGTGCCATGCTGGCGAAAAGAATTGGCTTTTGGCGACACATTTTTGTCTTTAAGCGACAAAGCGCATGAGCACACTGATCCGCGCCGCCAATCTGGCCGGCATTGAGGAATTGATGGCACAGCTGGGCGGCGACGCCCACACCCTGCTGGCTCGCCATCACATCAACCCTCAACTGATCCACGATCCGGACGCCTACGTGCCCTATCGCAGCCTGGCCGCCGTGATCGAACAGGCTGCGGTGGACACCCAATGCAGCGATTTCGGGCTGCGCATTGCCCACTGGCAAGGTCTCGACATGCTCGGCCCAGTGGCGGTGATTGCCCGCGCGGCCAACGATGTGCTGCACGCCTTCGAGGGCATTGCCCGCTACCTGCACATTCACGGCCCGGCGCTCAAACTGTCGCTGCGCGGACGCAACGAGGCCGGCGATTATTGCTTTGCGTTCCGTATCGAAGACCGTGGCCTGCGCAATCTGACCCAGAGCTACGAACTGAGCATGGCCAACGGCGCCCGCATCCTGAGCATGCTCAGCGCCCACAACGCTCGCCCGGCACGGATTTACTTCACCCATGCCCCCTTGTCGAGCAAGGTCACCTATCAACGGGCCTTCGAATGCCCGATCGAATTCGAGGCCGAATACAGCGGCTTTGACCTGCGTGAAAGCGATGCACGCCGTCCGCTCAGCAGTGCCGACCCGCAAACCCTGCGCATCGCCCAGCGTTATCTGGAATCACGCGGACCGGCCGGACGCCAGCTCAGCGAGCAGGTTGCCGAGTTGATCGACCGCCTGCTGGCCACCGGACAATGTCGCATCGACACGGTGGCGGAACAGCTGGCCATGCACCCGCGCAGCCTGCAACGCCACCTCAACCAGGAAGGCACGCGCTTTGAAACCATGCTCGACGAGATTCGTCGCGACAAGGCGCGCACCTACCTGGCCATGACTGCGATGCGCTTCAGCCAGATTTCCGGGCTGCTCGGTTACGCCGACCAGAGCACCTTCAACCGGGCCTGCCGGCGCTGGTATCAGGCCACCCCCAAAGCGCTGCGCAAGCGACTCGCCGCAGAGTTGACCTAGCCGCTATGGGCACGCGCTTTGCTTATGCATGCGCATGTCCACCGCCCGCGCCATTCGTGTTCTGCTCGTCAGCCATGACGACACCCTGACCCGTTCGCTTGAACGCGAAGGCTTTGAGGTGCACCAGGTCAGCGAAAGCGAGGATGTCTACAACCTGGTCGGCGAGCTCGAACCTGACGCCATCCTGATCCGCCCCGACTCACCCACCCGCGACAGCCTCGAACATCTGGCCAGCCAGAGTTGCAAGCATCCGCAACCCACCCTGTTCCTGCACGACAAACTGCCGCAGGAATTGCGTCAGCAGGCGCTCAGCCTTGGGGTCAGCAGTTACGCCACAGCCGAACTCACCCCCACCGCCCTGCGTTCGCTGATCGAGATTTCCATTGATCACGCGAAACGCCTGCAAGCGGTCAAACGCGAACTCACGCGCAATCAGAAAACCCTGGCCGAACGCAAACAAATCGATCAGGCCAAACGCATCCTGTGGAAAGACCACGGCATGAACGAAGAAGCGGCCTACAAAGCGCTGAAAAACATGGCCATGAACGGCCGCATCAGTGTCGCCGACGCGGCACGCAAGGTGCTGGAAAGCAAGGAGAAACAGGCATGAACACGACGCTGACCACGGGCTTTGTAGCGCTCACCGATGCGCTCACCCTGATCGCGATCAAACGCCTGGAACTGGACCGCATGGCCGGCGCCCGACTCAAGCTCAAGCGCATGGGCTCGTGGGCCCAGCTGCGCGACGCCCTGCTCACCGGCGAGATCGATGCTGCGCACTGCCTGCCGGGCATACCGCTGCTGTCGCAGGCCGATGCTTACCCCCACCATGTGCGTCTGGCCACCGCTTTCACCCTCAACCACTACGGCAACGCCATCACCCTGGGCAACAGCGTGTTCGATCAGATTCCGCGTAATCTGCCGCTGGATGAAGGCCTGCAGCAGCTGGCCCAAGAACGCCGTGAAAGCGGCCGCCTGCTGACCTTTGGTTCAGTGTTCCCGGTCTCCAAGCACGAATTCGAATTGCGCCACTGGCTCGGCCAGCAGGGTTTGCAAGCCGGACGCGACTACCGCCTGGTGGTGATCCCGCCGCCGCTGGCGGTGGACGCCCTGCACGACGGGCGGGTCGACGGTTTTTGCGTGGGTGAGCCGTGGAACTCGGTCGCGGTGGAAGCCTGTCTGGGCAAGATCGTGGCCAACAGCCGCAGCCTGGGCCTGCCCAGCACCGAGAAAGTGCTCGCGGTGAACCAGCAGTGGCTGGACAGCGATGAACACCACCAGCTCATATTGTGGCTGCATGAAGCATCCCGCTGGCTGGCCGAACGCAGCAATCATGGCCGCGCCCTCAAGTGGTTGTCGGAAGAGGTCAAACGCGATGTGCGCGTGCTTGAGCCCGGCGTCACCGGGCCGCACGCGGTGGACTTTCGCGCTTCACACTGCCCGGAGCCCAAACACGCCTTGTGGCAGCTCGAACAGATGCAGGCCGCCGGCAACCTGCCGGAGGCAGCGGTTTCCAGCGAGATTGCCGCGCGTACCTTCCGCAACGATGTGTACCAGCGCATGACCCGTCAGTACGTCGTCGCCGAGCCGTCCTGACCCATTCGGCACTGATCTGGTGCATTGCACAAATCCTGTGCGCAACGGCGCCCCCGGGCAAATCACCCAGCCCCGCTATCGCAGCCCCCGAATCAAGCAAATTCAAACACTTGAGCGCTTGGCACGGATGTTGATTACCAACTGACAAGACGTGGACCAGGCCTGAACAAGGTACGAGTGCGTCGATGAGGCTCAGTGGCGGCAGTCCCTGCCCCGCAGCCATCGTCGCTCTCGTCTTCAGGGGATTTCCATGGAAGTTGCGAACAAAGCCACTCGCATCAATCTTTTCGACTTCAAGTCCGTGCAAATGCGGACCTTTCACCTCACCTGGTTCGCCTTTTTCCTGTGCTTTTTCGGCTGGTTCGGTATCGCACCGCTGATGGCAGTGGTGCGTGAGGACCTGCTGCTGACCAAGGCCCAGATCGGCAACACCATCATTGCTTCGGTCGCCATCACGGTGATGGTGCGCCTGCTGATCGGACCGCTGTGCGACAAGTTCGGGCCGCGAAAAACCTATTCCGCCCTGCTCGTACTCGGCTCGTTTCCGGTCATGCTGATTGGCCTGGCCGACAGCTACGAAAGCTTCCTGCTGTTCCGCCTGGGGATTGGCGCCATCGGCGCGGCCTTCGTCATCACCCAGTACCACACCTCGGTGATGTTCGCCTCCAACGTGGTGGGCACCGCCAACGCTACCACTGCAGGCTGGGGCAACCTGGGCGGCGGCGTGACTCAGCTGGTCATGCCGCTGGTGTTTGCCGCCGTCATGACCTTTGGGGTCAGCGAAGCGGCCGGCTGGCGTGTCGCCATGATCGTGCCCGGCGTGGTGCTGTTCATCATGGGCATCGTCTACTACCTCTTCACCCAGGATGCACCGGACGGCAACTACTCGGATCTGCGTGCTGCCGGCAAGCTGCCGCCGGCCACCAAGGAACGCTCAGCCTCCGGTTCATTTTTGCTCGCCGCCCGCGATTACCGCGTGTGGGCGCTGTTTGTGGTCTATGCCGCCTGTTTCGGGGTTGAACTCACGATCAACAACATCGCCGCGATCTATTACTTCGACAATTTCAGTCTCGATCTCAAAACCGCTGGCATGATCGCCGCCCTGTTCGGTTTGATGAACCTGTTCGCGCGCACCCTGGGCGGTTACTTCTCTGATCGCTTCGCGCTCAAGAGCGGGCTGAGCGGGCGGGTGCGGTTTCTGTTCATCGTACTGTTCTGCGAAGGCCTGGCCCTGATGTTGTTCTCGCAGATGGATGTGCTGATTCTGGCAGTGGGCTCAATGATCATGTTCAGCCTGTTCGTGCAAATGTCAGAGGGCGCCACCTTCGGCATCGTGCCGTTCATGAATCGTAAGGCTCTGGGGGCCGTGGCCGGCATCGTCGGCGCCGGCGGCAATGCGGGCGCGGTGGCTGCCGGCTTCCTGTTCAAAGCGGAGAGCATCAGCTACCAGCAAGGTCTGTTCTACCTCGGCCTGGCCGTAATCGGCGCGTCGTTCTGCGCCCTGCTGGTGCGCTTTTCGGATGAGACCCACGCCGAGGAAAAAGCACGCCTCAACCAGGACCTGCTGGCCCGAGAGCCTGCCAGCGCCACCTGAGCATCGCCATCCCCACTTGATTGAACCGGGGCGCCGCCGTGCGCGCAGCCCCGTGGAGTTTTCCCATGCACAACACCCAGCACATCATCGTTGTCGGCAACGGCATGGTCGGCCAGCGCTACCTCGAAACCCTGTGCGAGACGCTGCGCGCCAGCGGGCGCCGCGAGCACTACCGCATCAGCGTGTTCGGCGACGAACCGCGTGCTGCCTACGACCGGGTCCAGCTTTCGGCCTACTTCAGCGGCAGCACGGCCGAAGATCTGTCTTTGGTGTCAGACGATTTCTTCGCCGCCAACGACATCACCCTGCACCTTGGCGAAGGTGTGCTCGCGATCAACCGCCAGGCCCGCAGCATCACCACCAGCCGCGGCCAGATTCACAACTACGACACACTGGTCCTGGCCACCGGTTCCTATCCGTTCGTGCCGCCAATTCAAGGCAACGACCGCGACAACTGCTTTGTTTACCGCACCATCGAGGACCTGGAAGCGATCAGTGCCGCGGGCGCCAGCGCCAAGGTCGGCGCCGTGGTTGGCGGCGGTCTGCTCGGGCTTGAGGCCGCCAAAGCCCTGCGTGACATGGGCCTGACCACGCATGTGGTGGAGTTCGCGCCACGCCTGATGGCGGTGCAGGTGGATGATGGCGGCGGCGCCGTGCTGCGGCGCAAGATCGAAGAGCTGGGTGTGGCCGTACACACCGGCAAGAACACCCAGCGTATCGAGCCGGGCGAAAGCCGCCGCCATCGCATGTGTTTTGCCGATGGTGAGACACTGGAAACCGATATCGTGCTGTTCTCCGCCGGCATCCGCCCGCAGGATGCGCTGGCCCGTCAGTGCGTGCTGGAGATTGGCGAACGCGGCGGTATCGTGATCGACAACCACTGCCGCACCAGCGACCCGCACATCTACGCCATCGGTGAATGTGCTCTGTGGAACCAGCAGATTTTCGGCCTGGTCGCGCCAGGCTACGAGATGGCCCGGGTGGCGGCAGAGCATGTGCTCAGCGACAGCCCGGATGACGCAACTGAGTTCCTCGGCGCCGACATGAGCACCAAGCTCAAACTCATGGGCGTGGACGTGGCCTCCATCGGCGATGCTCACGCGCGCAGCCAGGGGGCGCGAACCAGCGTGTTCATCGATGAACATGCCGGGGTTTACAAAAAACTGGTCAGCGATGAGAAGGGCCGCAAAGTGCTGGGCGCGGTGCTGATCGGCGACGCTGCGGACTACTCGACGCTGCTGCAGATGATGCTCAGCGACATCGCCATACCGGGCAAACCGGAACAGCTGATTCTGCCCGCAGGCGAAGGCGGCGGCGCCGCACTGGGCCCTGATGCCCTGCCCGACAGCGCCACGATCTGCTCCTGCAACAATGTCAGCAAAGCGCGCATCTGCGGCGCCGTGGCCGAAGGCGCCACCGCGCTGGGCGAGCTCAAGGCCTGCACCAAGGCCGGCACCTCGTGCGGCGGTTGCAATGCGCTGGTCAAAAGCCTGCTCGACAACGAACTGAGCAAGATGGGCGTCGAGGTCAACAACCACCTGTGCGAGCACTTCGCCTACTCACGCCAGGAGCTGGAGCACCTCATCCGGGTGGAGAAGCACAAAACCTTCGAGTCAATCCGCGACGCGCATGGTCATGGCCGCGGCTGCGACATCTGCAAACCCACGGTGGCCTCGATCCTGGCTTCAACCTGGAACGAGCATGTCCTGCAACCGCATCTGGCCGGCCTGCAGGACACCAACGACTACTTCATGGCCAACATGCAGAAAGACGGCAGCTACTCGGTGGTGCCACGCATACCCGGCGGCGAAATCACGCCGCAAAAACTCATCGTGCTCGGACAGGTCGCAGAGAAATTCGGCCTCTACACCAAAATCACCGGCGGCCAGCGCATTGATCTGTTCGGCGCCCGGGTCGAGCAGCTGCCGCTGATCTGGCGCGAGCTGGTCGATGCCGGCTTCGAATCCGGGCATGCCTACGGCAAGGCCGTACGCACGGTGAAATCCTGCGTCGGTTCAACCTGGTGCCGCTACGGTCAGCAGGACTCGGTGGGCATGTCGATCCTGCTGGAAGAGCGTTATCGCGGCATCCGCGCGCCGCACAAGCTCAAATTTGCAGTATCAGGCTGCACCCGCGAATGCGCCGAGGCGCAGTGCAAGGACATCGGCGTGATCGCCACCGAACGCGGCTGGAACCTTTATGTCGCCGGCAACGGCGGCATGAAACCACGCCATGCCGATCTGTTCGCCACCGATCTGGATGACGCCACCCTGATCCGTTACATCGACCGTTTTCTGATGCTCTACATCCGCACCGCCGATCGGCTGCAACGCACCGCGCGCTGGCTGGAAGAGCTGGACGACGGCCTTGAGTACACCCAGCAAGTGGTGATCGAGGATTCGCTGGGACTGGGCGCGGAACTGGAGGCCCAGATGCAGTCGCTGGTCGACACCTACGAATGCGAGTGGAAAAAGACCCTGGAGGACGAGCACAAGCTCAAGCGCTTCCGTCATTTCGTCAATTCGCCCGAGCCTGACAGTCACGTGGTGTTTGTGCAGGAGCGTGGGCAAATCCGTCCGGCCACCGAAGCCGAACGTCGCCAACAGGAGGCTGCGTGATGCGTTTGGCCCTGCAAGAGATTGCCATCAACGACTGGACCCCGGTTTGCGCCCTGGACGACATCCTGCCCGGCACCGGTGTTGGCGCCCTGATCGACGGCACCCAGATCGCCCTGTTCCGTCTCGACCACGATCAGGTCTTTGCCCTGGACAACTTCGACCCGCACAGCCAGGCCAATGTGCTGTCGCGCGGCATCGTCGGCGATCTTGGTGGCGAGCTGGTGGTGGCCTCACCGGTGTACAAACAGCACTACCGTCTGCGTGACGGCCAGTGCCTGGAAAACCCCGACCACAGTGTTCACGCCTACGCCGTCCGAGTGGTCGACCAGACCGTCGAAGTGGCCCTGCAGGCCAGCGTCAGCGCCGCCGCATGAACGCGCCGAACGATCAGAGCATGAGCGAGAAAAAGAAACTTGTCGTGATCGGCAATGGCATGGCCGGCATGCGCACCGTGGAGGAGCTGCTGGCCCTGGACGACACGCTCTACGACATCACCGTGTTCGGCGCCGAGCCGCACGGCAACTACAACCGCATCATGCTGTCACCGGTGCTGGCCGGCGAGAAAACGCTGGACGACATCATGATCAACACGCCGCAGTGGTATGCCGCCCACGGCATCACCCTGCACGCCGGCAACCCGGTGATGCGCATTGATCGCGGGTGCCGCGAAGTCGTCGCCGCCTCGGGCCTGCGTGTGCCCTACGACCGCCTGCTGCTAGCCACCGGCTCGGACCCGTTCATCATCCCGGTGCCCGGCCATGACCTGCCCGGAGTGATCAGCTTTCGCGACATTCAGGACGTCAACACCATGCTGGAAGCCGCCCGCACCCAGCAGCGCGCGGTGGTCATCGGCGGCGGCCTGCTCGGCCTGGAAGCGGCCAATGGCCTGCTCAAGCAGGGCATGGACGTCACCGTGGTGCATCTAATGGACAGCCTGATGGAACGGCAACTGGACAAACCCGCCGCCGGCCTGTTGCAACAGGCCCTCAAGGACCGCGGCATTCGTTTCTGCATGCAGGCCCAGACCGAGGCGATACTCGGCGATGCGCGGGTCAGCGGCATTCGCTTCAAGGACGGCCAGGAACTGCCTGCCGATCTGATCGTCATGGCCGTGGGCATCCGCCCCAATATCCAGCTGGCCAAAGACAGCGGGCTGCATTGCGAGCGCGGCATCGTGGTCAATGACGCCATGCAGACCTTCGACCCGACCATCTATGCCGTGGGCGAATGCGTGCAGCATCGTCAGGCCATTTACGGCCTGGTCGCCCCGCTGTGGGAGCAGGCCAAGGTCTGCGCCAATCATCTGGCTCAGATGGGCATAGGCCACTACCCCGGCTCGCAGGTCTCGACCCGTCTGAAGGTGACCGGCATTGATCTGTTCTCAGCCGGTGACTTCATCGCCGATGAAGGCGACGAGGAAATCGAATTCCGTGACCTGCGCCGCGGCGTGTACAAGAAACTGGTCCTGCGCCACGGCCGCATTGCCGGGGCCGTGCTCTACGGCGATGTCAGTGACGGTTCGTGGTACTACGAGCTGATGATCGATGGCGTGGATGTCACGGACCTGCGCGACGTGCTGATCTTCGGCAAAGCCTTCGTCGGCGCCGAAGCCGCGGCCTGATGCCCGGAGCCGCCACAACCACCATGTCCAATCTTCCCGCCCTGCCCCTGGCCCACAGCGGCACCCAGCGCACGACCTGCCCCTATTGCGGCGTTGGTTGCGGCGTGCAGGCCAGCGTTGATGGCGCCGGTCAGATTCACATCGCCGGCGATCCGGCGCACCCCGCCAATCTGGGGCGTCTGTGCTCCAAGGGTTCGGCGTTGGCCGCCACCACCAGCCTGCAAGGGCGGCTGTTGCATCCGCAGATTGGTGGTCGCATCGAAAGCTGGGATACGGCGCTGAGCACCACCGCGCAGCGCCTGAAGCAGGTGATCGACGAGCATGGCACCGAAGCGGTGGCGCTGTATGTCTCCGGTCAGCTGCTCACCGAGGATTACTACGTCGCCAACAAGCTGGTCAAAGGCTATCTCGGCACCGCCAACATCGACACCAATTCGCGCCTGTGCATGTCGTCGGCCGTGGCGGGGCATGTGCGCGCCTTCGGCGCCGACACCGTGCCATGCAACTACCAGGATCTGGAGCTGGCCGACATGGTGGTCATCACTGGCTCCAATCTGGCCTGGTGCCATCCGGTGGTGTATCAGCGTCTGGTCGCGGCCAAACGCCAGCGCCCTGAAATGCATGTGGTGGTGATCGATCCGCGCGGCACCCCGACCTGCGACATTGCCGACCAGCATCTGGCGCTCAAGCCGGGCACTGATGTGGCCCTGTTCAACGGCTTGCTGTCCGACCTGCATCGTCGCGGCCATGTCGATGAAGAATTCGTGGCGCGCCACACCCAGGGTGCCCGCCAGGCCCTGGACAGTGCCGAGCTGAGTGTTGATGAGGTGGCTGAGCTGTGCGGACTGGGCATCGCCGAGGTCTGCGCCTTCTACCAGCGCTTCGGGCGCACCGAAAAGGTCGTGACCGTGTTCTCGCAGGGCGTCAATCAATCCAGCGCCGGCGCCGACAAGGTCAACAGCATTATCAATTGTCATCTGCTCAGCGGTCGCATCGGACGCCCCGGCATGGGTCCGTTCTCGATGACCGGCCAACCCAACGCCATGGGCGGGCGCGAGGTCGGTGGTCTGTCCAACATGCTGGCCGCACATCTGTCGCTGAGCGAACCCGGCCACCGCGCCCTGGTGCAGGAGTTCTGGGGCAGCCCGCGCATCGCCAGCCAGCCCGGACTCAAGGCCGTGGATCTGTTCGAAGCGGTGCACAGCGGTCAGATCAAGGCGATCTGGATCATGGCGACCAACCCGGTGGTCAGCCTGCCCAACGCCAACCGGGTGCGCGAAGCACTGGAGCGCTGCCCACTGGTGATCGTCTCGGACATACGCGAAGACACCGACACCGCGCGCCTGGCACACATCCGCCTGCCCGCCACCGGCTGGGCTGAAAAAGACGGTACGGTGACCAATTCGGAACGCCGCATTTCGCGCCAGCGTGGTTTTCTGCCCGCCGCCGGCGAAGCACGTCCCGACTGGTGGATCATCAGCCAGGTTGCACAACGTCTGGGTTACCGCGGCTTCGACTACACCGCACCGGCCCAGATCTTCGATGAGCACGCGCGACTGTCGGCTCATGCCAACAGCGATGACCAGACGCCTCGTCCGTTTCACATCGGCGGTCTGGCCGGGCTCAGCGCCGAGCAATACGACGCCTTGCAACCGATACAGTGGCCGGTTCGGCAGGCCGGTGATGGCGGCACCGCGCGGCTCTGCACCGAACATTTCTACACCGCCAATCGGCGTGCCAATCTGGTCGCCGTGACATACCGGGCGCCGGTTCACGCCGCCGATGCCGAATTCCCGTTTGTTCTCAATACCGGGCGCATTCGCGACCAGTGGCACACCATGACGCGCACGGGTCTGGCGCCGCAGCTGTCCAATCACATTGCCGAGCCGTTCGTGGACATCCACCCGCACGATGCCATGCTGTGCGCGGTGCGCGAGGGCGCGCTGGCCCGCGTGCGCAGCCGCTGGGGCCGCGTGGTGGTGCGCGTGCGTTTCAGTGCTGAGATGTCACGCGGGCAGATTTTCATCCCCATCCACTGGAGTCAGCAGACCGCCTCGGATGCCCGCGTGGGCAAGGTCGTCAACCCGGCGGTGTGTCCCATTTCGGGCGAGCCGGAGTTTAAGCACACCCCGGTGTCGATCGAGCCCTTCAGCGTGGATTGGCACGGCTTCGTGCTGACTCGCGATGACATCGACACCACCGCACTGGCCTGGTGGACCCGCATTCAAGGGCAGTCATTCCTGCGTTACGAAATTGCCGGCCGTCATCAACCGGACGACTGGTCGCAGTGGAGTCGTGATCTGCTGCAGTTGGATCAAAGCGAAGCGGTCGATCTGATCGAGTTTCGCGACAACGCCTCGGCGCTGTACCGCGCTGCGGTGATCATCGACGACACGGTGCACGCCTGCGTGTTCGTGTCACCGCAACCGGACCTGCCCTCTCGCGCCTGGCTTGCCGCCCTGTTTGATCAGGGACCGCTGGATGATCGCGACCGCATCAGCGTGCTCGCCGGACGTCCGGCCGATGCCACAGCCGATGCCGGCGCGCTGGTCTGTTCCTGCTTCGGCGTAGGCCGCAACAGCATTGCGCGCGCCATCCAGGAACAGGACCTGGACAGCCCCGAGGCCATTGGCCAGTGCCTCAAGGCCGGCACCAACTGTGGCTCCTGCGTGCCCGAACTGCGCAAGATTCTGCTCGACACCCGCAACAACCGATCACTGGCCCACAGCACCGACTAGGCCCGCCACTGGCATATTTGTTGCTTCGTCAGAGAGGCTTGCGCGGCGCGGCCACGCAGCACACAAACCGCTGATTCACGGACAACGAAGTCCACGCTCCCGAGCCCGGGGGCGTGGGCTTTTTTTATGCGCAGCGTCTATGCGCGGCGCAACGACCCTGGGAGTTCACATGAAAACGCACTTGAAACCCTTGCTGTTACCCCTGCTCTTGATGGCGGCACTGCCGCTGCCATCAAGCGCCGGGGCTGGCTGCACCGCACCAACATCGTCTTCTGCCCTGGAACTGGGCGGCTGTATGGCCGGCGACTCGCTGATCCTGCGCGACGTCAAATTCGACACCGACAAGGCCACATTGAAGCCGCATTCGATCGGTCTGCTGCAGCAGGTTGCCAGCGAGCTGAAGAAAAACCCGAGCATGAAAGTGGCCATCCAGGGCCACACCGATGCAGTTGGCGGGGCCGACTACAACCAGGCCCTGTCCTTGCAGCGGGCCTCGGCCGTGGTCGATTTCCTGATCGGCGCCGGGGTCAATCCGGCGCAGCTGGAAAGCCAGGGCCTGGGTGAATCGCAACCGATGGCCGACAACGCCACGGCCGTCGGTCGGGCACTCAACCGGCGCGTCGAGCTGGCCTTGATCGGCACGCTCAAACCGCAGGCACCGGTCGCCGCCGAACCACCTCCGCCGCAGACCGTGTACATCTCCACCTTCCACGCCAAACCAAGCACCTTGACCGTGCCCGTCGGTACCGAAGTTGTCTGGAAAAACTATGACGAAACCTCATACGACATCACGTTTTCAGATGGCGTCAAGATCGGTCGAATCTGGACGATTGGCAACGAAGCTCTGCCCTGGGGCGGCAGCCCCGCCAGTCGTACCTTCGACCAACCCGGCGAATACACCTATCAGTGCGCGGTCACCAAAGCAGTCAACGGCAAGATCATTGTGAAACCGGTCGACGAGATCAAAGTGACCGAAGCGCCCGCCTTTCCGGGACATACCACCTCAACTTATAAGGCCGAGCAAACCAGCAAACCGTATAACTCGGGGGGCTATAGCGCGCCGCTACAGCACACCAGCCATCAGCACAGTGCACCTGCAACCGCTGCTGCACCGACAACCGCAGCAGCGCCAGCTGCGCCATCCGGCACTGCCGCGGTCAGCATCGACCGCCATGCCTTCAGCCCGGAACGGCTGGTGGTGGCCAAGGGCTCTACAGTGACCTGGACCAACAATGAGATGTCGCGGCACATCGTTGTCTTTGGCACCCGCCAGAGTGACGCGCTGCGCAAGGGCGACAGTTTCAGTCGCGTTTTCGAGCAACCGGGTGAATACCCGTACCACTGCGGCATGCACAAATACATGACCGGCACCGTTGTGGTGGAGGGCTGAGAACATCACCACGATGACGCAGGCGCACTGCTGAGGTGCGCAATCGCGCCAGCATGGTGCTGGCGTCAGGCAACAAGCAGGTCAACGGCGGCCTGTGTAGCACTGCAGGCTGGGTAAACGTCCCATCTGCACCGCAAGGCAAGTTGGCATAGCCATTGCTTTAATAAAACCAGGCACCGCTGGGGTGCTGAAGACAAACAGGCGGCAACGCTAAAGCGCTGCCACACAAGGACAACGGCGTCCTCATCTCCGGAAATCTGGTTTCGGTGATGAGGGCGCTTTTTTTTGGCCGGTTGTTCGGCCAGGTGTCCGATCAGGGAGACAAGTACACGGCGTCCAGGCTGCTTAGACGCCGCAACCGTGAGTAACTTTTGAGGACAAAACAAATGAATTATTCGAATGGGAGTAAACGCCGCTGGGCGAGTGCGATGCTGGTCGCAGGCGGACTGCTCTGGGGTAACACGGCAACGGCCGGACTGGTCAATTCCGGCAAGGTACTGGCCACCGGTGGGGTCATCAACGTCGATGGAGCCGGTGGTGGGGGCATCGCCCCCTGGGCCACGATCTCCGGCTATGCCACTCGCGACGGGATCAACGGTGGTCTGCACTACACCTGGGTGTACCTGCCCGACTACTCGCTCAACTCCTATGGTTTCACCGCTGGTTTCTTCGATCGCCTGGAGTTGTCATACACCCGCAGCACGCTGCCAACAGGTGGCACCTTCGACACCGTTGGTCTGATTTCGGATGCCGCCGGCCTGGACACCGGCATCGAGCCCTTCAACACCACGATCAAGATGGACGTCTACGGGGCCAAGCTGCGCCTGTTCGGGGATGCGGTCTACACCTCGGACAGCTGGATTCCACAGGTCGCTATCGGTGGTCACTGGAAGGAGAACAAGAACGCCGCCCTGATGAACACCTTGCAGGCGGCCGACACCGAAGACTGGGAAGCCTATGCGGTGGCAACCAAGATCTTCTTCCCGATCAGCACCCTGGTCAGCGTGGCCGGCCGTTACACCTCGGCCAACCAGACCGGTCTGACCGGTTTCGGCGGGCCTGACGGCAACGACAAGGAACTGCGACTGGAGGTCTCCATCGCCCACCTGTTGTCCAAGAACACGGCCTTTGGCTTTGAGTACGCCCAGCACGGCGACAACCTCGGTGGCCACAGTGTGGAACTGGCCGGACTGGACCTGACCGGCGTCACCGGCCTGCTCAGCGACCTCGGCCTGGGCACCGGCGACACCCTCACCCAGCTGCCCGAAGACGACTGGTTTGACGCCTTCTTCGCCTACTTCCCGAACAAGAACATTTCGTTCGTATTCGCCTACGCCATGCTCGGCAACATCACGCTCACACCCGAGCAGCATGGCTTCTACATCTCGATGCACGCGACCTGGTAAGGCGCACAGCAACCACGCAAGGAGATTCACATGACACTCAAGACACGTCTGATCGCCATGACCCTGGCTGCCAGCTTCGGATTGGGTGCGGCGCACAGCGCCGCAGCCACCGAGAAGAAAACCAACCCCATCCTGGGCATCCCCTCCTCGGCTGTCGAAAAGTTCGGCGGCGAGGAAGGCGTGCGCAACTGGGTCGAGTCACTGTTCTATTACATCATGCTCGACAACCGCATCAATCACGTCTTTCGTGAGTACGGCAACATCGAGCGGCAGATCTACCTCAACACCCAGTTGGAACAGTTGGTGCTTGGCAAACCGGTGGAATACCAGGGTGCCAGCATGGCGGCTGCACACGCCGACCTGGCCATCAACATGGAGCAGTTCAACGCCGTGGTGGAGGCGGCTTACAACGCGTGCGAGCGCACCAATATCACCTACTACACCTGTAACTATCTCATCGCGGCGCTGGCGCCGTTTACCGACGACATCGTGACGCATTAAGGCGCACGGTCACCCCCTTGCGTGGGGGCGGGTCACTTCCCTGGTTGCGGTCGCTGCATCACGCATGAGATGTCACCTAAGTGAGTTCCCCAAAGACTTGGCGGCTTCAATTCGGCCGCCCCCACGCCTCTTTCAAGACCAATCCTCACTCGATTCAGGTAGCTTGCATGACTCCGTCTACACCGCCCTCAACCACCGCAACCCGTTCAGCTCCGAGCGGGCGCGCATTCGGGCGCCATGAACTGATCGCCTATGTCGTGGTGCTGGCATTGTGGCTGCTCACCGCAGCCAGCGCCTACGCATTTGAGCTGTACAAAACATTTCAAACTCCCGAAGCCTTTCTTGCCGAGGTGTTCGACGGCAGTGCCCCGGCACCCAAGACGCTGACACTGGGGCAAAACGAGCAAAGCAGAATTTCAGCCGTGTTCGGGCGCGCATTTCCACAGAGCCGGGTGCGTTACTGGCAACAGGGCACCCGCACAGCCTGGATCTTCGATGACATCGGCAAGGAAGGCTACGTGCCCACCACCTGCGGCTTTGTCATCAACAACGGGCAGATCGAACACCTGCGCGTACTGATCTACCGTGAGTCGCGCGGCGAGCAGGTCGGCGAAGCCTCATTCCTGAACCAGATTCGCGGTGCACAAGCCAGTGGAAATGGACTCAATCAAAGCGTCGACAACATTTCCGGCGCCACGCTCTCGGTCAAGATGATGGAGCGCATGGCACGCACGGCGATCGAGCTGGATAGCCTGCTCTAGGAGTAACGCCATGCACAACAAAAGCATCAGCGCCGCCCCCGCAACGGCACCCACCCACAACCCGCGACGCAACTGGTATGCGCGCATGGAAAAATGGCGTCGCGAACCCTTCGTGTTCCAGCGTCAGAAGCTCACCATGGCGGCGCGTACCCGCCAATGGCACCAGCGCGCCGGGCTCTTCGCCAGCCTGTTCATGGTCTGGCTCGGGGCCAGCGGCTTCGTCCTCAACCAGAGTGCCGGCTGGGGCCTGGATGCCGTACGCATCGACTCAGGCTGGCTCATGAGTCTGTACGGCTTGCACCCGGAGCCACCAAAATCCGGCTACTTCAGCGATAGCCACTGGCTGGCCCAGACCAGCGAGAACACCCTGCTCAACGGGCGCCCGGTGATTGAGTACATCCCGTCACCGCTGGGTCTGGCCAGCAACGGCGATGCCGACGATCCGCTGCTGTTCGTTGCGGCCAGCGATCGCCTGGCCATATTTGATGTCAACGGCCAGCGCATCGACGAGCTGCGCGGCTACACCCTGCCGATCTCGGCCATCCGCCGCATCGGCGAAACCGACACCCACGGCATTGCAATCCAGGACCTCGACACCTTTGTGACCCGAGACGGCCTGAGCTGGGAACCACTGCCCGCAGGGGCGCTGGTCAGCTGGTCCAAGCCCCAGCGGCTGCCACCGGAATTGCAGGAGCAGGCCCTGCCCTATGCCAAACCAACCATGCCGCTGGAGCAGATCCTGATCGACGCCCACAGCGGCCGTCTGTTCGGACGCTACGGCCCCTGGGTCATCAATGTGGTCGGCTTTGCCGCCGTGCTGCTGGGGCTGACGGGCGCCTACATGTACTGGTCGACCGCGCGCCGGCGCCGCCGTCGTACACGCTAATGCAGGCCATCTGATGCTCAGCCAAAACCCCTTCATGCAAATGCGCGCCGGCCAGCCGCCGGCATCGCCGACCGCCGTGCCTGTGGCGGCGCACGCAATGGACTAGGCCAACGCATATGCGACTTCGCTCAAGGTTTGTGAACATGCTGCTGGCCGCTGCCTGGCTGGCAGCATCGCCGCACACCTGGGCCGCCCTGGATGAACGCACGGCTGCCGTGCTTGAGGCCGCGCTGGCCCAGCAACCGGGCGAGGTGGCGACGCTTTATCTGGGCCAACAGGCCGAGCATCGACGCATTCGCCGCGTGCTGCTGATGAGCGATGAGGTGGTCCATCTCGACCGCCGCCTGAGTCACGCCGAAGCGCAGGCACTGGCCGAAGGCGCGCTGATGCCCCTGCCGCTGCCGCAAGGCACTCAAACGGTGCTTATCGAGGTTCAGCACAACCACCTCGACGACGCGCCCATGGACCACTGGCAGATCGAGCAGCGCAGCCTGGATGCACCCGACACCACCACCAGCGTGGTGCTCGCACCGCCACGCTGGGCGTTGTGGCGCAATGCCCTGAGCATCACCACGGACAGCGCTGCGCTGACCCGCCATGCCGCCTTTGAACTGACCGCCGGGCGTCCGCTGCGCGCGGCCGCCCTGCTGCATGCGCAAGCCTCCCGCGGTGCGTTACCCTGGGAGGCCCGACTGCTGCAGGCCGAAGCTCGTCATCAGCTCGGCTTCGACAGTCGCGCCAGCTGGCGCAGGCTCGGCACGCAGGCACCACCGGACATCGCTGCACAGGCCCAGCTGCGCCTGGCCGAAGTCGCCCTCAAACAGGCCGACAGCGCCACCGCCATGCAGGCCCTGGCGCAGCTGCAACACGCCCTGCCCGCACCCTTTCACCCGCGCCGCAGCGCCGTGGCTTTGAGCTTGCGGCAGGGACCGGCACCGCTGGAGCTGGATGACAACACCCTGGCCCAGGGTGAGGTGATGTTGGCCACGCTCAATCGCGCCGCCATGGAAGGCGGCAGTGCCGGACACGCCGTGCTTGAGCGGCTCGGCAGCTTGACGCCCGAGGTTGACGACGAACTGGCCTGGAGCGTGCGCGATCAGGCCAATCTGATGCTCGGCTACAGCCACCTGCGGCACATGCGCCCGACATTGGCGCAGGCGGCATTCGCCCAGGTTCGAGCCAGCGGTCCGTTCAGCAACGCCGGTCGCCTGGGCCTGGGCTGGGCACAGATTTCGCCGGGCGGCGCGGCGACCACGGAAACGGTCGAGGCCTTGCCGGTGGGTGATGCGCTGGG
Source organism: Oceanococcus atlanticus (assembly GCF_002088235.1). NCBI lineage: Bacteria > Pseudomonadati > Pseudomonadota > Gammaproteobacteria > Chromatiales > Oceanococcaceae > Oceanococcus > Oceanococcus atlanticus. The sequence goes on from NZ_AQQV01000002.1 coordinate 455,589, forward strand.
CGACATCCTGCGACCACGCGGCGACGATGCCACCGCACAAGCCCGCCGCATGACCCCGTTTCGCACCGTTCACGGTGTGGCCCGCGGCCAGCGCGCCGAAGATCTTCAGCGGGCCCTGCAAGCCTGGATTGATCTGATGGGGGCCGACCCGCTCGACCCGCCGGTGCAGGAAGCTATGCTGGCCATCGCCTATGCGCTGGTGCATCTGGGCGCCTTCGAAGATGCCCGTGCCCGCCTCGACCGTGGCGTGGAAAAGCTCGCCGTGCTGAACGCTCAGCTCGATGCCATCGAGCTGCCCCAGATACAGATGCTGGCCAAGCAGCTGATCGAACACGCCGCCGACGCCCAAAGCTGGGATCAGCTTGAACGCGGCTCGCGCTGGTGGCGGCGTGAGCAGCTGCCGCAGCACTTCCATCTCGAACGCCTGCTGCAACAACCTGCGCTGGCGGCAACCTTGCAGCACTGTCGCCAGTTGCGCGAGGCTGCTCGCTGGCTGCAGGACAGCCCGGAACCCAATCTGGCGCAACAGGCCGTCGCCGTGGTGCAGCAATGTCAGGCGCGCTGGAGTCAGGCAACCCTGACTCAGATCCATGCCTGGCAACACATGACCGAACGCTATCTGGGCGAAGCCCGCCTGGCTCTGGCCCGCCTGCACGACCGCCAGATCGACTTCACCCTCAACGCGGTGGATACGCCATGAAACCGCGCGCACTCAACCTGATGCTCGGTCTGTGCCTGTGCGCCTGCAGCAGCCTGCCGGACAACCGCGTGCGCACGCTGGGCCAAAGCACCGAGCTCAAGACACCCAGCCGTGGCAACTGGTTTCTGGCCGCCCGGCCCAGTCTGGTACGGATGGAAAGTTCGGCCCGCCTGCCGCCGGACAATGATGTCGCCATCCGCAACTATGACGCGCTGGCCGATTCGGCCAGCGACCCGGCCACACGCACCGAGTCGGCCCGACGCGCCGCTTACCTGCGTATCCGCCGCGCTGAAGTGGACGGCGATGCCCACGCCGATCTGGCCATTGCCATCCACAGCCTTGAAGACCTGCTCAAGCAGCATCCCGAGGACAGCAACCGCGACCTGTCGCGCTATCAGCTGGCGCGCGCCTATCAGGCGGCCGGCCAGCCGCAGCGGGCCAGCGCCCAACTGCGCGACCTGCTTGAACAGAGTGACTCGCAGCTTGCCCAGGATGTGGCCTTTCGCCTGGCCGAGCTGGAATTCATGCAGCACAACTACGCCGCCGCAAGCCCGCTTTATCGACGCGTGCTGAGCGCCAATCCGCAAGCGGCGCTGGCCCGCATGGCACGCTACAAGCTGGGCTGGTCAGCCTATCGACTGGGCCAGTTTGCGCTGGCCATCGACACCTTCGGCAGCATGCTGGACAACAATCTGCCGCCGCCATCGCAACTGGTCACGGCGCAGGACCTCGATGCGTTACTCGCCGCAGACGACCCATGGATAGGCGATGCCCTGCGCGTGACCAGCCTGTCGCTGATCGAACTCGGCGGCCCCGATGCACTCGCCCGGCACTACGGAACGGCTGCCAACGAGCCCGACTACTACCCCCTGGTCTACGCCAGCCTGGGGGCCCTGTATCTGGAAAAACACATGCTCAATTCCGCCGCAGACACCTTCGAACGTTTTTCCAGTCGCCACCCGCAACACGCGCTGGCGCCACACTTCGACCAGCGCCAGATCGGCATCTTCCGCGATGCCGGATACACCGCCGAAGCCCTGCGCAGCATGAGCGAGTACGCCATCCGCTATGCACCGGACGCCGCTTACTGGTCGGCCCAGGCCTCCGACCCGGCGGTGCTTGCCCGGGTGCACAGCTACGCCCGTCTGGTCGCCGAGCACCACCATGCGCTGGCTCAGGCGGCCGGCGCCCAGGGCCATGCACATTACCGCGATGCCGCCGACTGGTATCTGCGTCTGTTGAAGATGTTCCCGGAAGCCGCCGACGCCGCCGACATCGAGCTGCTGGTGGCGGAAACCTTCCAGGCCATCGACCAGCCGCAACCCGCAGCCGAACATTTCCTGCGTGCCGCCTACGCCTACCCCGGCTTCGAGCGCGCCGCCGATGCGGCCTATGCCGCAGTGCTGATCCTGCAACACCAAGCCGACAACGCCGCTCAAGCGCAGCGCAAGGCGGCTCTGACGCGCGTCATCGAAAGCGGTCTCAAACTGGCTGAGCACTTCACCGAACATCCGCACTGGGCCGCCGTGGTGATCAAGACGGCCGAGAACCTGGCCGCGCAGGAGCGCTGGAGTGACGCCGCCAACCAGGCCGCACGTGCCCTGGCCAGCACGGACCTGAGTCAGGATCTGCGCATCGCGGCGGCCTCGGTGCAGGCCGACGCGCACTTTGCTCTGGCCGACTACGCCGCCGCCGAATCGGCCTATGGCCAGCTGCTTGCCCTGCTGCCCGCAGAGGATGGCAACTCGATTGCCGACCAACTCGCGGTAGCCATCTACCGGCAAGGTGAGCAGGCGCGCGAGCAGGGCCAGGCCGCCCAGGCGGCGGCGCATTTTCTACGTGTTGGTCAGCGCGTGCCGCAGGCCAGCATCCGCATCGAATCAGATTTTGATGCCGCCGCCATGCTGCTGAGCATCAACGATCTGGCCGCTGCCGAACCGGTGCTAGAACAGATCCTGTGGCGCAAGCCGGATCACAAACTGGCCTCGGAAACGCGCCGCAAACTGGCTGCCGTTTACCAGCAACGCGGCAAGCATGAAGCCGCCGCTTCGATCTACGCGGCCATGTCCAATGACAGCACTTTGCCATTGCAAACCCGGCGCCAGGCCGCCTGGCAATCCGCCGAGCTGTACGAGCGCGGCGGCGAGACGCGTCAGGCCGTCAGCGCCTATGCCGATTACGCGCGTCGCTATGCCGAACCGCTGAGCCAGGCCTTGCGTGCCCGTCAGCGACTGGCTGAACTCAGCCGCGATCAGATTGGCGATCTCAAGCAGTACACGCACTGGCTTGAAGCCCTGATCCAGACCGAGCACGCCGCCGGTGCGGCGCGCGATGAGCAATCACGCCTGCGCGCCGCACAGGCCGCCCTGGAACTGGGGCGCCTGGAGGCTGCGCGGGCCAGTGGCGTCCGCATACAGGCGCCCTTCGAACAATCGCTGTCACGCCGCAAAGCGCAGATGGAACGTGCCATCGGCTGGTTGCGTCAGGCGGCCGACGCCGGCTTCACCCAGACCACGCCGGCCGCCATATTCGCCATGGGTGTGAGCTACGGCGAGTTTGCCCACGCCCTGTTGCACGCCCCCGCGCCAGCCGGGCTGAGCCCGCTGGAAGCTGAGGAGTTCGCCTTCCTGCTTGAGGAACAGGCTTTCCCGTTCGAGGAGTTGGCCATCGAATTGCATGAACAAAACCTGCTCCAACTGGGACATGGATTGTGGAATGTGTGGATCGACCGCAGCACCCAGGCGCTGGCCGAACTGGTGCCGGCCAAATACGCCAAATCGGAATTGCTCGCGCAGCGCTATGTACCGTTGCACTGACACGCGGCGCAGCCGTGCCTGGCTAGCCACCACCGCATTGGTCCTGATGCTGGCGCTGCAGGCCTGTGCGCCTGGGCCCGCCCGACGCGCGCCCAGTGTCGCCAGCACCACGCCGAGTGCGCCCATCAACGATGATGCCCGGGCACAATACGCAGCGGCCCTGAGCCTGATCGACAATGGCCAGGCTGAAGACGCAAAGGCGGCCCTGCACGCGCTGGTCGCGCAGCACCCCAGGCTGTCCGGGGCGTGGACCAATCTTGGCATCCTGCAGGCCCGGGCCGACGATACGCCGGCTGCCCTGATCAGCTTCACGCAGGCCTGCCAAAGCAATCCCGAAAACCTCATCGCGTGGAACTGGCGGGCCAGCCTGTTGCGTCAGCAACGGCGTTATCTTGAGGCCGAACAGGCTTATCTGGCGGCCTTGCGGATTGACGAGGCCGATGCCTCCAGCCACCGCAACCTGGCCCTGCTTTACGATCTCAATCTGGGTCGGACGCAGGACGCCCTGGATCACTATCGTCGCTATCAGCAGCTCAGTGACAACCCGTTGATCGTGCAGGCCTGGATTCACCGCCTGGAAGATCAGCTCCAGAGCACGCAAACCCGTGTAGCCGAACAGAGCACGCCATGACCTACGCCCGTCTCAATCCCTGCAGCAGCGCTTTTGCGCTTGCCCTGTTGTTCAATGCGCCAGCGGTCGCTGCCCAGACCAGCGGCGACGCCGTCCTCGGCACCACCGTGGTCGGCGAGCAGGACGCGGCCATCGGTCTGTTCGTCAACCCGTGGAAGGAACACGAGGCCAGCACCACCGACCGGCCGCCGCGCTTGTATGACGTGCCCTTTGCGCCGGTTGATGCCGAAGCCTTTCGCCAGGCGGTTGGTCTGCGTCAGAGCCTGGACACTTACCGCCTGCAACGCCTGCACCGCTAGTCCGGTTCACGCCGCTCAACGCCCGGCGGCATCGACCATGATCTGACGCGCCAGCTCGGACAGCTTGATGCCCCGGCGCATCGCTGCACTGCGCAGTTCCTGATAGGCCTGCTTCTCAGTCATGCCCTGCTGCTCCATCAGCAGGCAACGGGCACGATCAACCACCGCGCGCTGCTCCAGCGCCTCGCGCGTGCGGGCCAGTTCATCCATCAGGCTGTGCTCACGCTCGAAACGCTGCACCGACACCTCAACCAGCGTGCGCACCAGCGCCGGCGACAAACCCTCGACCACATAGGCGCTCAGCCCCACATCGGCAGCGGCGGCCTGCAACTTACGGTCATCCTGGGACAGGATCATGAACAGCGGCTTGGGAAAATCGTCGCTGAGAAAGGCGAGATGCTCCAGGGTGTCACGGCTGGCCGAGCTGGCCGCGATGAGCACCGCATCGGGATTGATTGCACTGATTTCGGCGGCCACATCCGTCTCGCCGGACAGCACCCGCGAGACCCGGTATCCGGCATCGGCCAGCGCCGCGCTAAGCGTCGACGTGCGGTGGGAACCCAGATCGATGAGGACGACGGAGATCATGTCGGCGTGCCCCTCAGACCACCTCAGGGCGGGCCGGCCAGCCCTGCGGGCTGGACACGGCGCGGCGTCCCGCGGCGAGTGACATATCGAGCGTGATGATGCGTGTTGCCCTGTTCGCAACGTCCATAACGATCTCCCAGGCGTGGCAGACGAAGCGCAGCCCCGTGTACACGGAAATCTGCACTGCATCGACGCACTCGTACCCCGCATCCAGGCCTGGTCTACGTCTCGATACCTTTTTTAAACAAATCGCATGCCAACTCAGCATCGTTATACAAATCAATGGTTTGTTAGAAATCACCGGCTCAGCACCGGAGCCGCATGCACCGCCTTCGATCGTCTCGCCTTGGTTTGGTGCAATGCACAATTTGAAGTTGATGTTCATCCGCAAGATGCCTTCTCAGCTGCTCAGTGGCGCCGCCAGGTCATACACGTCGGCACGGAAAGTGCGCGCGCTGATCGCCTCGGCATCCAGTTGTCCGGCCAGACTGGAATGCTGTTGGATCTGCCCGAGCAACCAACGCGCATGACCAACATCCGGGCGATTGATCCCGCCGAAACGCACAAACGGCTGCACCTGCCCCAGCGCCTCGGGCACGCCGAGCAGGCTCGGCTCCAGACACGAACGTTCGACCTGCAAAGCCTCCGCCAGCCAGTCGCAGGCCAGCTGCCGATGCTCCGGCGCATCCAGCCATGCACAGGTGTCACGCAGACTTGCCACCAGGGCCAGATGCTCGGCGCTGTGCAGCCATGAGGCCGACGCCGCCAGCACCTTTTCGGTGCCCGGCAAATCCAGTGTCCGGCTGGTCGAGACCACGGTGCCCACGCCCTCACGCACGGCCAGCGTGTTCCATGGTTCCCCCACACAGAAGCCATCGATCTGCCGTTCCTTGAGCGCACGCACCACCATGGGCGGCGGAATCACCAGCAGATTGACGTCATATCCCGGGGTCAAGCCGGCCTGACGCAGCCAATGACGCAGCTCGAATTCATGCTTCGACACCGGAAACACCGAGGCGAACGTCATCGGGCGCTCGGTGTCGCGGCGAGCCAGGGCCCGGCGCAGCAGGGCTGCATCGAAGTTGCCCGTGGCTGACAGTTCGGCATGCAGCGAACGCGCCAGGGTGATGGCGTTGCCGTAGTGGTTCAGCGTGAGCGCGCAGGCCAGGCTGTCGCTGTCGCCAAAAATGCCGGCCTGAGACGCCAGCGGGATCCCGGGCAGACAATGCGCCGCATCAATCTGCCCCAGCAGCAATGCATCACGCACCTGCGCCCAGGAGCGCATGGCGATCAGGTCAACCTGCAAGTCGTATTCGGCATAAAGCCCCAGATAACTTGCCGCAACCAGCGGCAGGGCATCGACCAGCGGCATGAACCCCAGACGCACGCGCGAAGCCATGGCCAAACCCGCGTCAGACGCCGCGGCCACACAGGGATGCAGCCACACCGCCCGCACCGGATCGCCGGCGAAGCTGCTGTCGCACCAGCCATGTGCACGCATTCATCATGCTGCTGTTAAAGCAAGAGGCATGCCTGCTTGGGGCAAGGCTGAAGCGGCTCTGCCAGGCACGTGCACCCAAACCCACGCAGACGCCTCAGCGCCTCGATGCACATTGGCAACGCGTCTGTGCGGGCAAAAGTTCGCCCTGGCGCGCCCAGCGTGCGACCATCGCGCCCCCAAACGTCCTTCCCCTGAGTTTCATCGTGCTCGCTGCAAACAACATTACCCAGCAATTTGGCTCCAAGCCGCTGTTCGAAAACATCTCGCAGAAATTCGGCGGCGGTAACCGCTACGGCCTGATCGGCGCCAATGGCTGCGGTAAATCCACCCTGATGAAAATCCTCGGTGGAGACCTGGAACCCAGCACCGGCAATGTCAGCCTTGAGCCCGATGTACGCCTGGGCAAACTGCGCCAGGACCAGTTTGCCTTTGAAGAATTCAGCGTGATCGACACGGTGATCATGGGGCACCATGAGCTGTGGACGATCAAGCAGGAGCGCGAACGGATTTATGCGCTGCCTGAAATGAGCGAAGAAGACGGCATGCGGGTCGGCAATCTGGAATCCGAGTTTGCCGAGCTGGATGGCTACACGGCCGAAAGCCGCGCGGGCGAGCTGTTGCTGGGCGTGGGCATTCCGGTCTCGCAGCATTTCGGCCTGATGAGCGCGGTTGCACCGGGCTGGAAGCTGCGCGTCTTGCTGGCGCAGGCCCTGTTTGCCGAACCCGATGTGCTGTTGCTGGATGAGCCGACCAACAACCTCGACATCCACGCCATTCAATGGCTTGAAGACACGCTTAATCAGCGCGATTCGACCATGATCATCATTTCCCATGATCGCCATTTCCTGAACAGCGTGTGCACGCACATGGCCGACCTCGACTATGGCGAGCTGCGCGTCTACCCCGGCAACTACGACCAGTACATGCTGGCTTCAACCCAGGCGCGGGCACAGCTGATGGCGGAAAACGCCAAGAAGAAGGCGCAGATCAGTGAACTGCAAGCGTTCGTGGCGCGTTTCTCGGCCAACGCTTCAAAGGCCAAGCAGGCCACCTCGCGGGCCAAGCAGATCGACAAGATCGAGCTGGCCGAGGTCAAGGTCTCCAGCCGCAGCAATCCGTATATCCGCTTCGAGCAGGAGAAGAAGCTGTTCCGCAACGCCCTGGTGCTGGAGAACCTGAGCAAATCGTTCGATGACCAGCAAGTGCTGCACGACATGTCGCTAATCGTGGAGGTTGGCGAACGCATTGCGGTGATCGGTGAAAACGGCATCGGCAAATCGACCCTGCTGCGCGTGCTGATGAACGATGTGGGTTACGAGCCCAGCCGTGGCGAGTTCCAATGGTCGGAAAACGCCAATATCGCCTACTACGCCCAGGATCATGCCCACGAGTTCGAGGTGGACATGAGCCTTTTTGACTGGATGAGCCGCTGGCGCCATGAGGACGATGACGAGCAGATCGTGCGCGCCACGCTGGGTCGCCTGCTGTTCTCGGGCGATCAGGTCGACAAGTCCGTCAAGGTGCTGTCGGGTGGCGAACAAGGCCGCATGCTGTTCGGCAAGATGATGCTGCAACGTCCCAACATTCTGGTGTTGGACGAACCGACCAATCACATGGACATGGAGTCGATCGAATCCCTGAACATGGCGCTGGAGAACTACGAGGGCACGCTGGTGTTCGTCAGCCATGACCGCGAGTTCGTGTCCAGCATCGCCACCCGCATCATCGAACTGAAAAGCGATGGTTATGTCGATTTCTCGGGCAGTTACGAGGAATACCTGAGTTCCCAGGCCTGAACGGGGATGGCAGACGCGCCGAAACGAGCCCGCAGCGCATGAGCAGATTTGCCGACATAGCACTGCCCGCCGCCCTGCATCAGGCGCTGGACCAACTGGGCTACGAAACGGCCACGCCGGTTCAGGCCCAAACCGTGCCGCCTATGCTGCAAGGGCATGACGTGCTGGTTCAGGCCAAAACCGGCAGCGGCAAGACTGCAGCGTTCGGCCTCGCCCTGCTGGCCACGCTGCAAAGCGACAACACCCAGCTGCAAGGGCTGATCCTGTGCCCCACCCGCGAACTTGCCGAGCAGGTGTCCAAAGAGCTGCGCGCGCTCGCACGCTTTGTCCCCAACATCAAAATCCTGAGCCTGTGCGGCGGCGTGTCCGTGCGCGTGCAATTGGCATCGTTGAGCCATGAACCACACATCGTGGTGGGAACACCCGGGCGAATTCAGGACCTCATCAAACGCGGCGCACTGCCGCTGGATGGGCTCAGCACGGTGATCCTCGACGAGGCCGACCGGATGCTGGACATGGGCTTTATTGAACCCATCAAAAGCATTCTTGAGGGCACCCCGAGCCGACGAAAGACCTGGCTGTTTTCCGCCACCTACACGGATGACATCCGCGCCATCAGCAGCGCTTTTCAACGCACGCCGACGGACATCGCAATCGCCGAGCCGCCCAGCACAACAGCCATCACGCAGCATTTTTACAAAGCCGAAAAGGCCGACAAGCTGCCGGCCCTGAGCGCACTGCTGACCACGCACAAACCGCACAGCTGCCTGGTCTTCTGCAACACCAAGATCGACACCCGCGACGTCGCCGCCCAGCTGCAACAACGCGGTTACAGCGCACTGGCCCTGCACGGCGATCTCGACCAGCGTGACCGCGACGAAACCGTGGTGCAATTCGCCAATGGCAGCTGTCAGGTGCTGGTGGCCACCGATGTGGCTTCGCGGGGCCTGCACTTCGAAGGCTTGCCGATGGTGATCGCCTACGAGCTGCCGCACGATCCCGCTGTGCATGTGCACCGTATCGGGCGGACCGGACGCGCGGGCGAAACCGGCCTGGCCTGCACCCTGGTATCCGGGCGCGAGCAAGCGCGCATGCCCGCTGTCGAGAAAGCGCTCGGCAAACCTCTGGCATGGGCTGAGCTGCCGGCGGCTCAGCCCGGGCGCCCTGCCCCCCAGCCAAAGATGAAAACACTCATCATCGATGCCGGCCGCAAGGACAAGCTACGCCCCGGCGACATTCTCGGGGCCTTGACCGGCGCCGGCGGCCTGGATGGCCAGGACGTCGGCAAGATCGACGTGTTCGCCACACGGGCCTATGTTGCAGTTAGCCAGCGACGGGCCCGGGCGACCGCCAGTGCGCTCAGGCAGGCCAAGATCAAGGGCCGCAAATTTCGCATCCGTGAACTTTGAGCACGCTGCCCAGAAACCGGAATGCCCGCATGGATAAGCTCGCCCTGTTCGTGGACGTACAAAACGTCTACTACACCACCCGAGCCGCCTACCAACGCAACTTCGATTACAACAAGTTCTGGGCGCAGGTCACCGCCAACCGGCAGTTAACCACGGCCATCGCCTACGCAATTGATCGGGGCGATCAAAAGCAACGCCAGTTCCAGAACATCCTCAGAGCCATCGGCTTCGACGTGAAACTCAAGCCCTACATACAGCGTGCCGACGGCTCCTCCAAAGGCGACTGGGATGTTGGCATCACCCTGGACGCGATGGAACTCTCGGCCGACGCCGATGTGGTTGTGTTGGTCTCAGGCGATGGCGACTTTGACCTGCTGGCCAATAAGCTGCGGCAGGACAAAAACAAGACCGTTGAAGTCTATGGCGTGCCCCACTTCACCGCCCAATCACTGATCAATGCCGCCAGCCGATTCGTTGCGATAGACGATCAGTTGTTGCTTTGAAGGTCAGCACGCGGAGCCGCTGCGTTCACCGCGAACGCGCCTGAAGCATCGGAACCGTTTTTCTGGCCTCCAACTGGTGCCCGCGAGCGTGGCCTAGTTAACATCCAACACGTTAAAGCCAGTGAAGGTGCAGCCGGCACGGCCGGCCACGCCGTAATGCCGCTGAACGCCCTGCAGTTCAACAGGTAAACCGCCATACTGCTTGTGGAATTCCAGGAATTCTTCGGCGTTGTAGCTCTTGTCCATCGAGTATTGCTGACAGGTGCGCAGGCCACTGTCTCCCAGCCCAACAGTCAATGGATACTCGGCCTCAAACCCGTATAGCTCTGCGAGGTTTCTAGCCGCGGTTTGATAAAATACTTCGATCTCCGCGATCTGTGCTTGGCCCTTCGTGATCAGAATTCCTTGCACCTTGCCAATGTTCTCGGAGCGAGTGATTCTGCGACCTTCCGCTTGCGCCAGTTGAGTACACAACGCCGCAAACATGAACAGTGACGCTTTAGTCAGTACTTTCAAGAATTAAGCCTCTTAAATTCAGGATGCTGCCCCATTCACGGTTTTTGAACATCAGACTGCAGCCTGGTTGCGATGAGTTCAAGGTTGCCAGAGTCAGTGCGAATCTCCCATTGGCTTGTGGCCAAGCCACTCAGAAATGCCTGATCGTGGCTGACCAGCAGCAAAGCACAAGGACAATCCGCCAGCGCATTTTGCATGGCTTCTATAGATGGCAGATCCAGATGGTTGGTGGGCTCATCAAGGACAATAAGATGCGGCTTGTTCGAAATCCCGACCGCAAGCATCAATTTGCGGATTTCACCCGGGCTGGGAAGCGCACTGCGTAGCAAGCGTGAAGGTTCAGAACCAAGACCCGCGACAACATTCATAACATGCCCAAGCTGCTCTGCTGGCAGCCCCCGAACGTGCTCAATCAACTTGAGACTGTTATCGATGTCGATGTCCTGAGGCATCTGCGTAAGACAGTCGGGCTCGACATTAAAGAGGGGCGCAAGATGTCGCAGCAAGCTGCTCTTTCCAAGACCGTTCGCGCCGCTCAAGGCGATGCGCTCCGAGGGCCGAATCACAAGCTGAGGGTGGACCAATGCCCGGCCGTCACCAAGTTCGACGCGGCCGGGCGGTACATCCAGCAAAAGGCGGCGTTTGGAGCGTGACTCTGGCAACCAGAAATCGATGGTTCGCACTTTATCGACTTGAACCTTTTTCGCCTGTTCAGCCGAGCGCTCAGAACGCGCTGACAACTGCCCCAGCAGGCGACCGGCCTGGCCGTCTTTGCCAGTCAGGCGCGCCAGATTGATACGCGATTTTGCATCATGATCCTTACTGCTCAGCCCCCGCTTGGACCGCTTTTTGTTGGCCCGAGAAGCCGTTTCACGACGTGCGGCAAGCTCCCGCTGCAGCCTATTGCCTTGATCGACAAGTTTGTCCCGTTCGCGACACGCAGATGCCTGAGCCTGCAATCGCAACTCAAGCCCGGTGGTGTAGCCACCGGGGCGGACTTCAGCGCGACCATGTTCAAGCCAAAGGCATTGGCCACACAGCGCGTCGATCCAGGCCCGGTCGTGACTGACAATCAAACCAATACCGATAAAACCCCGCAACGCTTCAAGCAAGACCTCACGCGCATGTGCATCGATGTGGTTTGTGGGCTCATCAATGGCCAGAATCTGCGGTCTTTGCCACAAAGCATGGGCAATCTGTGTGCGTTTGCGTTGACCATGACTGAGCAGCGACCAACGCTCCAGATAATCATGTTCAATGCCCAATTGCCCACGCAGTATGCAGGCGTGCGCGTCATAGTCCTGAAGGAAATCGGCGAGCATACGAGGCGGCGAATCAGTGCGCTGCGCACAATAAACCGCATGCTCTAAATTTTCGATGTGGCCAGTCTCAGGCCAAAGCTGCCCACAGACCAACTGCAACAGTGTTGTCTTTCCAGCCCCGTTGGCTCCCACCACACCGGTGAAGCCTGGAGGAAAAATGACATTCAGGCCCTCAAAAAGCGGGGCGGTAGAAGAGTCATGACAAAAAGAGAGATCGCGAATCGCGACGGAACAAGGCTGAGGCATAGCAAACATCCAGGACGAAATTTGCCGCAGGACAAACCTGCGGATCGTCGCGCACGCATGGGGCGTACGCTAGGAGGTTTAGCTATTGCGCATCGCGGGGTGTCAGCCTTGCTCGAGTGAGGCTAACGAGTATACCTGCTCTGGGGTTTGTGCTGAAAAACAGGGGTGGGGTTGCTTATCCGTTTTTCTTCACTCTGGTCCAGCGTTCGGAAGGCGCAATGGGATTTTTCGGCGTTTTAAGATTTAGACGCAAGGCACGCATCCGTGCGACTTCGACTGGATGCGTCCAGTTGCTGACATTCCCAGCTTCCAGCCAGCAATGTTCCATCCGGGCGTAAGCTGACGTTCGCGCCGGGAATGGCGGCGACCTGACAGAGAGTGGTCACTCAGCGTGCAACCGGAACATGTGAGACGTGCCTGAAGCAGAACAAACTGCGAGCACTCAGGAACATCAGGAAGGTTGCGCTTAACCGCCTTTCGACTCCAGGCCCGCCAGTTGCCTCAACTGCTCCGGGTACTGCTTGATCATGTCGTCGACAACAGCTGGCGAATACATATTTCGCAGCGTCGTCAGCGAAACCGTGAAGTAGTGAATGGCGCCGAGAACCTGATACACATGAGTCGCAATTCGCGATTCATCTGCAGCGGCCCAAGCCGCTGATTGCCGCAGCTGGCTATGCAGACGATCCAGGAATGGGCGCAAATACCAGGTGCCCGCCTGACTGGCACGCTCCGGGTTATCCAACAACTCGCGCATTAACAAACAGGTTTCATCACGAAACGCCATGGTGTGCTCGTAGATCTTCAACACGCTGCGCACGAACGCGCTGTCGGTCGCCTCGCTGTCAAGTTGCTGGTTCTCGACGATATCCGTCAAAAGGCGCTCGGAAATGGATTCCAGCACGGCGGCGTAGAGCTTTTGTTTGCTGCCGAAATGGTGCAGCACCGCCTGCTTTGTGACACCCAACTCCCTTGCGAGGCGATCCATACTTAGCCCCGCAAAACCCTTTTCAGCAAAGAGCTTGAGCGCCTCGTCAAGAATTCGGGCGCGGGTGTCTGCTAGCGGTTCAGCGGGCGTCATGAACACAGTATAACTTGACGACTTACCATTTGGTAAGCCATGATGCGCTTACCAATTGGTAAGGCTGCATCATGAAACACGAAACACAAGTCCTATTGCTCGAAGAAGTCCTGGGCCTGAAGCAAGGCAATCAGCTTTTCCTGGATGAGCAAGTCACCCAAAACCCTGTCAACGAATATCTGGATGCAGAGCGCTTCGAACGCGAACAGCAACACCTGTTTCGGACCCTGCCGAGCATTCTGGCCCATGCCAGTGAAATTGCCGAACCTAATAGCTTCTTGCGGCGAACTACTCAGGGTTTACCGCTGCTGATCCTGCGGGGCGATGACGGCGAAGCGAGGGTGTTCTTGAATGTCTGCCGGCATCGCGGCACCCGCCTAGTGGATGATCGCAGCGGCTGCAAAAAACGCCACTCCTGCCCCTATCACGCGTGGACCTGGAATAGCCGCGGCCAATTTGTCGCGGCTCCGCATTTTGAAGCCGGCTTCCCGGGCACAGATCCCACCGAGTTAGGGCTGAAACAACTTCCCAGCATAGAACGCCACGGCTTTATCTGGCTGATGCCTCAAGATCACGAGATTGATCTGTCTACATTTCTCGGTGAGCTGGATGCAGAGCTGGCATGGCTGGACGGTGCAAACCTCAGTCACCACCAAACCGATGAGCAGCACCGCCAATGCAATTGGAAGCTGCTACCCGAAGGTGGCCTTGAGGCTTACCATTTTCGCATCGCGCATCGGAACACAATCGCCAAGCTGTTCAACGACAATCTCTCGAGCTATCAGTGTCTTGGCCCGCATATCCGCTCTATCCTGCCACGAGCATCCATCGTGGAACTGGCCGAGCAAGAGCGCAGCAGCTGGAACATCCGAGATCACAGCAACGTGCTATACACCGTCTTCCCGACCAGCATGTTTCTAGTGCAGTCCGATCATGTCATCTGGATTCGTGTGGAACCCGTCGGCCCGGAAAAAACGGAGCTGCGACTGATGACCTTGAAGCCCAAAGAAACAGATAAGCCGTCTGACTATTGGGATGCCAACCACGAGCTCACCATCAAAACGCTGAATGAGGATTTTGATCTGGCGGAAAGCATGCAAAGCGGCATGCGCAGCGGCGCCAATGAATCATTACGGTTTGGCCGATTTGAGGGGGCGCTGTCCAAATTCAACGAGACGATTCGGCAACATCTCGTCTAAGCCCAAAATCTTGGTCAGCGTCCAACTACAAAGCAGTCATTTACCCCCTCAACCATCTTGGTTCGCTCCCTGGCCCAAAGTTGACGGTCGGAACTACAGCGGAACGCTACGCGGTATCCACGTTCAGAAATCCCTCGGGTAGCCCCTCAGTCCATTCCTTGAGCTGATCGAGTACCCCGAGGGCCGTGCGGCCAAAATCGGTGATTTCATAGTGGACCGACACCGGTGAGGTATCCAGCACTGTTCTGCTGATGAGGCCCTGAGCCTCCAACTGCCGCAAACGCTCGGTAATCATCTTCTTGCTCGCACCGCCAATCATGCGCGACAGGTCATTGAAGCGCACGGGGCCATCCTTGAGGTGATAGATGATGGACCCCGTCCATTTGCCACCCAGTACGCGCATGCCGCGCTCGATGGCACAGGGTTCCATACAGGCCTGCAGTGCATGCCGTCTGCCCTGTTTGTCTGTTTCAACACTTGCTTTCATCGGGGATCTCGAGGGTTGAGTGATTCCGCAACTAATAGGTTACTAAAATGTAACTGGTTGTTTTAAGTAACTTGTATTCGTATTGTCGCCACCCGTCAGCAAGCCGTCAAATGACTTGGCCTGCCACTTTTCCAGCCCCGCGATACGAGGACCACCATCATGAGCAAGATTCTGATCATCAATGCACACCACGCTTATCCGTTTGCCGAAGGACGCCTGAATGGCAGCCTCGTTGAGATGGCGGACGAAACCCTGAAGTCGAAAGGTCATGAGACCCGCGTGGTGAAGGTTGACGACGGATACGACGTTGAGCAGGAACTCGAGAATCATCAGTGGGCGGACATCGTGTTGCTGCAAACGCCGGTCAACTGGATGGGCGTGCCGTGGACCTTCAAGAAGTACATGGACGAGGTCTACACGGCCGGCATGGGAGGCCAGCTCACTAATGGTGATGGTCGTCACGAAGATGCACCGAAAAAGAACTATGGCGCAGGCGGCACACTGAACGGCAAGAAGTACATGCTCTCGCTCACCTTCAATGCGCCGGAAGAGTCGTTCAATGACCCCAGCGAGTATCTGTTTCAGGGCAAGGGCGTGGATGACCTGTTTTTCCCGATGCACATGAACTTTCGTTTTTTTGCGATGGAGCCGCTGCCTACATTCGCTGCTTATGACGTCATGAAAAACGCGGAACCCGAAAAGGAATTTGGGCGGTTCTCGGCGCACCTCGCTGAACATTTCTGAGCCGGGAACAGAAAGATTCAACCACATCCAGGAGATCACAATGAAATCACCCCTTATCCATGGCATCCGTCTCTGCGCATTCTCAATGATCGTGCTGGCCACGAATCTCGCGCAGGCGGCCGATTATCCGGCCGCGCACTTGTCCTCGCCGGAGCAGTACCAGGTGCTGCTCGAGAATGAACAGGTGCTGGTTCTGAAAATGACCCTCAAGCCAGGCGAATCGGATCTTATGCACAGTCACCGGGACGAATCGGTGTACTTCGAGCGCGGCGGAAAACTCCGAATTCAAGAGGCGAATGGCGAGCTTATTGAAGCCAATGTGCCCGACGGCCATGTGATGTGGCACCGCGCATGGTCGCATCAGGTGACGAATGCGGGAAGCACCGACGTTGTGGCGATCATTGTGGAGGAGAAATAGATGTTTACCTATCACACCGCCAAAACCGCACCGCAAGAGTCCAGAGCTCTGCTGGATCAGTCGCAAAAGACCATGGGCATGGTCCCCAACCTGCACCGCCTCCTGGCTGAAGCCCCGGCGACTTATAAGACCTACAACACGGCTTTTGGCTTGTTCATGAAAAACACCACGCTGTCGCCACTGGAGCAGCAGGTGGTCTTTATGACCGCCAATTTCGAGAACAACTGCCATTACTGTGTTCCAGGCCATACCTGGATGATGCATGCAGGCAAGATGCCGGAAGCGGTGATTGAAGCCTTGCGCGAAGGCACCGCGATTCCCGATCCCAAACTGCAGGCGCTGCATGATTTCGCCAAGGCGCTGCTGGATCAGCGCGGCCATATTGGCGACGAGAAGCTGCAGGAATTTCTGGATGCTGGGTTCACCAAGCGACAGGCCTTGGAAGTGCTGACTGGACTCGCCTCCAAACTCATTTCCAACTTCACCAACGCGCTCGCGCACACCGAGCCTGATGCGGCCTTCCAGAAATACGCTTGGCAGCACCCGGATGAGCGTTAGGAGCGCTCTGCCAGCAACGCGGCAAATCACAAACCTGACGTGAGGAGAGGAATGATGAACGCAAAAATTGAAGCCGGTGCCAAGTTCCCGAACATTACGGCGCTCAATCTTGAAGGCCAGCGGATCGAAATCGGCAAACCCACCAACGGGGCCGACTGGCGAATGGTGGTGGTCTACCGGGGAAGGCACTGCCCAATGTGCACCAAGTACCTCAACAAGCTGGAGGAGCATAGGGAAAAGCTGCGGGAAACCGGTATCGACCTCGTTGCGGTTTCTGCAGACAGCGAAGCACAGCTGCGTTCTCATCTGGAGAAGCTGGATGTGGATTTTCCTTTGCTCTGCGGGCTGGACATTGAGCACATGCAAAGCCTGGGTTTGTACATTTCCGACCCGCGGTCTGCGCAGGAAACCGATCATCCGTTCGCCGAGCCGGGCCTCTTCGTCGTGAATGAAGACGGTCTTCTTCAGGTCGTTGATATCTCGAACAATCCATTTGTGCGGCCGGATATCAAAACGCTGGTCTCTGGCCTGAAGTGGATTCGCGATCCCAAGAACAGCTATCCGATTCGAGGCATGCGTAGTTATGGCGATTGAACGTTGTACGATCCCTGTTTGCCGCCCAATTTAAGTAAACCGACCCTAATGAACGTTGTAACCGAAGTACCAGAACTTGAGGCGCTATTCGCTGACTGCAAGAAGGTGATCGGTCCGGACTTCGCCGGGTACCGCAATCATGTTTACCGCATGCTCAACTACTGCCTGCTTCTTCATGACTGCAACGATGAGGACCGACAAAAGCTGGCCATCGCAGGCGTGTTCCATGACATCGGCATCTGGACCGCAAGCACGATTGACTACATTGATCCGTCTGCAGCAGAGGCTGCTCGGTATCTGGTCGATAGCGGCCTGGAGCCATGGCAGGAAGAAATCTGTCTGATGATCACCGAACACCATAAGCTGAGTTCGGCCGAGGATGTGCGATATCCTCTGGTGGAGGTGTTCCGCCGGGCTGATCTGGTCGATTTCTCTTTGGGGCTGTTCAAGTGCGGCTTGTCATCAGGCCAGATCAAAGCCGTTAAGGCGGCACTTCCCAACGCAGGTTTTCACCAAGGCCTGGTGCGCAAGGCTCTGCGTTGGTTTATCCGCCACCCATTGAATCCAGCGCCCATGTTTAAGCGGTAGTCACGAAATCCCATTGCGCACCCAAAAAGCGATCAAATGGCTGATTTGTGCCTAAAGCGGAACTGGCGAGCAATTCCCAGCCAATTCCGCTTTAGGCACCTACTCAGCTATCGCCAATATACCCAGGCAGTTCACTAGCTTGTGAGACTTCATAGCCAGCGCAGCTCTGTCAGCGGTTGTGCCAGGATCCACAGGCCCGAGACCGTCAGACCAATCATCAGGATCAACATGGGAACCTGGCTGAGCATAGCGTCTCTGCGTGTGGGAAACAGCTGCAGGGCGACGCGGTGTGCGATGAACACGCTCAAGATGTGGCCCAGCAGGATCAGCATCACCTGCCCGTGCCAAATCCAGCTCACATCTGGCAGGATCGGAGCACGCAACCAATGGGCTGTGCCGAACAGATCCCATTTTCGGCCGAAGGGGTCCGAGATCAAACTGACGATCTTGAGCCCATGCGCCAACACCAGCGTGGTGTAGTGGGTTATGTGATACGCAAGGGCGATCGGCAACAGGGAATAACCGAAATCCAGAGCCAGCTCCCGAATGGGGCGCGGCGTACCGGTGAACCAGCGGGCCAGGCTCAGTGCCAGCAGATAGGCGCCCAGATACACAAAAGGCGCCATCAAAAGCCACAACGACTCCCACAGTTTGTACCAGGGCAGCAGGGTGGCTGATGCCTGGAAGGGCGAAGCGCCCTGCCACAAGGTCAGCAACCCTGTTGGGTCTGACCAGAACACACTGACCCACCACTGGGTGGCTTTGAGCCCATCAAAAGCCGTGGTGGCCAGCATGGCCAAAGCAAACACCAGCGTGCTCAGATGCTTGGGTCGCTCTGTGATCAAGCCGGAGCAAGGCCAGCGCAGACGCAAGCGACGGGGGGTAAGGGCATCCCCGCGTTGATAGTCGATGGGACCGAGCAATGCAATCAGACGGAACAGGACAGAGAAGAATTCGCAATATTGAAACCAGGCGGACGCCCCTACCAGCCAAACGCCCAATAGATTCAGCAAGGAGTATCCGGTGAGGAAAACGGCCAACGAAACGGGGTGCCCATTGCCGAACAACTCAAACCAGACAAAGCCCAGGTACATCGCCAGGGCGGGCCAATGGCCCAGGCCTGCCGGGTAGGCCATGCGCCCCCGAGTCCAGCCTTTCCATACGCGCTCCAGGCCATCGGCCAGGGTGCGCCAGGGATTGAGGGCGGCAAAGAAATTGCCGCTCAGCAAGGTGAGATAGGGAAACAGCAGGGCGAAGGTCACCCAAAAAAAGGTCAGGCCGAAGTTTCTGGCCGGGTCCCGACTGCCCACAAAGCCGGCCGCGATACACAGCAAAAGAACGAGCACACCGAGCAGTCGCAGCGCTGGCACAAGTTGGCGTAAGGCCCACGCAAAACGGCCGGCACTAATATCCAGGAAGCGGGCTTGGGCAGGCTCACGCGGCCCTCCCAAGACCAGTCCAGCCATCATGAAGGACAGCACCAGCGTGGCCGCCGCCGACCAGCCGTACAACCACAATGGCACCGGCAGGTTGTAAAGCGCGCCAATCCCGTGGGCCTGCGCGGCCGCTGGCATCAGCAGGGTGGTTGAGATCAGGCCCGCGTAGACATACACACGCCGCGTGGCGCCTGGAGCCACCACGGCGGTGTTATTGCAGCGGTTTCTCACCTATTCAGGGACGCTCTCGGGTACAGGTCGCGTGCGGGCATCGGCTGAGGCTGCCAGGGTTTGCTCCCACATCTGCAGGTAGGTTTCTGCCGAGTTATAGAGAGTGTCCAGCGCGGCCTGCCCGCCTTCCAGGCGAATTTCCTCGACGATGTCGGCAATCATGCCGTAGTGATACATGCCCGATTCGTTCACATCCCAAATGCGCCCGTCGGCTCCTGGAACGCTGAGCAACTCCACCGTGATCGGGGCGACGCCATCAAACTGCGGCCCCCAACCCTCGCCCTGGAACATCTGGAAGGGATAGCTCACCGGGCCAGTTTCCATGATCCGGGCCATACCGCGCGGGCCCGGCAGTGTGCGCAGGCCATTGGCATCCGCGCCATAGCCGGCGGAGAACGGCCGATCGGTGCCGGACAACTCCCACTGCTCGTTCAGACGGGCCAGAAAGTCGACATGGCCTTTGCCGTTCTTGTTGATGGGATAAATAATTCCGCCTTGCTGAATCATTTGTCGCACCTGGGCGTTGGTCAGGCCGCCCTGAGCGTCATGACCAGACACCATCGGGTACGCCGGCGAGGTTGTGCTGGCGTGGTCCAGCATGATCTGCTTGCTGCGCAACTCAGCGTGGTCGATGTCGATGACAAAGCCTTTCTTCATCATCTTGTCGATGGCGTAGATACCCAGGTCCGTAACTGAGCGCTGGTTACACTGCCGACCGGTCGACGTCAGCGTGGGGGTCAGGCCATTGGTCAGATCCAGAATGGCCGCAGTGATCGGATCACCGCCGAGCATCAACGGAGCGGCCAGAGAGTTGTAGCCGGCGTTGTGGAAATAGGTCTCGCCTTCGCCACCATCCGGGCAATCGTAGGTTTCGAAAAAGCGCCCGGTGCCGATGAAGTTGAAGAACTCCAGCACGTTGCTGGTGCCGAACAAACCGGCACCGCCCAGAGCGCTGTCCACATCGTGATAGGGGAAGACCTGACGCACGCCAAGGTCCCAGATGCGATCAATCTCTGCATCAATCTGAGCACGATCGCACTGGGGCAGCTCGCTCCCGTCAGGCAGGAAGGTCACGTTGCAGCCGAAGATGTTGGAAAACTCCAGGCCGGGCACCACGGCCAACTTGCCGTCGGCAATCACCTGCCGTGCTTCAGCGGGGCTACCAACGATGCGGTAAAAGCCTTTGCCGGGACCACCGAACTGGGCGTCGATGTAGTTCTGAATCTCGTAAAGATATTCCACCTGAGACACCCCGACTTCCATGTCGCGGCATTCCAGGCCGATCGGACTCTGGCCACGCGTCGGACCGGTGATCTGTGCAACTTGGCACAGGGCTTCAATATTGGTGCCATGGATGGTCATCAATCGGAGTCCGGCCATCCAGGCGCGTTCCACCCAGCGCCAGTACATCTGTTGGTGCAGCATGGAATCGTGAAACGGCCAGTCCACGAAGCTGGGCCAACCCTGGGTGTCGTGCGTTTGTCCCGGGGTCATGTCCAGAATCAGCGCTTCCGGATCGGTGATGCCATTGGGGCCGTGATAGGCCTGGCAATTCTTCAGCGCCTCGGTCACGCCAAAACGGTTTACCGCCTGCCCGTACATCACGCCACCAGCAGACGGACCGACATTGCCGCTGCCATCGGACATCTCACTGCCCATGGCCATATGGGTGTGCACTTCGGCAAAGCCCAAAGCCGGTGCATTGACGTCACCCTTGAAGGTTTGTCCGCTCACGGCCAGCGGCATCTCCGGATAGTCCGCGCAGCCGGTGGCACGCTCAAATTGCAAGGCTGCCGGAGTACTCCCCAGAATCAGCTCTCCGCCATCGGCCACTTCCAGCATGCCGCCGAGGGTGCCGGCATTCAGCACATTGCCAGCTTCGCTGAAAGTCCAGTCCGAACCGTCTTCCGGGGCTGACTGGGGCACGGCGCTGACAGACGAGCCCGCCGCCGTAAGCAGCATCTCATCGGGGGTGTAAAACAAATACCGGGCCAGGTTGGCGGCGCGCATGTAAAAGCGCTCGGCTTGCTCGGCGTTTTCGCCGACAGCGGCAAAACCCTCGCCGTCGCGAATCACATAGCGGCCATCGGCCTGCATCACCCAACACTGGTTATAGAGGTCATATTTACCCAAAGTGTCAGGCGTTGCGGGGCCACCGGGGCCTGTTGAATCCGCAGAACGACCGCCGTTACAGGCTGACAGCGTGATAAGGGTGAGGGCAGCAAACAGCCCAAAACGAGGGGTAGACAGTGGGCGCACGGCGGTTTCGATTTTCATTGTTATGACTCCCTAGCGAGTGTCAGCACGCGCTGATACCCATAGGCGATGGGACAATCGCATAGCGTGCGACATAGACTTTGAAGCGTCCAGTGCTTCGGCGTGGCAAATACTTAGCTAGTTCTAGATCGGCTTTTCAATCTCGTACAGTGCATCATCGATGTCTTGCAGCTTGCCTTCTAAAACGGCTCGGGCGTCTCTTAGCCCCACGTTGTAAAACGCACCGCCAATTTTTTCGGCGAAAAAGTCGAGCAGGAATTCGGCCTGGAACTGCCCTATTTCCTGGTCCAGTTCCTCAGAGAAATACAGCTTGATCTGGTTGACGATCGCGTCTTTCTCCTCCTGCGTAAATTCAACAATCGCCATGAGAGCTACCGCCTGAATGAGGATGGAGAATTCATTGTAACGGCCGACTCGGAAACTCCTTTAGAGGATCAATGCTTGGGCGATGAATCGTGTGCGGCGTACCGTGCAGCAGGCCAAGCATGCCTATAATTTTGACGACAAAACTCCAGCGACCAGGCCTGCCGCTTATCGCTTATGGCCACCTGAATTGGGGGTAGTCCTGGGTGCTGTTGAGTTCCATTCTTGGTGTTGGACTTAGGATCAAGACGTGTTTTCGAATATTTATCGTTTGCTACCTGCCCTGCTGCTCGCGACCTTAAGCACCGCGGCCAACGCTTTTTATGTAAAGGCAACAGAGCAGACACTGAAAAATGGTTTTAAGGAGTCCCCCAGTTGCCCGATTCGTTACGAGGACTGGGGCTTCAATGATCGTCGCTCCACACCTTTTTTACGCGAAGGCACGTACTACATTCACTCCGACGCGGCGCGCTCTCACGCCATCCTGACCTGGTTCTATGATGGTGCAGATGCCATCTACGAAGACAGTGGCACCATGGAAACCCTGCAGCGCTGCCTCGCCAATGGCGAGTGCGGGCTGAAGAAGAACAGTCGCCTGGCCAAAGCGATGATGCACAAGGGATGGGGCAAGTCATGGTCGAAACGCGACCACAAGCGCTTCTTCAAATACTTCTCTGATCCGCCACCCGATGCCGCCATCGCCATGGCAACAAAAGGACTGGGGCGCTGTTTTGGCGATCACCCTGCGCAAAACAACCTGGAGGGTGCAGGCTTTGCCCAGCGCAACCTCAGCACTCAGGACTGTGCTTTTGTATCGCAACGGCTCCAAGCGCTACCGGGCGATGATTACGAACTGTTCAAGCTCTACTACAAATCCGAGGTGCATTGCGGCGCCCAGGCCATAGTACCCACCGTGCTGCTCGGCGACGTAGAGACCCAGCAGGCGGCAGCCCCCACCAAGCCGCAAACATCAACGGCAGCGACAGCAAAGCCGCGCAGTGCGCGCGAGCGGACCGCAGATCTGAATGGCTGCCAGATTGCCTATGGTCTTGTGTATGCCGGCACCAACAACAGCCAGATGAGCCGCATTCCCGATGACGGCCTGATCTGGGCCATGCAGTATGAGCAGGCCCGTATCAAGGATGAGCCCTGCCCGCCCATGCCGGCTGCGCTGAGCCGTTGGGTCCAGGTGCAGGACCTTGCTCTCTTTGAAGCCGCACCTGATCCCTTTGTGTTTTATCGCGCCAATCTGCCGCGCAAAAACGCATCACTTAATCAATGGTCTGATTATGTGCGCACCGTCATGGCCCACTACAGCAACCCGCAGAACGCCCACTACGCGGTGCCGCACGAGCAGTGTTCCGCTTTTACCACCTGGCTGAACGGCGAGTCGCGTCGACTGGGCGCCAGCGGCGCCAATGATCAGCGTTTTCTGTTCGAGATCGTGAGATATGCGCCGAATCACGCCTCCCAGGCGGTGTGTGCACAAGCGCCTGCGGTCATGATTCATCGGTTTTTTCGCGACCAGAAAATCGCCGCACAAAAACAGGCCGAGGCACAACGCGTGTTTGAACAGGAGCAGCGACGTAAACAGGCCGCCGAGGCCAAGTTTCAGGATTTGTTGCGCTGGAAACCAAGCTACCAGCCGCCACCCTCAGCGCCACGTTGCTACCGCCGGGATGACTTAACTGAGGTCTGTTTCTACAACTGAGCTTGACGGTGCGCGCCGCTCTCGACGCGCACCGTATCGAACGCCGCCTAAGCCATGCGACGACGGCGCGACGTAGCGCCAACGCAGGCCAGCAACAGCACCAGCCAACCCAGGCTACCGCCACGGCTTGTGGGCGCATCCACACCCGGCTCCTGGGGCTCCTGTGGCACCTCAGGTTCCTGCAGGGCGTCTTCAGGGAAGTCATAGGTCCAGAAGCCGCGCCCGAAGGTCGACACGAACAAGGTGTTCGGGTCACCCGGTTTGAGCTGCATCATGGTCATCGGTGAATTCGGCAGCCCCTCGCCCAGCGGCGCCCAGTTGCTGCCCTCAAGATCACTGGAAATGAAGGCACCAATGTCGGTGGCCACGATCAACTGCTGACCACGCTTGAGAATCCAGCGTGCATGCACGTTGGGCAGATTGCCGGTGATATCGCTGAAGCTTTCGCCCGCATCGTAGGATACGAACACGCTGCCTTCGCCCAGTTCCTGGTTGGGGTCCAGGTATGAACCCGGCGGAATCCACGTGCGATTGGCGTATCCGGCCAGGGCCACATAGATGGTGTTGGGATCGGCTTCGTCCATCTCGATCGAGCTGATGAACCGATTGGGCAAACCCTCAGCCGCAGCAAAGTGCCAGCCGTCGCTGCCACCCTTCACCGGCGCGGCATCGCCGCCCACATTGGTTGCAATACCGTTCTGGATACCGGTGTCCCAGTTGTTGATCAGATCACACGGGCCGCAGAAACCGACATAAGCCTGCCCATCGTAGAGATGGATGTTGGTCATGATGTTGGTTTTGCCGGTGCGCGCATTGCTGCCCAAGTTGAACACTTCAGTCCAGTTCAGGCCCGGCCCGTCGGTCACGGCAACCACTTCCGGCCCGGCAGTCATCACGTGCTGGGCATCGGTGGGGTCCATTACAAAGTAGTTGGCGAAGCTCGGGCTACTGATCGGCGGATTGGCCGAGGCATAACTCAAACCACCATTGGTGGTCACGTTCAAGGCGCCGTTTTGTATGGTCACCCAGGCGTAGTCACTGTTGTCCGGATCAACCGAGGCGAAGAAGCCGTCACCACCCAGGTTCTGGATGTGTTCGCGGGTCTGCCCATCAACATAGCCGGAGCCGTTGTCCTGCAGGCCGAACCACACACGACCGTCGCGTGCCACCGCCAGACCGTAGGGCAGCAGGGTGTTAAAGCCCTGATTGGCGCCATCCCCCCAGCCAGCATTGTTCATTTCCTCACCGGCGCCAACACACTGGCGGTAAACCCCGCCGTCATTGCCGGCGAACAGGCACACACCGCCATCTTCCGTCGGCACGTAGATGCCATCATGCTGGTCCGGATGGGTGGTGGTTTCGGTGGTCGGCGGATAGGTGGTGGGGCAAATCGGCAGGCCCAGGCTGACCGCCTGGCAGGAATCCCCGGCGTAGTAGGTGCCAATCACGTTGTAATCGTTGGTGCCGATTTGGGCCACGCCGTTCTGGCCGATCAGATCGGTGGTGCGCGACTGCCACACCTCTTCCAGACCAAAGCTCAGCCGGGTCGGTACGCCCTGTGCATCCTGACGTGTGGGGTCGGGCTGAATCCAAAGGTTGTACCAGGCCTGAACACCCGGCGCATTGATGGCCGCCAAGGCCACAAACGACGAACCCGACAGCGGGTTGGCCGCGATTTCAGTGTCATCCGCCAAGCGCAGCCAGGTGTCGCCGAAGTCGGGCGAAACGTACAAGCCATTGAGCGAGGTCGGGTACAGCGGCAGCCCCGGTTTGGGGTCCAGACCATCGGGAATATCCAGCACCGGCACACCGCCATTGAACAGCACGGCGTCCTCAACAATGGCATAGACATAGTTGTGATCCTGCCCCGGACCGTAGGCAATACCCAGCTCGGTGCGACCAATACGCTCTTCGGTGGCAAAACCGAAATTGCTCAGACCGTCACCAGACACATCCAGGCGCGCGAAGGTATCCACCTCACCGCTGGCGGAGCGGTACAAACCATTGCCGGGTGAATGCACCGTGCCATCGGGAAAGGTTGCACGGCCGGCGCGATAACCCACCGCCGCAAGCACCTCGCCACCCGCTTCGTCAGTGCTGCCGCCCGGTTCCTTGACCACCACATCGGTCACGAAGTTGGCGAACTGGCAGGGTCCGAAATCGGTCACACCCGCACACTCGGGCGAGGTCGGCAGATTCACATTGACGAAGCTGCTGCCCGCATCGGTGGAGCGGAACAGACCTTTGGAGGTGGCCACGTAAACGATCTCGGGCTGGGCGCGATCAACCGCCACCTCGAAGCCCAGCGCGCCATCCGGCACACCCTCGGCCTGATGCCAGGTCTGACCCAGGTCATCGCTCCAGAATGCGCCCAGTCCGGAATAGGTGTTGCCCCCCATCAGGTGTTCGCCGGACACCACAATCAGACGTCCGCCGCCAGCGGTGGTCCATTCGACCGCACCATTGACCAGCGTGGGCAGATTGTCACCAACCGGCACCCACATGTCGCCCAGTTCACGCACGCTGTCGGCTTCGCTCATCCACACGCCGCCAGTGCCGATCAGGGCGAACAGACGCTTGTTCTGCTCATCGTAGGCAAAGCTGTCGACACGCCCCATCGAAGTGACGATGCCCAGCCCCAGGCCACCGCGATCGGGGTCATCCAGCAATGGTCCCTGGCCGTACTCGGCCCAGGTGCCGGTACTGCCAGCCACATCGGCTTTGGTTTCGGCCAGCTTGGCCTTTTGCGCCAGCGCTGCGCGATACGCGCCCTGCGGCACCGCACCAACCCCCTGGGTCAGCACACCGCTGACCGCAAGCACTTCGGCCATCGGCTCGGGATGTTTGGAATTCAGACAGATCTGCTCACCGTACTGCGCGTTCAACGCGGCGATCTGGCTTTTGCTCAGACCTGGCTGAAACTCGCGTGCGTAGTCCGCTGTGATGGTCAGGTTGTAACCCGTCGGACAACTTGCCTGCGGATCTTCGGATTGAAAATAAAACAGCGCAGACGCCAAAACAGCCACGGCGCCTGCCGCGAAAACGGAGTTTCTCATGGTAATCGAGCCTTTACGGTTCAAGCCACGACAGCCTGCTGCGGCCACGCGCGACGTCAAACCTTGTTCTTGGAATCCCAAACACAAACCGATAACACGCACGAACGCATCATTCGGTGCCGTCGTTTTGTGATCGCTCCTTGATCACCCGCACTTGGGCCAACAACCGCAACCATCCGCCAGCGATGACGCGATCCGCCGCAAGCGGCGTTAAAGCACGGTTTGTTGAGGATGCAAGAGGCAGGCCAAAGCCCTGAACTTCGCCACGCTAGAGCTGATAGCTCAGTTGCACGCGCAGGGTGCGCCCGAGCAAACGGTAGGTTGAGACATCGGTGTTGGCCACGTCGCCATTGGCCAGAAATGGCGGATCACGATCAAGCAGGTTATCCACCCCCACACTCAGGCTTGCGTGCTCATCAAAGGCCCAGCCGGCATGCAGGTCGTGGTACACGCGGTCAGACACCCGGTTACTGGTGCCGGGGAAAATTTCCCCGCCCTGCTCGCGCAGGCGGCCAATCCACTGCGCGGCATAACCCAACGAAAGATGCTCGGCCTGCCAGGCCAGACTCAAATGCCCCTTCCAGCGGGGGATGGCACCAAAACTGTCCGCATCATAGGCGCCCTCGCCGACAAACGGCGCGGCGTTGGGGAAGGCCTTGAGCTCACGCATCAGCACATGACTGAGCAGCAAGCGTGGCTTGAGCCGCCCACCGGCCAGCGCCATGCTGTAGCTCATGTCCAGATCAATGCCACGCGCCCGTTCGCTGGCGATGTTCTGCAGCTCAGCCCGCACCTGAACGATATTGCCGTGCGCATCGCGCTCAATACGCTGGCAGAAATTGGCCTCACCGGTGGCCAAACACTGGTCGAGCAGCGTATTGGCCCCGAGCGCGGCGATACCGTTATCGATGCGGATGTCGTAGATATCCAGACTGACGAGCAGCCCCGGCCACGCCTGCGGCGACCAGCTCACGCCGGCGCTGATCACATCGGCCTGCTCTGGGGCCAGCGCCGGGTTGCCACCACCCAGCTGCGGGGTTTCATTGCCACTTTGATCAAAACTGCCATCAGCCGGCACGCCTTGCCCCACGCACAGATCGATTTCACGCTGATCCAGCTGGCTGAAGTCGGCACAGGGGTCATCCACGGCAGGATTGGACTGCGCCGTCCCGCCGAAAAGCTCGCCCACGGTCGGCGCGCGAAATGCCTGGCTGTAAGCCAGCCGCAAGACCACATCAGGCTGCGGCATGAATTGCAGGGCGCTGTCGAAAACCCATTCATGATCGAAATTGGAAAAGCGGATCGCACGGGCACCCAGATCAAGATGCAGACGGTTGTCCGACAGCAAGGGCAAACCGGCTTCAACGTACAGCTCATGACTGTCGAAACGGCCGCGTGTCGGCTGGCGCGCCGCGCCGGTGGTGTTGCCCGCCTGAGTCTGCGCATCCGGGGTGTCGTGGGCACGCTCATCGCGATACTCGTAACCTGCGGCCACAGCCACCGGCCCCGCCGGCAGCGCACCAAGCAGACCACCCAGATTGAGGCTGAACACCGCCTGCTCGTTCTCGAAACGATCGCTCAACACGCTCAGCCCAGTGTCTGCCAGCATCGCGGGTGTAATCGAACCAGGCCCGCCGAACAGATTCAGCGGTACACAATCGGTAATCGGTGCCTGCGCGGTTCCACACACGGCCTGGCCTGCCGCATCACGAAATGACGGACCCAACGCCTGCGCCACGCGGTCCGCCAGCAGATCACCATATTGATGCTGGCGCACGCGATTGCGCGCCTGGCTCAGCGCCATATCCCAACGCCATGCACGCCACTGCCCTTCAGCGCCCAGAACCATGCGCCAGGCTGTGTTGTCCTGGGCAAATCCGCGCGCACCGCCCTCGACCAGACGCCGCCGGGCATCGCTGATGGTCTCGCCAAATGGGTTGTAGAGGTTGTCCTGTGAGACGCTCACGCCGGCCAGGCGATTGGTGAAAAACGGCAACGGCGCCAGACGGGTGAAGCTGTCGCGTTGCTGATACAAACCTTCCATGAACAGGCTGGTCTGCGCACTCACAGGATGGCCAAGTTGGGCAAACAACGAGGTGCGCCGGGCCTCCTGCAACAAGTCCTCAAACGGATTGAAATTGAAGCGGTCGTTGTCTTCACCCTGGCTGATCCAGGGCCGGAAATCGTCAGCGGCGTCGCCATCGCGACCGGCGATCAAGGTCAGGCGCTCTCCACTGGAGGGCAAACGAAAATTGCCATACGGCGGTGCCGAGCTGCCGTCGGGGACAATCGCATTGTCCTCCCCGGACACCGTCAGCAGCTGGCGTGAGAAGGCCCGGTCACCCTTGCTGACCGGTTGCTGGTCGAAATACTCGGCGCCCAAGCTCAGTGCCGTGGAACCCAGGCGGGCGCCATACACCGCGCTGAGCGTGGCAGCCTCGCCATCACCACGGTCGCTGCTGCGCCCATCGGCCAGCAGCTGCAAGCCCTCATCAGCCTGATGGGTGATGATGTTGACCACACCGGCCACCGCATCGGCGCCGTACTCGACCGACGCGCCATGGCGCAGAATTTCGATGCGCTCGACCATGGCCAGCGGAAGCATGGCCAGATCAACCACGCCGGCCGTGCCATTGCCGCCGGCCACAAAACGCCGCCCGTTGACCAACACCAGGGTCCGCTTGGCGCCCAGACCGCGCAGCTCAACCGTTTCGATACCGCGCGAAAAACCGCCACCGCTGTCACGCGCGCCCACCGTGGTCCCAAGCGGTGCGCCGGCCATCATCGGCAGCGTCTGCAGATAGCGCCCCACGCTTAAGGCGCCGGACGCGCGCAGGGCGTCACGCCCGATCACGGTGACCGGTGAAGTCAGCGGCAGGTTGTCCAGACGTGAACCGGTTACCGTCATCTTGTGCAGCGACGCCGCATCATCCTGTGCACCGGCCGGGCCCGCCGCAACACCCAACAGCACGGGCAGCAGAATGATTTTTAACACGCGCATCACACTAATCTCTGAGTACTGGCCCCGCCAGCATGGCGTTGCCGCAGCCTGAACCAGGCCAGAACAAGCCCCGGATGGTAGCGCGGCGAGCCGGTCGCGCGCTGTGTTGCAGGTATCATGGGCCGATGCACGGCTTGCTCTCGACATGTCTGAAAATCATGCCTGCGCTGGCTCTGGCCGCGCCGCTGTTTGTGCTGTTGTGTGCCGCATTGTTCCCGCCCGGCAGCGTACCCCACGCCGGACAATGGTGGCCTGACACCCCTAGCCTGGCGTCCCTGCAACGCGCCTGGTCGCTGGCCGGGATGGGACCGGCGCTAGGCTGGTCGCTGCTGATTGCGCTGTCCGGCATGCTGCTCTCGGTGGTGGTGGCCTCGCTCAGCGCATTGGCCATTCATCTCAGCCGCCCGCTACCCCGACGCCTGTTCATCACGGCCCTGGTACTGGCCGCATCCGTGCCCTACACCGCACTGTGGCTGCCGCGCTTTCTGCTATTCAACGCACTGGGTTTGCAGGACACACCGCTTCCATTGCTGGCGCCGGCCCTGCTGGGTGGTGGACCGCTGTTGATCCTGCTCTATCTCTATTCGCTGCGTCACATCCCCATGGCCCAACTGGAGGCGGCACGCCTGGAAGGTCTGGGTCTGATCGGCCTGTGGTGGCAGGTGGTGCTGCCGCAGCTGCGTGGGGCCACCCTGGCTGTGGCGTTTCTCAGTTTTGCCGCGTTCTGGGGCAATGCGCTGGACCCGCTGATCTACCTGCGCAGCGGCGCCGTCACCACCGCGCCACTGGCCCTGCATGGCCTTGAAGTGCTTGGTCAGGGCGAGCTGTCGGTGTGGATGGCCGGTGCGGTCTGGCTGATCCTGCCCATCCTGTTTTTCCTTGTGGCCATGTTGCCATGGCTCAAATCCCAGGAGAGTCGCTAATGCGCCTCATCATGCTGCTCAGTTTGATCCTGCTCGGCTGCACCTCGCCGGATGGCGACACACCCACCCGACAGCAGATCCGCCTGCAACTGGTTGCCGATCCGGTCGAGGTCAGCGCCTATCGTGACCTGATCGCTGCGTTTGAAGCGCAAAACCCGGATATCGAGGTGTCCCTGCGCACCATTGGCCGCCAGCGTGAGCATGTCACCCAGCTGGCCACCGCATTTGCCGGGGGCGGCCCACCGGACCTGTTCCTGATCAATTACCGCCGCTACGGTCAGTTCCTGGGCAAGAACCTGTTGCAGCCCCTGGGGCCAGCCGTGGCGGCACAGGGCGCTTTTGAGCCCGAGGATTTCTACCCCGCGGCACTCGAAGCCTTCCAATATCAGGGCGCCCAGCTGTGCCTGCCGCAGAACATTTCGACCCAGGTGGTGTACTACAACCGCGCGCTGTTTCAACGCTATGGGGTTGAGGAGCCCGCCGATGACTGGAACTGGAAAGCCTTTCACGATGCTGCCCGAGCGCTAACCCGCGACACCGACGGCGATCGCCAACCCGATGTGTTCGGTCTGGATTTCGATCCCGACCTGGTCCACATGGCGCCCTTTGTGTGGCAGGCCGGGGGGCGCATCGTGGACCGGCTGGAGCAGCCCCGCGCCCTGATGTTGCGCGATTACAAAGCCTTGATCGGCCTGATGTACCCCAAACGGCTGCGCACCGAAGTTGGGGTGATGCCACCGCTGGCTCAACGCCGCGCGCTGGGCCCCGAGGCACGCTTCATACAGGGCGGGCTGGGCATGATCATTCAAAGCCGGCGCTACGCCACAGCCCTGCGCAGCGTTGAGGGGCTCGACTGGGACGTTGCCCCTCTGCCGCGCAACAAGCAGGCTGCCACCTTGCTGCACGCCGATGCCTACTGCCTGAGCCGCGCCAGCACCCAGCATGATGCCGCCGCGCGCTTCGTGGCCTATGCCCTGAGCGAAGCCGGTCAGCGTCGCCTGACGGCCAGTGGACGGATCGTGCCGGTGCGCCGCTCGGTCGCCCAAAGTGAGGCTTTTCTTGATCCGGATCTGCCACCCTCTCGCGCCCAGGTGTTCCTCGACAACATCGCGATCGTGCGCCGGTTGCCGGTCACCCCCTACTGGTACGAACTTGAGAATCGCAGCAAGCCGATCATCGAGGAATGGATGTTCGAATCCATGGCCAATGCCGGGGCCGAAGCACAGATGGGCCTGCACGACGGCAACCGTCTGGTCACCCTGATCGACGACGCGGTGGGCGATCTGTTCCCACCGGCCACGCCATGAGCGGCAGCGCGCTGAGCCTGCGCAATGTCACCGTGCGCCTGGGCCACAACACCGTGCTGGAGGATTTCAACCTTGAGGTTGCCGCCGGTGAACGTCTGGTGCTGGCCGGCCCTTCAGGCAGCGGCAAATCAACCCTGCTGCGCGCCATCGCCGGTCTGATCCCGATCAGCGCGGGCGAAATCCGCATCGCGGGGCGTCCGGTACAGCACTTGCCCCCGGGCCAGCGCGCGGTCGGCATGGTGTTTCAGCAGGCGGCCCTGCTGCCTCATCTGAGCGTGCTCGACAACCTGACCTTCGGCTTGCGCGCACGCGGCATGCGCAAAGCTGCTGCCGTGCAGCGGGCGCGCGATGTGGCCGGCTGGCTGGAAATCAGCGCCCTGCTGGAGCGGCGCCCACGCGCGCTTTCAGGCGGTGAACAACAACGTGTGGCACTGGGTCGTGCACTGCTGCGTGAAGGGGGCCTGATCCTGCTGGATGAACCTTTGTCCCAGCTTGATGCACCGCTGCGCGCGCGCCTGCGCGAGGAACTGTTGCGGGTCCACGGCCTGTCGCAGGCAACCATGCTGCACGTGACCCACGACCAGCACGAAGCGATGGCCCTAGGAGACCGTATCGGCATCCTGGAGCACGGCCGCCTGCTGCAGCTTGACCCGCCCCACGCCATCTACGCCCAACCGCACAGCGCGGCGGTCGCGCGTTTCATCGGCAGCCCCGGCATCAACCTGATTCCACTGGCCCGCCAGGGCGATCGCTGGCACTGGGGCGATCATCTCGTACCCGGCCCCGCAACCGAAGGCCGCGCCTTGCAGCTGGGTATTCGTCCGGAGCATCTCAAACCCAGTGATGACCCGACAGCCTGGCCGGTCACGCTCAAACGACGCGAAATTCTCGGCGAGCGCGAGCTGTGGTACCTGAGCGGCCACGATGACCTGGAACTGGTGGCGTCCCAGCCCCTGCAGCCAACGCCGCCGCCGGCCACGCTGCGGATCGCTGCGGATTTTGACCAGGCCCTGTACTTCGAGCCCGGCGATGGTCGCCGCATCCCGG
This sequence comes from Oceanococcus atlanticus, assembly GCF_002088235.1. Taxonomy (NCBI): domain Bacteria; kingdom Pseudomonadati; phylum Pseudomonadota; class Gammaproteobacteria; order Chromatiales; family Oceanococcaceae; genus Oceanococcus; species Oceanococcus atlanticus. The sequence continues at coordinate 488,937 of NZ_AQQV01000002.1, forward strand.
CATGAAACTGATCCCACTGGCGCTGGCGCTGGGACTGCTGGTGTTCGCGCCGCTGCTGATGACACTGGTACTGGGCCTGTTCAGCTTTGACGGCCTGGCGGCCCCGCAGTGGCTGGGCTGGGCCGCCTACCAGCGCATGCTGGACGATGCCCTGTTCCAGCAGAGCCTGCGCAACTCACTGCTGATAGCCGCACTCAGCATTCCCTTGCGCCTGCTGCTGGCGCTGGGCCTGTCGCTGCTGTTGCAACGACCCGGCCGGGCCAGCCGCGCCGCCCTGCTGATCAGCCTATTACCGGTGGTGGTGCCGACCCTGGTCTGGGCCACCGCTTGGTTGTGGTTGCTCAACCCGCATTTCGGCCCGATCGCGGCTGCCCTCGACAACTGGCGGGTGAATGGCGCCAGCTGGCTGCTCAGCGCCGAGGGTGCACGCAGTTCACTGATTCTGATCCTCGGCGTTCTGGCCGGTGAACTGTTGTTGATCCTGGTCGTGGCACGCCGTCAGATTCCGCAGGCCTGGTACGATCTGGCCGCGCTGGAGGGGGTCAGCCGCCTGGGCCAGTTTCGCCTGATCAGCCTGCCGTTAATGGCCCCGATCATCGCCCTGCTGGCCGCGCGCGACTTCGCCATGACCTTTCAGACCAGTTTCATTCCAGCGCAGATCGTGACCAAAGGCGGGCCTCAATTCATGAGCACGATGCTGCCGCAGTACGTGTACGAAAACAGCTTCGAGTACCTGCGCTTCGGTTACGCCGCCACGCTGTCCAGCGCCATGCTCGCCATCACCTTGGTGGTGCTGGTGCCACAGGCGCTGCTGCTGTGGCGCTGGCTCAAGCGGGATGACAATCCGGCCTAAGCCGCCGGCGTCAGGCCAAACACACGCTGTGCATTGCCGCCCAGAAAGGCGGCTTTGACCTCGTCATCCAGGGCCAGCGTATCCAGACCCTGCAAGGCTTTGGCCGGCGTCATCATCGGGTAGTTGGTACCAAACAGCACCTTGTGACGACCATGCGCCTTGAGAAAATCAACCAGCGCAGGCGGATAACGCGTCACGCTGTAGGCCGATGTATCGATGAACACGTTCTCGTGCTTGGTGGCCACCGCAATGGCTTCTTCGGTCCAGGGATAGCCAATATGGCCGCCCACAATACGCAGCTCCGGGAAGTCCAGAGCGACCTGGTCAAGGTAGATCGGCCGTCCCACTTCGCTGGGCATCAGCGGCCCGGTATGACCGATCTGAGTGCAGAACGGCACGCCCAGATCAGCACATGCGGTGTACACCGGATAGAAGCGTCGGTCTGTCGGCGGCACTTCCCACAACCATGGCAGCACACGAATGGCTTTGAAGCCCAGTTCGTTGATGCAGCGGCGCACTTCGCGCAGCGCCTGCATGGGCCGCGAAATATCCACCGAACCGACACCAACCAGACGACCGTTTGAGGCGGCAACAAACTCGGCCACCTCATCGTTTGAGATCATGACGTTGCGCGGCGCAACCCAGGCCGAAATCAGGCTGACATCCACGGCCGCCGCATCCATGGCCGCCAGCGTGGCGGCAACCGGCACCGGCTGGCTCGGCGGTGCACTGCGCGTCCAGCGCCACAGGGACTCGAAAATCGGATCCTGAATATGGCGCAAGGTCGGGTGCTGCGCCCAGGCATCAATAATCATCATCGTGATCTCTTACGTTGTGTGCAAGCAGACAAACCGCCTGCAGATTTAACACAGGCTACAACTCAAGCAGCCCCAAAGCATGGCGCACATCCAGTTGCGCTTCCAGGCGATCCAGGGCCGCGCTCACCCGCCGCGTGCGCTGCTGTTGCAGCACCGCTTCGGCGGCCAGCACATCCTCGATGCGTTCACGCCCGGCCTCGAAACGTGCATTGCGCACAGCCAGACGCTGATCTGCCGATTCCTCGGCTGCTGCGGCCAGGCGCTCGCGCTCCTGCGCCAGTGCCAGATCCTGATAGGCCCGCTCAAGTTCCAGACGCACCTGCCGACGCTGCTCCGCCAGCCGCGCCTGGGCATCCTGCGCCTGGGCCTGGAGCGCGGCGCGGCGGGCCGAGCGTGTACCACCGCTGAACAGCTGCCACTGCACCTGCACGGCAGCACGCACATCATGCTCCGGCTCGATCGGATCACCGTCGGTTTTCAGGGCCGTGAACTCCGCTCCGATCTGAGGCCAGGCCTCGGCCGAGATCCCGCGCGCGCGCAGCTGCAGCGCCCGCACGCTCAGGCTCAGAGCCTGCAATTCAGGGCGGTGCTGCTCGGCCAGGGCGGCGGCCTGATCGCGCTCGGGCACCGATGGCGACAACTTGGGCTCAGCCAGATTCAACCAGTCCTCGGCGCGCCCACCCGCAATGCTGGCCAGCTCATCCGCGAGCAACGCACGCTGATGGCCGATCTCGGCCTGGCGCTGAGCCACCTCGTCGCGGGCCAAACGCACATCCAGCGCATCAGCGCGCAGGGCACGGCCCTGTTCGACTAAAGACTGAACATACTCAAGCCGGGCTTCGCTGCTGGCATGCAGGGCTTCAAACCCACGCGCGCTTGCGCTCAGCCGCAGCTGGGCCAGATACAGCTTGGCCGCACCCAGCGCCGCACTGTCAGCCACGCGCTGCGCGCGCCAGGCCTGAGCCTCGGCATCGGCCTGCGCAGCCGGCACCTGATACAGGCTGCGTGAGGGCTGGAACAAAGGCTGCCGCAAGATCAGCGCCTGCCGCTGGCCCAGATGCTCACCCAGGCGCAGCGCTCCGTTGCCGGTGTCGATCTGGGCCACGCGGTCGCGGTGCAAGGCGCTGTAAGTCACGTCCAGGGTGGGCGCCCAGGCGGCCCGTCGCTGCACCGAGACCAACGCTTGCGAAGCACGCAGAGCATGACTTTCGGCCTGAACCAGCGGCAGCTGACGAGCCTTGTCCATCAGCGCTTCAAGTTCCAGCGCCTGGGCCTGCGCCGGGGCGGGTTGAAGCAGCAGCGTGCCCAGGGCCAGCGCGCCGACAAGCGAGGCGCTGGCACGCACGACCTCACCACCACGCCAGGCCAGCAGCAGACGACACAATGCCGGCACCACGAACAGGGTCAAAGCGGTCGACGTCACCAAGCCGGTGATGATCGGCCAGGCCATCGGCGGCCACATCGTCGAGTTGGACAGCGCCAGTGGTAGCAAACCCGCCACGGTGGTCGCGGTGGTCAGCAGAATCGGCCGGGTGCGGCGCTCCACCGCTTCGGTCATGGCACGCACAAACGGTTTGCCCGCTGCGAGGTTCTGATCAAGCACATCAATCATCACAATCGCATTGTTGACCACAATCCCGATCAGCGCGATGCAGCCCAGCAAAGGCTGAAACCCGAACGGAATACCGAGCAGCGCCAGGCCGGCAATCACGCCGACAAAGGCCAGCGGCACCGAGGTCATCACGATCAGCAAACGGCGGAAGGAATTGAACTGCCAGAGCAGGAAGAACAGCAGCATGGCCAGCCCCAGCGGCGCCACCCCGGCGATCGCCGAATTGGCATCCCCGGAGGCCTCGGCCTCGCCCGCAAACTCGTAGGTCGTGCCCTCAGGCAGATCCAGCGCGGCCAGACGCGGTTGCACCGCATGCAGCACCTGGCTGAACACGAAACCGAAATCCAGCTCGGCAGAGACCAACGCATTGCGGCGCTGGTTTTCGGTGTAGATCGCCCCTGGTTGCCAGCTCAGACTGGGTCGCGCCAGCGCGCCCAGCGGAATGCCCTGGCCCTGTGCATTGAACACCATCACACCTTCAAGATCGGCCGGGCTGGTTTTTTCACCCGCCAGCGAACGTACCAGGATCGGCGCCGGCTCATGAGTTGCACGGTAGCTGCCGATGCGAATGCCCTGGCTGCGGCTGAGCAAGGCTTGCGCCACATCAGCTCGGCTCAGGCCGTAACTCATGGCGTGGGCATCGTCGATCTCGAACTGCATCTCAGGCGCGCCCAGCCCCAGATTGTGGGTCGCGTCGATGGCACCGGCAGTGCTCTGCACGGTCTGCAGAATCATGTCGGTGGCCTGCGCCAGACGCACCGGATCCTCGTTGTAGATGCGCACTTCGATCGGCGAGTCGATCGGTGGGCCCTGGGCCAGAATCTTGGCGATGACATCTGCTTCCGGCAACGCCCGGTGCGCAAACTCACGGATCGCCGCAATAATGCGCAGATTACCCTCGATGCCGGTCGAGCGCACCACCAACCGTGCTCGATTGGGCTGATCGGGGCGACGCAGCAGGTTGTAGTAGAAACGCGGCCCGGAATGGCCCAGGAAACCGTGCACTTCCAGCACATCGGGGTAGCTGCGCAGCGCACGCTCCACAACCCGCGCAACGCGCTCGGTTTCGGCCAGCGTTGTGCCTTCCGACAAGGCGATGTCAACCAGCACCTGGTCGCGGTCGGCCTGGGGAAAGAACTCGGACTCAAGATTGCTCAAGCCCCAGCTCATCAACACCGCGCAACCCACACCGGCGATACCCAGCACCAGGCCGGCACGCTGGCTGCCCAACCCACCGGCCAGGCGCCCCAGTTTCTCCGGCCAGCCACTTTCGACCTGCCCGGCCTTGCCTTGCGGCTTGAGAAAGGTTTCGCCCAGCATGGGGGTGATGACGGTGGCGAAAAAGTAACTCGCCACCAGTGAGATCATGATCATGATCGGCACAGCGCGGGTAAAGTCACCGACCCCGCTTTTCGACACCGCCAGCGGAATGAAGGCCGCGATGGTGGTGCCGGTTGCCGCCAACAAAGGCTTGGCCAGCTGATGCACCGCATTGAGCGCGGCATCAACCGGCGGGTAACCCTGATTGAGCTGGTATTGCACCTCCTCGATCATGACGATGGCGTTGTCGACCAGAATGCCCAGGGCCACGATCAGGCCAACCACCGCCATCTGATGCAGCACGCCACCGCCCAGGGCGTAGAAGGCCAGGCTCATGGCCGCCACCGCAGGCAGAATCACCGCAACCAGCAAGGCCAGCCGCATGCCCATGGAGAACACCAGCACCAGCAGGATGATGGCCACAGCCATGAGCAGCGAGCGCGACAGGCCATCCAGACGGTCCTTGACCCGCCCCGGCTGGTAGAACATTTCCTGAATCTGCAGCGGGGCCAACTGCGGACGCAACGCATCGACCAGGGCGCGCATGCGTTCACCGTAGGCCACCGCATTGATGGTGTTCTGCGCCGCAATCACATCAACCAGCACGGCGGGTTCGCCGTTGTGCCACATCCGCGGCGTGGAGGGCTCCTGCGGCCCCAGCCAAACCTCACTCAGGGCAGCCAGCGGGATGACATCACCACTGGGCAAGCGCACCGGGGTTTGGCGCAACTCCTCGATGCTGCGGAACTCGGTTTCCGGCTTCAGCGTCATGCGCGTGGAACCCGCCACCAGCGAACCCGCACCCAACAACTGCACGCGCCCGGCCAGCTGCTGGGCCAGATTCTGCGCGCTGATGCCATAACGCGCTGCGGTGGCATCTTCCAGCGCAATATTGACCTGCTCACCGGGCTCGCCATACACGTCGATACGCACCAGATCGCCGAGCTGCAGAAACGCATCGCGCAAGGTCCGCGCGGCCGCAGCCATTTGATGCAGATCGTCGCTGCCGGTCACCGCGTAGGTTGCCGTGCTGGTCGTGATCACCCGGTCATCCAGCTCCGGCTCCTCAACACCGGGCGGGAAAAACACCCGAGCGCGATCGATCGCCCGGCGCACCTCATTCCACTTCGATTCGGTGTCGTAGATGTGATCCTTCATCACCACCGTGGTCAGGGCTACGTTGTTGCGCACGGTCGAGCGGACAAAGTCCAGATCAGCAATTTCGCTGATCTCGCGCTCCAAATGGGCCACCACCAGCTTGCGAATCCGCTCCGCATCAGCCCCCGGAAAAATGGTTTTAATCACGCCGCCGCGATACGGAAAAAACGGGTCTTCCTGGCGCGGCATGCTCAGGTAGGCGAGCACGCCAATCAGCACGAACAACACGGTCACCGCCAGATTGAGGCGCCGCGCAGCGAGAACTTGATGCATACGCATGGGCGTCTCCTATTTGACGCGCTCGACGCGCTGGCCATGCTGCAGCCCTGACAGACCAGCGATCACCACCAGATCACCGGCCGCCAGCTCACCACTGACCAGCACCCGCTCTCCGAGGATACGAACGAGCTGAACCGCACGCGCTTCGACCGTATCTTCACGCAGTTGGAACACCCGCGGCGCACCCAGACCAATGTCCACCACAGCCCGCATGGGCACCGACAGCAGGGTCTGTTGCGGGGTCGACGGCAGGGCCACACCCAGGGTCATGCCGGCATGCAGGCGTGCATCCTGAGGCAGACGCACGACCACACGATTCAGCGCGCCGGGCAAGCTGGCCGTGGCGATGCGTGAAATTTCGCCGTGTACATCCAGGGCTTCACCAAACTGCAGCAGCGTGACGTTCTGGCCGAGCTCCAACACCGGCAACATCCGCGCCAGCACGCCGATTTCCAGTTCCAGATGACTCTCGCCGCTGAGCGCAAGCACGCTCTGCCCCGGCGCCACGATCTGACCTTCATCCACCATCACCGCGGTGATTTCGCCGGCAAACGGGGCTTTGAGCCGGGTTTCGTCGAGCAGGGCCTGAGCGCGGGCACGCTCGGCCCGGGCCAGCGACAAGGCTGCCTTGAGCGCCTGTGCATTGGCCTCGACCTGCTCATGCTCTTCACGCGTGGCAGCACCGCTGGCGAACAATCCGTCGACCCGACGCTGGTCGCGCTGAGCCTGGTCATAGCGGGTCTGCAATTCCTGCTCACGCGCCACCGCGGACTCAAGCGCCGGGGCCAGCTGCGGATTGTCGAGCACCAGCAACAACTCGCCGGCCTGCACCCGCTGCCCGACCTCGACCACGCGGCGCGCCACGCGCCCGCTGGTCTGAAATGCCAGATCGGCGCCGCTGGACGCCGTGACCGTGCCACTGAACGGCAACGGCGCAACCGAGCTGATCGTCTCAACCGGTGCGACGCGAACATAGCGCGAGGCATTCGGGGCCTCGTTGGCGGATGCATCCACCGCTTCATCGCTGCCGCCACACGCGGCCACACTCACAACAGCGACCATGCTCAACAGAGCGACGGCAACGCGCTTTTGTGTCTTGATAAACATCATGCGGTTTTCCTCAAAACCTGGTGCACGAGCGGCATCGATGTTGCGCTCGAGCAAATGTGAACAGCGGCAACATAAGCACCCATGTTGACATTGTCAACATTAATTTCGCACCATAGCGCCGTAATGACGCGCTCTTCTGAAAAATCGGCCTACCATCACGGCAACCTGCGTGCCGCACTGCTGGATACCGCTCGTTCACTGGTTCAGGCGCAAGGCCTGGACGGCCTCACATTACGTGCCGTAGCCGAACGACTGGGCGTGTCACGCAGTGCGATTTATCGCCACTACAGCAGCAAAGATGAGTTGCTTGGCCAAATCATCATGGAAGGTTTTGAGCAGTTGCGGGCAGCCACCGCCGAGGCTGCGCAGCAACGTGCCAAGCGCACGGAAAGCTGTCCGCTGGATCAGCTGCACCATATGGGCCTGGCCTATATCCGTTTCGCGGTGGAGCACGCCGACCTGTATGACCTGATGTTCCATCCCAGCCTGATCGGACGCAGTTGCGACACGGTGAAGATGGCCTCTTTGCGCTCGTACGAAGTGCTCACCGACATGCTGCAGCGCTGCCAGCAGGCCGGCCAGATCAAAGCGGGCGAGCCGCACCGCCAGGCCTTTGCCATCTGGGCTTCGCTGCATGGATTGGTCAGCCTGTGTCGGGGGCGCCCACCGCACGCGGTGCCAGAAGCCACCCTGGAGGGCGGCTTTGAGATGCTGCTAGAGCAGCTCATGGCGGGGCTGGCCACACAGCAGCAATGGCGCAGCGTGCTGCAAACCGACACATCCGACTGAGTCATCGGAGTGCCGAACAGCGCGCCCGGCACAAGCCATGCATGCACTAAACTGATGCGGTCACGAATGACCCACAGAACAAAACCTACTCAATAGGAGCGACGACGGAGCGGCGCCACCTGAGCCTCACCAGGAGACCGCCGACCATGAATAAGCCGTCTGCAACCTTGCTGTTTCTGATCACCCTGACTGCCTGCGGTGGCGGTAACGGCACCAGCACCCCGACACCGACACCCACCCCACCGCAATCCACCGCCTCGCCAACACCGAACCCAACGTCTTCGGCAACACCATCACCCTCCGCCAGCACGTCACCCTCGCCTACCGCCACACCGGGACCACAAAGCGCCACGCTTAAAGTTGTCTCCAACCGTGCGGATCTGATTTCTGGCGGCGATGTGTTGATTCAGGTCGAACTTGACGACGCCGCCGATGCACCCCAGCTGGTGGTGCTGCGCGATGGCGTGGACACCGGAGCATCCCTCAGCGCCGCCCCCGCAACGCCGAATGTACTGCTCGGTCTGGTCGAAGGCCTGCAACTGGGCGAGAACACGCTCACGACCAATTTAGGCGGCAGCGTCAGTGTCATCAATCATCCGATTGGCGGACCGGTCTTCACCGGCCCGCAGATCCAACCCTGGCACTGCGGCAACGCGGATGCGAGCGACGCGCAGTGCAATCAGCCGGTGACCTACGCATGGCTATACAAATCCAGCGACCCCACGGCTGCAGGCCTGCTGCCCTACGATCCGGACAATCCACCAGCCGATGTGGCCACCACGACCACCGACAACGGCGAAACCATCCCGTTTCTGGTGCGTGAAGAATCCGGCTATCAGGCACGCGACAAATACACGATCTACACCCTGCACAAAGCCGACGAAGCATGGACGCCGGCCAGCCCGCAATCGCAGTGGAATGGGCGCCTGCTGGTCACGCACGGTGGCAATTGCCGCGGCGATCACGACACCAGCTCGCCGCGTTTCGACGATTACGCCGGCACCATTCCGGCCAATCCCGCGATCGAGCAGTCCTATATCGCCGCTCTGGGCCAGGGCTGGGCGGTGCTTTCCACCGCCCAGCTCAACCTCGGCCACAACTGCAACCTGTCGTATCAGGCCGAATCGTTGCTGATGGCCAAGGAGCGTTTTGTCGAACAGTACGGCGCGCTGCGTTATACCGTCGGCACTGGTTGCTCGGGCGGCGCCATCACGCAGAACATGATTGCCAACGCCTACCCCGGCCTGTACCAGGGCCTGCTCACCACCTGCACCTACCCGGATGTGATGAGCACCGCGACCCAGTTTGCCGACTATCACATCCTGCTGCGCTACTTCGGCACCATTGATGACATACCGGCCGGCTTCCCCGCTTCGGCCCAAGAGCTGCCGGTCACCCAGGACGAAATCGCCTTCACCACCGCGCGTGACGGCACCAATTTCACCGTGGCACAGCAAAATGCTATCTACGGCCATCCCAACGGCATCGTCAACGCCTACCTGGCCAATGACGCCCTGTTTGCCGAAGCGGTCGATCCGCAGTCGTCTTGTGGCGGCATCAGCGATGAGGCGCGCTACCATCCGGACACCAACCCGTCCGGCGCACGTTGCGACGTGCTGACCTTCATGCGCAACATGGTCGGCCCGCGTCAGCGTTTCGATCTCAACGGCAACGACCGCTGGTCAGCCAATGAAGTGCTGTTGGGCCAGGGTTTTGCCGGCTTTCCGCTTGGCAATCAGGGCGTGCAGTACGGCCTGGGCGCATTGCAGAGCGGCCTGATCACGCCCGATCAGTTCCTCGCCCTCAACGTGAACATCGGCGGCGTCGACACCGACCTGAACGTCACCAGCCAACGTCTGGCCCCGGACACACCGGCGCTGCCCAACGCCTACCGCAGCGGCATCCTCAACACCATCGTCAATATGGATACCGTGGCCATCATCAACATGACCGGCCCGGACCCCGGCGCCGCACACGACAGCGTTCACGGTTACTGGGTGCGCTGGCGCCTGGAACGCGAGTTCGGCCATCGAGACAACTTCGTTCACTGGGGTGGCGCCACGCCGCTGATCGGCAATCCGTCGTTCATGAATGATGCGCTGTTCGCCATGGCCACATGGCTGGATGCCGTTGAAGCCGACACTGGCGATGCTGCACTGGCCAACAAGATCATCAGCAACAAGCCCGCCTCACTTGAGGATCAGTGCGAGCTGATCCCAGGCCAGATGTGCCCCGAAGAAGCCATGATGGTGTTCGGCACGCCACGCACGGTGGCCGGGGATGACATCTATGGTGATCAAGTCCAGTGCCAGTTGCGCCCGTTCAGCCGCGAGGACGACTATGGCTTCGCCAACGACGGTCTGCCGGCACCCTTTGCTGACTGGACTGAAGCGCAATGGTTGCAGCTGGAAAGCGCGTTCGACGTCAACGGCACGCCAATGGTGTGCGACTGGTCAAAACGCCCCTTGCAGTGGCAGCCCACGATCACCTGGCTGCGCTATCAGGACGAACTGGGCGACATGATCACCGGTGGCCAGCAGATGAGCCCCGCCGATTACCCGACCGGCTGGGCCAGCGCCGCCTTCCGCAAGGTCTGGGAACCGGGCTGGCAGGCCGACCCGACACGCTGAATCCGGGGCGCCGCTCCGGACCTTTGGCGGCATAAAAAAACGCCACCGTGAAGGTGGCGTTTTTGTGCGCTCGGACAAGCCCGCGAACTAGTTGATCGACGTGCGCGGCACCGGCTGCTGATCAATCGGCGGAGCGAACTTGGTCAGTTCGATGCCGTCCACTGCAGCCTTGTACTCATCGATGGTCGGCGTACGACCAAGAATCGTCGACAGCACCACCACCGGCGTTGAGGCCAGCAGGGATTCGCCCTTCTTGTCGTCACTGTCTTCAACAACACGGCCCTGGAACAGACGCGTCGAGGTGGCCATGACGGTGTCGCCTTTCTCGGCCTTTTCCTGGTTACCCATGCACAGGTTACAACCCGGCCGCTCCAGGTACATCATGTTCTCGTAGGAGACGCGCGCTGCGTTCTTCGGTGCGTTGTCGTCAAACTCGAAACCGGAATGCTTCTGCAACACGTCCCAGTCACCTTCGGCCTTGAGTTCATCGATGATGTTGTAGGTCGGCGGCGCCACCACCAGCGGTGCCTTAAAGGCGATCTGCGGGGTCTGCTTCTCCAGGTTGCGGAACATCTGGGCAATCACCTTGAGATCGCCCTTGTGCACCATGCACGAACCAACGAAACCCAGATCAACCTTCTTCTCACCCTTGTAGTACGACACCGGACGGATGGTGTCATGGGTGTAGCGACGCGAGACATCGGCGTTGTTGACGTCCGGGTCAGCGATCATCGGCTCGGTGATCTGATCCAGGTCCACCACGAACTCGGCAAAGTACTTGGCGTTGTCATCCGGCTTGAGCGCCGGGTTTTCACCGGAGCGGATTTCCGCGATGCGCTTGTCGGCCATCTCGATCAGCCCGTGCAGGGTCTTAGCCGGGTTTTCCATGCCCTTGTCGATCATGATCTGGATGCGGCTCTTGGCCAGTTCCAGCGATTCGATCAGGGTGTCGTCATTGGAGATGCACACCGCCGCCTTGGCTTTCATCTCGGCGGTCCAGTCGGTGAACGTGAACGCCTGATCGGCCAGCAAGGTGCCGATATGCACTTCCACCACGCGGCCCTGGAACACGTTGTCGCCGAACTGCTTGAGCATCTGTGCCTGGGTTGCATGGACCACATCACGGAAGTCCATGTGATCTTGCAGACTGCCCTTGAAGGTGACCTTGACCGACTCGGGGATCGGCATGGTGGCCTCACCGGTGGCCAGCGCCAGCGCTACGGTGCCGGAGTCGGCGCCGAATGCCACGCCTTTGGACATGCGGGTGTGCGAGTCGCCGCCGATGATCACGGCGCGGTCATCCACGGTGATGTCATTGAGGACCTTGTGAATCACGTCGGTCATCGAATGGTAGACACCCTTGGGGTCGCGTGCGGTGATCAGGCCAAACTTGTTCATGAAGCCCATCAGCTTCGGAATGTTGGTCTGCGCCTTGCTGTCCCACACCGACGCAGTGTGGCAACCCGACTGGTAGGCACCGTCGACCTTGGGCGAAATCACCGTGGCGGCCATGGCTTCGAGTTCCTGCACCGTCATCAGACCGGTGGTGTCCTGCGAACCCACGATATTGACGGTGACACGAACATCGGAGCCGGCATGCAACAGCTTGCCTTCGGCCACGCCAACGGCGTTGCGGTTGAAGATCTTCTCCACCGCAGTCAGGCCCTGACCTTCGTACGAAATTTCCTTGGACGCTGCAAACACAGCCGGCGCTTCAATGCCCAGCGTTGCCGCAGCAAAACTCTGCAGTTTCTTGCCAAAGACCACAGCGTAGGAGCCGCCGGCCTTGATGAATTCAAGTTTCTGCGGGGTGAACGACGAGGAAATGTCAGCCAGTTCCTTGGTGCCGCTTTCGTCGTACAGTTTCTTGGTCTTGGAATTGATCGTCAGCACTGTGCCGTTGGCAACCGAGTAACGCTCTTCCAGCACCGGGTCACCATTGGCATCGAGCACCGGTTGACCATTGTCGTCGAGTTTCTTGACCCAGTTCTTCAGATCAAGACCGATACCGCCGGTCACACCCACGGTGGTCAGGAAGATCGGTGAAATACCATTGGTGCCCGCCACCACTGGTGCAATATTGACGAAGGGTACGTAGGGACTGCCCGGCTTACCCATCCACAGAGCCACGTTGTTGACCCCGGACATACGTGAGGAACCCACGCCCATGGTGCCTTTTTCAGCCACCAGCATGACCCGTTTGTCCGGGTGCTGGGCCTTGAGCTGCTCGATCTCGGCCTGAGCCTGCGGCGAAATCATGCATTTGCCGTGCAGTTCACGGTCGGAGCGCGAATGCGCCTGGTTGCCGGGTGACAGCAAGTCGGTCGAGACATCACCTTCTGCGGCGATGTAGGTCACCACTTTGACCTCTTCGTCCGGCTCAGGAAGCTTGGTGAAGAATTCAGCCTGGGCATAGCTTTCAAGCACGTCCTTGGCAATTGCATTGCCCGCGGCATAGGCCTCTGCCAGACGGTCGGTGTCGGCTTCGTACAGGAACACCTGCGTCTTGAGCACCTCAGCCGCCTGCGCGGCGATCTGGGCATCGTCACCCAGTGCCAGATCCAGCAGTACGCCAATCGACGGACCGCCTTTCATGTGCGACAGCAGTTCGAAAGCAAAAGCCGGGGTGATTTCAGGCACTTCAGCCTGACCCAGAATGATCTCCTTGAGGAAGGCCGCCTTGACGCCCGCCGCGCTGGTGGTGCCCGGCAGCGTGTTGTAGATGAAGAACTTGAGCGAATCTTCGCGATGCTCGTGGGCCTGATCCTTGATCTGCGCGATGATCTCGCTCAGCAGTGCGCTATCTTCGATAGGTTTGGGGCTCAATCCATGCTCTTTGCGAGCATCGATGTCTTTGAGATAGTCCTGGTACAGGCTCATATATCTGGTTCTCGATGAGTAGTTGGAGATCGAACGACAGGCAACCGTCAGACCCAAGCATCGCGACGAACGGGCCAACAACGTTTTCGCAAAAACGTGTAGGCTCAGTCTTGCTGATGGCTGATCCGGAGAAGTCAGCGCTAGGCGAATTCTCCTGATGCTGAGGCACGCCGAACGGGCGATTTATCCGGACAATTTTAGCAATTCCGGCTGATAACAGGAAATGCGCCGCAGGCGTAAGCATGCGCCCGACAAGGCGTCGCCGCGCCGATCTGATTCAGGATGCTGTTTCGCGATTCACATCAGCGCTGAAATCTGCGCCCTGGATGGCATCAAACACCCCGGGATACTCGCGCTCGAAAGTCGTCTGCATCTCGCGCAGGGGCACGTCGGCATAGGCGCCGCGAAAGTTGAGGTATTCCATATGCCGCTCGCCGGCCTTGTCGAACGGGTGATAGATCGAATCACTACGCCCGTCGAACTCCAGCGGGTGCAAGCCGAACTTATCGCACAGCTCGATGTTGAAGGCCGGCGTGGCCTTGCGCCACTCACCGTCCAGCCAGATGTCGGTGTAACCGTGAAAAAAGAACACGTCGGTTTTCAGCGTCTGGCGCAAACGTTCTGTGGACAGATGATTGCGCACATCGGCATAGCCCAACCGCGCCGGGATGCCCTGCGCACGACACACCGCCGCCAGCAACACAGCCTTGCTGACGCACCAGCCATATCCCTGTTCCAGCACGCGGCTGGCACACAGGCCCGCCACACTCAGATCGATGCGATAGGGGTCGTAGCGAAAGCCATCACGCACCGCGTAGTACAACGCCACAGCGCGCGCCGTATCGCTTCCCGCTGCGGCGTGAGTGGCGGCAAAGCGCTGCACCTGCGGATGGTCGCTGTCGATGAATGCGGTCGCACGCAGATACTCGGCATGCGGGGCCTGATGGGTTGACGTCATGGGCTCTCCTTGGCCGGGCATGGTACAAATTTCAGACACAAAAAAAGAGGGCGATGATGTCATCGCCCTCTTCGGAGGTACTGCTGAATCGGTTTTTTAGAACTGATTCATGGTGTTGTCTTTACCAGCAGCCTTCAGCGCGGCTTCACCAGCAAAGTATTCCTTGTGGTCATCGCCCATGTCCGAACCGGCCATGTTCTGATGCTTCACGCAAGCGATACCCTGACGGATTTCCTTACGCTGCACGTTGGCCACATAACCCAGCATGGCTTCCTTACCGAAGTATTCCTTGGCCAGGTTGTCGGTCGACAGCGCGGCGGTGTGGTAGGTCGGCAGGGTGATCAGGTGATGGAAGATGCCAGCTTCGCGGGCACCATCAGCCTGGAAGCTGCGGATCTTGTCATCAGCGGCAGCAGCCAGCTCGGAATCGTCGTAGGACACGTTCATCAGGTCGCCGCGATCGTAAGCCGACACGTCCTTGCCTTCAGCAGCCCAGGCATCGAACACCTGCTGGCGGAAGTTCAGGGTCCAGTTGAACGACGGGCTGTTGTTGTAAACCAGCTTGGCGTTCGGGATCACTTCACGCACGCGGTTCACCATGCCACCGATCTGGCCAACGTGGGGCTTCTCGGTTTCGATCCAGATCATGTCAGCGCCGTTCTGCAGCGAGGTGATGCAGTCCAGCACGCAACGATCTTCACCCGTGCCAGCGCGGAACTGGAACAGGTTGGACGGCAGGCGCTTCGGACGCACCAGCTTGCCACCCTGGTTGATCAGGACGTCACCATTTTTCATGGTTTCCGGGGTCACTTCTTCCACGTCGAGGAAGCTGTTGTACTGGTCGCCCAGATCACCCGGCTCGCGGGTCACAGCAATCTGCTTGGTCAGGCCAGCACCCAGGGAGTCGGTACGAGCAACGATCACACCGTCGTCCACGCCCAGCTCAAGGAAGGCGTAGCGCACAGCGCGGATCTTGGCCAGGAAGTCTTCGTGCGGCACGGTGACCTTGCCGTCCTGGTGACCACACTGCTTCTCGTCGGACACCTGATTTTCGATCTGGATGCAGCAAGCACCCGCTTCGATCATCTGCTTGGCCATCAGGTAGGTCGCTTCAGCGTTACCGAAACCAGCATCGATGTCGGCAATGATCGGCACCACGTGGGTTTCGTAGTTGTCGATCTGGGCCTGGATGGCCGGCTTGTCGGCGTCGGAAGCGGCGTCGAGCTGACGGAACAGGCCGCCAAGTTCACGCGCATCAGCCTGGCGCAGGAAGGTGTACAGCTCTTTGATCAGGCCAGCAACCGAGGTCTTCTCGTGCATGGACTGGTCAGGCAGCGGACCGAACTCGGAACGCAGGGCCGCAACCATCCAGCCGGACAGGTACAGGTATTTCTTGTCGGTGGAACCGAAGTGCTTCTTGATCGAGATCAGCTTCTGCTGACCGATGAAGCCGTGCCAGCAACCCAGCGACTGGGTGTACTTGGAGCTGTCACGATCGTACTCCTCCATGTCTTTGCGCATGATTGCTGCGGTGTAACGCGCAATGTCCAGACCGGTTTGAAAACGGTTCTGCGCCTTCATGCGAGCGGCGTATTCCGGGTTGATTGCATCCCAGCTGCTGCCGGCTGCATTGCGCACGCTGGTCAGCGCGTCGATGTCGTCTTGATACTGAGACATGATGGAAGGACTCCAATAACGGGTAGTAAACGAGACTTCGCAAAACACCCGGAGGTGCTGTGCGGATCGCGATGTTACCGATACTTGCGGAATAAATATAATAAATGAGAGCAATACACATGATTCACCCCGCAAATAATCCAAGCAAAGCGCCGCGCCAGCGGGGCTGACAACACCGGCTGACCCGCTATGGCGAACCCGCGATTCGATCTCAATTTACTCCGCAACCTCGACATGCTGCTGCGCGAGCGCAGTGTGACCGGCGCCGCACAGCAACTGGAGCTGAGCCAGCCGGCCATGAGCAACAGCCTGCGGCGTCTGCGCCAGCTGTTTGGCGACCCACTGCTGGTGCGCACCAGCGAAGGCATGGTGCCGACCGAGCGCGCACTGGCCTTGCAACCGGTTATCCGCGAAGTGCTGGCCACGGTGGAACGTGCCGTTCAGCCACAGACCGAGTTCGACCCCGCCCGCTCAGACCGCGTGTTTAGGATCATGGCCAGCGATTAC
Organism: Oceanococcus atlanticus; assembly: GCF_002088235.1. NCBI lineage: Bacteria > Pseudomonadati > Pseudomonadota > Gammaproteobacteria > Chromatiales > Oceanococcaceae > Oceanococcus > Oceanococcus atlanticus. Next base: position 505,528 of record NZ_AQQV01000002.1, read on the forward strand.
GCCGAATCCTCGTTGCTGCCGCATGTGTTGCGTCGGCTGCGCGTCGAAGGGCCGCAGGTTACGCTGGACATCATGACGCCCAGTGACGTGAGCTTTCCGGATGTCGAGCAAGGCAAGGTCGACATGGTGATCAACCGCTTCGATTCGCTGCCCCAGTCGCTGCATCAGAAGGTGCTCTGGAGTGACCGCTTTGCCTGTTTGTGCAGTCGCGACAACCCCATCAATGCCGCCTTCAATCTGGACAACTATCTCGCCGCCAAACATGTCTGGGTAAGCAAGACCGGCATGGGCATCGGGGTCGGCATGAATCCAGCCAATGTGCAGCGCTTGGGCTGGGTCGACGAAGCGTTGACGCGGATTAACAAGAAACGCCAGATCAGCGTGTTCACCCGACACTATCAGGCCGCCATGTTGCTGGCCCAACAAAGCGACCTGATTGCCACCCTGCCCACACGTGCGGCCAGCCTGGAAGCGCACAATCCTTTGATCGCTGTCCATGCCCCACCATTCGACATACCGCTGATCGAGTTGACCATGGCGTGGAGCCCACTGTTGCAGCACAATCCAGCACATCAGTGGATGCGCCGGCTGATCATCGATGTTGCCGATCGCAGCTCCAGCGCGTTTGAGGTATAGGTTTCGAACATGACAAAGAACGCTCATCCGAATTCATCCCACACCGACCACTACAACATCAAAACCGTCCTGGGCGACGTCCACGTCCAAGCATGTGGCCAAGGTCCGGCTATGGTTTGCTAGTCAAGCCTGCTGATGAACAGCGTGATGTGGGGCGGTCAGGTCGAGCACTTCGCCAACAGCCATCGCATGATCCTGATCGACCCGCCGGGCCACGGACGCAGTGCCGCGCTGAGTCGAAACTTCACGATGGAAGAATGCGCCCTTTGCCTGACCCAAGTGCTGGACGTCCTTGAGATCGAAGATTGCGTTTTGGTCGGCAACTCATGGGGCGGCATGATGGGCGGGGTCTTCGCAGCGCTTTACCCTCGCCGCGCCCGCGCCACAGTCCTTATGAACTGCACCGGCGCCCGCGCCGGACTCAAGCAGCGGCTTGAGTTTTTTGCCTTGTCCGCATTGCTGCGCCACTTAAATTCTGTGCCAGATCTGCTGATCAACCGCGCCGTAGCAGCTTTCGCGGGACCAACAACCGAACGCACCAAACCAGAGGTGATTGACTTCATCCGTAGCACGGTAGCAACGGTCAACTCGAAATCGGTGAGCTGGGCCATCGAAAGCGTCGTGCCCCGCCGAGCCGACCACCACCAGCTACTGGGCGCAATTGATTGCCCGACGCTGGTCATTGCAGGTCGAGAGGACCGTACCTTTCCCGTCGCCGAAACCGAAAAGATGGCTCAAGCCATCCCGGGCGCTCAGTTCAAGGTGCTAGACGCTGTTGGGCATCTGGCAGCCCTCGAAGCACCTGGGCGCATCAACCAGGAAATTGAAGCTTTCTTGAGCCGCATCTAAACAAGGCGGCGCCCTTGGCTAACCGCCACGCCATCAGCACAAACAAAAAAGCCCGCTTGCGCGGGCTTTTTCTTGTATGGCTGGGGGTGAGGGATTCGAACCCCCGCTGACGGAGTCAGAGTCCGTAGTCCTACCACTAGACGAACCCCCAGTAACTTTCAGCATGCCAGATCCATGATCTGGCCTTGCGGCCAGCGACTCCAGCAAAAACTGAAGCCGCAAACCTGACGCAAGTTTAGCGCTTGCTGTACTGCGTTGCTTTACGTGCTTTGCGCAGGCCGACTTTCTTACGCTCAACCTTACGTGAGTCACGGGTCAGCAGACCGGCAGCGCGCAGCGGACCACGCAGCTCTTCGTCGTAGTCAACCAGGGCACGAGCCAGACCGTGGCGGATAGCGCCAGCCTGACCATTGGCACCGCCACCGCTGGTGGTGACGTTGACATCGAAACGACCCAGGTTCTCGGTCACTTCCAGCGGCTGCATGACGATCATGCGCGAGGTCGGGCGACCGAAGAATTCGTCGAGCGGCTTGCCGTTGACGGTGATCTGGCCGGAGCCGGATTTCAGAAAGACGCGTGCCGTGGCGGTTTTGCGACGGCCAGTTCCGTAGTTGGTTTGCATAATCAGTTCTTCAGATCCAGAACTTGCGGCTGCTGAGCAGCATGAGGATGCTCAGCGCCACGGTAAATCTTGAGTTTTTTGAACATCGCACGACCCAGCGGGTTCTTCGGCAGCATGCCTTTGACGGCCGCTTCGATCACGCGCTCGGGGTGGTCGCGCAACTGGTCGTCCAGGCGCACTGCATGCAGGTTACCCGGGCGGCCAGAGTGGCGATAGTAGAATTTCTGACTGGCTTTGTTGCCGGTCACACGCACTTTCTCGGCGTTGACTACAACAATGTAGTCGCCGGTATCGACGTGCGGGGTGAATTCAGGCTTGTGCTTGCCGCGCAGACGATGAGCGAGTTCGGTGGCCAGACGACCAAGGACCAGATCACTGGCGTCGATCAGGACCCAATCGCGGCGTACTTCGTGCGGCTTGGCGGAAACTGTGGTTGTCATTCTTGAAATGATCCCGGTTAGCGCGCAAAGGCGCCAAGACTTGGGGTGGACAGAAAGGGCGCGAATTCTAGGGATTCAGCTGACAAAAATCAAGCCGAATCAAACTCTAGTATTCGTAGGACAGTGAGACCGACGAGATGGTGTCGGTTTGCTCGGTATCAGCGGGCACGTTGCTGTTGTGCTTCACGGTAAAGGCCAGGTTGGCAAACACCCCGCCGATCACCGACAGCTTCAGCTCGCTGAGCGATTCCGTGTAGGTGTTGGTGTCACCGTACTCGGTGGTCAGGGTCTGCGCAAAACGGCTGGTCTCGCTGATCTGCCAAGCATAGATCAGACCAGCGCGTCCCACCACCTCAGATTCACGCCGCGCACCATCTTCCTGTGCCAATGTCTGGCGAGCACCGGCGCCCAGCTCCAGATCCAGCTTGTGCGATTCGCCATTGATGACACGACGACCGTAGCCCAGTGTCTGTGCGGTCCGTTCTCGGACACCACCGAACAGGTCCTTTTCGAAATCCAGCTGCAGGAACAGGTAGTCGTTCTCGGTGAAATCCAATGCGCTGCGCATGCCGACCACGTAACGCTCAGAGGTGGTGCGCTTCTCGATGTTGCCCGCATCATCCTCAGTTTCACTGCGCGCCTGCATGGCGCTGGCCTTGAGCGCGTTGTGCCACACCTCTTTGTCGTAACTCAGACCGAATTCGAAGTTGAAGGTGCTGGTCTCGCTGTTGCCGCTGGCGGCAATCGCGCCAACCGCAATTTTGCCGCCCCAGGGACTCTCTGCGACGGCCCCAACACTGTGCAAACTGGCACACAGCGCAAACACAGCCGTGCCAAGACGCATCGGATAAAATGTAGGGTTCATCTGCTTTTTCAGGGCAAAGGGCCGCGTATTCTAGGAAATGAACCATCGATTTCCAATTGAACAGGCGGACCTGTGCGTGAAATGCGGCCTGTGCGCACCGCACTGCCCCACCTACGCCCTGTCGGGCATGGAGCCGGAGTCGCCGCGCGGGCGCATCGCCATGATGACGGCAATCGCCGACGGCACGGTCGCGCCCAGCGATCGCGCGCGCGAACACCTGGATCATTGCCTGTCCTGCCAGGCCTGCGAAGCGGTATGCCCGGCCAAAGTGCCGTATCTGTCATTGCTCGACAGCCATCGCGCCTTGCATCCACCCCGCGCCCCGCGCACCCAGCGCTGGCTGCAAAGCATATTGAGCGGGCAACGCTTGCGGGGCCTGCTGCGCGCCACACTGCGCCTGGCCCAGAGACTCAGATCTTGGCTCTGGCCGATCAGCCGCGCGCTGCGGCTGACAGCCCTGAGACGTCAGCTCAGCCTGCTACCGCAAGGTCGAACCGCGGCATTGCCAGCCTTTGCGCGCAACGCCGAGGTCTACATCTTTGCCGGCTGCGTCGGCGACCTGGCCAATGCGCCGGCTGTTGAGGCCCTGCTGAGCTGCTGCCGCGCCCTCAAGCTCAAGGCCAGCGTGATTCCGGCCGGTCATTGCTGCGGCGCCCTGGCCCAGCACGCCGGTCAGCCGCAGCAGGCAGAGGCGTTGCGTGCGCGTCTGAACGACCTGCTCGATCCGTCCAAACCGGTGCTGGCACTGGATTCGGCCTGCGCCAATCAGCTGCGCGACAGTGGCTGGTCACAGGTCGAAGAGGCCTGCCACTTCCTCAATCGCCAGCACTGGCCGGATCAGGCGCTGCGCGCCCCCGAACAACGCGTGCTGATCCATCAGCCCTGCTCCCAGCGCAACGGTCTGCGCCAGCCTGAGGCCGCGCGCAGCCTGTTGCAACGCGTGACCGGCCTTGAGCTGCACGACATGCCGGATGCCGCGTGTTGCGGCGCCGCTGGCACCCACATGCTGCAATTCGCGCAACGTGCAGACGCGCTGCGCGAGAGCAAACTGGCGGCCTGCCAGGCAATCAAGCCCACCGCGCTGGTGACCACAAACATCGGCTGCGCCATGCACCTGGCCGCCGGCTTGCGCTTGCACGACGACGCCCCATTGACCACTGTATGCCACCCGGTTGAACTGATCGCACCCTGCCTTGAGTCTGTATAACCACCAGCAAATTCACGCCGCCCTGATTCAGCGCCGCACCATCCACGATTTCCTGCCGGATCGGGTGCCGCCGTGGCGCGATGTCGAAATCGCCCTGCAGGCTGCCTGCTTTGCGCCCAACCACTATTTCACACAGCCGTGGCGCTTTTACGCGATCGGTGACAAGACCAAGCAAGCGATTGTTGATCTGAATGCGGATCTGGTGGCCCGCAAACGCGGCCCCGAGGCTGGCGAAAAAAAACGCCGACGCTGGGCCGAAATTCCGGGCTGGCTGGTGATCACCTGTGAGCGCTCAAGCCAGCCGCTGCGTGCCCGCGAGGACTATGCGGCATGCTGCTGCGCGATCCAGAACCTGATGCTCGACCTGTGGGCCCGCGGGGTCGGCTGCAAGTGGACATCCGGCGATATCATCCGCGAGCCGGCGTTCTACCGCCTGCTTGGCATCAAGGCCCAGCAGCAAGAAGTGGTCGCCCTGCTCTGGTACGGCTACCCGGCGGTGATTCCGCGCACCATGCGCTCAAAGCTGGACAGCAAGCTGACCCGTCTGCCCTGACCGCCGTCACTGGTTTGCAGACAGCTGCGCCAGGGCCAGCTGCATCTGCACCGTTTCACGTGTCTGCGCCATGAGCATGCGCTGGGCCAGCTGGCGCACCGGCGTAAGACGGGCCTCGCGGGCCGCAAACTCCAGCATCGGCAGGCCGCCCTCATGGTGCGCCATCATCAGGTTCAGAAACAGGCGATCTCGCGCCTCAGCATGCGCCCGATCCAGCTGTTCGATCTGGGCACCGGTGGCCAGCCCGGGCATGCCGCTGGCCGAGTTCTCGCAGGCCACCAGATACGCTTTGAGCTTGGCATCCGGCGGACGCTGCCCGGCCAGCATCCAGTCCATCGACCGGCCTGAAGGCGCCAGGGCTTGATCCCACAGGCTGAGCCAGCCGCGCATCTGACCGAGTTCTAGCAGCTGGTTCTGGCGCACCGCTTCAGCAAAGCCGTTCAGGCCGGATTCATGACCGTGCAGAAACAGGGTGGCCAGAAATATGGCCTGATCGTGATGCTGGCTCATGTGCTGGGCAAAGCCGATATCGACCACACCGGGCGTGTTGTCCGCATAGTGCGCAGGCGCGGCCTGCGGCATCGTCAGCCACGCCCCGAACACGCCACAGGCCACCGCTGCCATCAGCGTCAGCGCATGTTTCACGGCGCCTTATCGGACAGCGGATAAACCCCGTTTTCGAATTCCAGCACCAGGAAACCGTTGTCCATGCAGGTCACCCACAACTGCTCACCCACAAAGCGCGGCGGCGAGCTGCACCAATCCGCGCTCATCTCGCCATGCACCGCGCCCAGCCCCATGGCCAACAGCTCGGGCACTGCAGCCACGTAATCGAACAGATAAGGGGTCAGCGCCAGCGGGTTTTCGCCACTGGCGTTCTGGTCGGAAATCACCGGCAGCACGCCACCGCCATAAGCATGCAGTGAACCGTGCAGACGCGGCGCTGCATCGGGCTGGGCCGGCGGATTGAAATAGGCGATCTCGCGTGGTTCACGTGGATCGCGAATGTCGAACACGCGGATGCCGGACTGGAAATAACCGCACGCCATCGCCGTCGGGTTCTCGACCCGGTCGACATCGCAATAATGCGCTTCATAGGAAAACGCGCCGTTGCGCGCGGTGTCTTCCACACGCAATGCCGCGTGTTCAGGACGCTGGATCTCCAGCTGAAGATGGGTGATCACCTCGGGGGCGGTTTCATCGCTGATGTCGATGATGCGAATGCCTTCCGAGGCAAATTCATCCGGCGCGATCAGATGCGGCACGCCATCGAAGAACACCGGCAGCGCATGCTGGCCACAACTGCGTGGATTCCAGGTCAGATGACTGATCTGGCGGACCTGCGGTGCACTGGCGCGGTTCTGCACCTCACTGATATCCAGGGTCAACACACCGCCCGGCAGGCAGGTCGCCAGATACATGCGCGTGCCATCTGCATTGAATTCAGCGCCGTGATTGGCCGGAAAGCCCTGCAAGCCGGAATACACCACCCGAGGCTGGGCCGGCTCGCTGACATCAATAGCGGTGAGGCTGCCCGCGACCAGCCCGGTCGCCCAGTAGGTCTGACCGTCAGGCGCCCAGTTGCCTTCATGACCGAGCAGATTGGCTGGCAATTCCAGCGAGGTACCGAGCAAACCGTTGCGGTGCACCGGCTGGGCGCAATCCTCATTGATGTCATACACGTCGAAAAACCCGGGCGCGGTCAGCAGGCCCACAGCCACACCACCAATCAGGCCGCGCTGCTCGTTGACCTTGAGCGACTCCCAGGTCCCCAGCAGCATGCCCGGGCTAGCATGGTGGCCGGCAAAAACCGGTGCGCTGGGATCTGACACATCCACAACCTGCATACCGGGGGTTGCACTCAGCACCGCCGCAATCGGCCCGCTGGACATATAGGCGCAATGCCCACTGGATGCACTGACCACCGAGGCACCCTGCCCCTGGTACTGCCCGACCTGTTTGAGATTGCAGGAATACGCCTGCAAATTGCGTCCGCTGTCGCGATCGGCAAGTGGCACCTGACCTTGCAGCCCGGTTTCGGGCTGGCTGCCCGGGCCACATTGAGCCGCCTGCGGCACCACCGAACGAACTTGAGAGGGCGGCGTATCAATGCGCCCTCCGTTACAGGCGCCCAGCGCCAAACTGAGGCCAACGCAGGCCGTCGCCGCATTCCATGCACGCATTACCGTCTCCCGATCTGATCCGCTGTGGGTTTTGTTATGTCAGACGAGTATCTGGCATGCCTGGCACAGGCACAAGACGCGTTGCGACCTTGTCAGGCATCACCCGGCAGGCTGCGCAGATCAACCTCGGCACGCAGCAGCAGCAGCTCGATCAGGTCACGCGCGAGGCCCTCGCGCAGACGCGCCTCTTCAACATCCTTGGCGAGCACCACCGTGGGGTCGAAACTCATGCGCCGGTCGGCCGACAGGCTGTAGACCTCGGAGCGCCATTCACCGGCCAGAATCTGGAAATCGACATGCCGGCCCAGTTCGTATTCCACCGCCTTGCCATCCGCACCAATTGCCGCCACCACCCGGGTGTCACGCAAGCGGTGCAGCTTGATGGTGAAACGTGGCTCACCCTGCGCGGTCACGCCCCGCTGTTGCAGGGCGCGATCCAGCGCGGTGGCGAAGTACAGCATGGCCGGTTGCCGCGCGGAATAGTCCAGACGGTAATGTGGCCATGCCGACGGCCAGTTGTGACTGCCTTGCAGCTGAAACCCGCAGGCGCTGAGAAACCCGATCAGGCCGATCAGCAACCCGCAGCGCAGCAAGCTGTTCACCCCACCACCAGGTTGACCAGCTTGCCTGGCACGTAGATTTCCTTGCGCAAGGTCATGCCCTCAAGGTGGCGCTTGACGTTCTCGTCCGCCTTGGCCTGGGCAAGAATCGCGTCCTTGTCAGCCGCAGCATCGACTTCGATACGCCCGCGTAACTTGCCGTTGACCTGCACCACCAGCGCGATGCTGTCGCTGACCAGTGCGCGCTCATCAACCTGCGGCCAGTTCGCATCGATCACTGCACCCTCATGCCCCAGCGCCTGCCACAGCTGGTCGCAGACATGCGGGGTTATCGGTGCCAGCAGCAGCACCGCAGTGTCCAGCGCCTCCTGCACCACCGCGCGGCCCTGCGCGCTGTCATCAGCAAAACGCGAGACCGCATTCAAAAGCTCCATCACTGCGGCGATGGCGGTATTAAAGGTCATGCGCCGACCGATGTCGTCGCCGGCCTTGCTCAAGGTTTCATGCACCTTGGCGCGCAGGCCTTTCTGCTCGCGACTCAGGGCATCAACATCCAGCGCCACCACAGCGCCGCCCTGCACGTGCGCATGCACCTGACGCCACAGACGCTTGATGAAGCGCAGCGCACCATCAACACCGGCATCCGACCATTCCAGCGACTGATCCGGCGGCGCCGCAAACATCATGAACAGGCGCACGGTGTCGGCGCCGTAGCGTTCGATCATGACCTGCGGGTCGATGCCATTGTTCTTGGACTTGGACATCTTGTTCATGCCGTCGTATTCGACAACCGAACCGTCCGACTTCAGCGTGCCACCGACAATGCGCCCGTCGGCATCGCGCTCAATCTCAACATCCAGCGGCGACACCCACTGCTGACCGCCCTTGTCATCACGGGTAAACCAGCTGTCGGCCAGCACCATGCCCTGGGTCAGCAGACGCTTGAACGGTTCATTGGAACTTAACAGCCCTTCGTCACGCATCAGCTTGTGGAAGAAACGCGCGTACAACAAATGCAGGATGGCGTGTTCGATGCCTCCGATGTACTGATCAACCGGTGCCCAGTAGTCGGCGCGCGCATCGAGCATGGCGCTGTCGGCATCCGGGCAGGCGAACCGGGCGTAGTACCAGCTCGATTCGAAGAAGGTATCGAAGGTGTCCGTCTCACGCCGGGCATCGCCGCCGCAGGAGGGGCATTTGACCTTGATCCACTCGTCCATCGTGGCCAGCGGCGATGCGCCCCCGGTCACCGTCACATCTTCAGGTAGCGCCACCGGCAGCTGGTCTTCCGGCACCGGTTGATCACCACACTGATCGCAGTAGATCACCGGAATCGGGCAGCCCCAGTAACGCTGACGAGACACACCCCAGTCGCGCAGACGGAAGTTGACCTGCTTTTCGGCGGCCTCGCCCAGATGCTGCTGTAACGCGGCAAAGGCCGCGTCAAAATCCAGACCGTCGAAATCGCCCGAATTGATCAGACGACCGCGTGCGGTGTAAGCGGCCTCGGAAATGTCCGGCACCTGCTCGCCATCAGCCGAAATCACCGCCTTGAGCGGCAAGCCGTAGGCCTGGGCGAACTCCCAGTCGCGCTGGTCGTGCGCCGGCACACTCATCACCGCGCCCGTGCCATAGGACATCAGCACGAAGTTGGCGGCCCACACCGGCACCTTCTCGCCGGTGACCGGGTGCACGGCATCAATGCCCAGCGCGATGCCTTTTTTGTCCTGGGTTTCGAGATCCGCCGCAGCGGTTCCGCCGCGCTGGCACTCGGCCACAAAAGCCGCCACTTCAGGTTTGTCCTGCGCGGCCTGCTGGGCCAGCGGGTGGCCAGCAGCAACGGCCAGGTAGGTCACCCCCATCAGGGTGTCAGGGCGCGTGGTGAAAACCTCAAGCGGCTCGGCATCGGGCACGGCGAAGCGAATGCGCAGCCCTTCGGACCGTCCGATCCAGTTGCGCTGCATGGTCTTGACCGCCTCAGGCCAGTGCTCCAGCTCATCCAGCGAGCTGAGCAGCTCCTCGGCGTAATCGGTGATCTTGAGGAACCACTGCGGAATTTCGCGCTGCTCGACCAGCGCACCGGAGCGCCAGCCGCGGCCGTCGATAACCTGCTCGTTGGCCAGCACGGTGTTGTCGACCGGGTCCCAGTTGACCACCGAATTCTTGCGGTAAACCAACCCCTTCTTCATCAGCCGGGTGAACAGCCACTGCTCCCAGCGGTAATAGCCCGGATCACAGGTCGCCAGTTCACGCGACCAGTCGTAGGCAAAGCCCAGACGCTGCAACTGACCACGCATGTAGTCGATGTTCTCGCGCGTCCAAGCCGCGGGCGGCACCTGGTTCTTGATCGCAGCGTTCTCGGCCGGCAGGCCGAAGGCATCCCAGCCCATCGGCTGAAGCACGTTTTTGCCGCACATGCGGTGGTAGCGCGCGAGCACATCACCGATGGTGTAGTTGCGCACATGGCCCATGTGCAGGCGCCCGGATGGGTACGGGAACATGCTCAGGCAGTAATATTTTTCCCGCGCCGGGTCTTCGCTGGCCTTGAAAGCCTGCGCCTCATTCCAGCGCTGCTGCACCGCGGTTTCGATCGCCTGCGGATCGTATTGGTCCTGCATCACAAGTCGGTCTTGAAAAAGGCGCGCTATGTTACCAGCCTGCGACGCATCAGCAGGCCCAGCAGCAAGGCCACGGCTAGGTAGCCAAGCAAGGGCCAGCGCCCCCAGCGCTGATAGGGCGTGAGGCCGTCACGCGGCACCACCCGGGCGCGCAGGCTGCCGCGCACGCCCCAATCCAACTGTTGCTCGACCATGCCATCCGGCCCGATCACCGCGGAGATCCCGGTATTGGCCACGCGCAGCAGGCTGCGCCCGGACTCGACCGCGCGCAAGCGCGCGATCTGCAGATGCTGCTGGGGCGCCGCCGAACCGGAAAACCAGGCATCGTTGGTCACGTTGACCAGCAGCCCCGCGTGGCGCGAGGTTTCGCGCACTTCCATCGGGAAAACGTCCTCGAAGCAGATCGACATCGAGACCGCATGACCGTTCACATCGAGGCTGCGCTGCCCATCCAGCCCGACCGCAATCGACGGAAACGGCAGATTCAGCACATCGAACATCGGGCGAATCCAGGCTGGCGCGGGTATGTATTCGCCAAACGGCACCAGATGCTGCTTCACATAACGCCCCTGATCCTGGCCCAGGGCGTAGACGGTGTTGTAAGTGGCGCCGTCCTGCTGGGTCAGTATGCCGGCGTAGAGCGTGCCGCCCGCTTCACGGGCACGCAGGTCGAGCTCTTCGAACAGCCAGGTGACATAGTCATAGGGCAGCGGTATCGCCGCCTCCGGCCAGATCACCAGATCCGCCGGCCAGGCCTGTGAGGTCATGCGCTCGTACAGCTCGATGGTCGGCAGACGATTTTCCGGTCGCCATTTCTGATCCTGACTCATATTGCCCTGGATCAGCACCGCTTCGATGGGTTCTCCCGCAGCCTGGGTCCACTGCGATGGCGCTGGCAGCAGCACATGCGCCGTGATAACCGCCAGCACAGCGCCCGCCGCCAGCAGTCGCGCGCCCCCCGCCAGCAGCGTCAGCAGCGCCACCGCAAGCAGCGCGTACACCGCCGACACGCCATGCACCCCCAGCACGGCCGCAAGCTTGAGACCACCGAGCACCTCGGTGGCCACATAGCCGAGCGAAAACCACGGAAAGCCGTCAAACAAGGTGTCGCGCGCAAACTCCGCAAACATCCAGCAGGCCGGCCATAGCCACAGACCACGCAGACCGCTGATGGGCGGGTGCAGCCAGGCCTGCAGACCTGCGGCCAGCGCCGGAAACAGGCTCAGATACAGCGCCAGCATGAGCAGCAGCAGCAACGACAAGGACAGCGGCGCACCGCCATAAACCCAGGTGCTGATCAGCACCCACCACACGCCACTGAGAAAATGCGCAAAGCCGTACAGCGCGCCCAGCAGCAGGGCCTGGCGCGGTGTGCGCCCGCGCAGCGCGTACAGCAACAACAAGGGGCCAAGTACCACCCCCGGCCAGATATTGAGCGGCGCGAACGCTGCGGTGGTCAGCAGCCCGCCCAGCAGTGCAGCGATGACGGACCGGCGCATGACGACTAATCCTGCTGCGGTTGCCCGCTCACCGTGACCCGCAGCATGGCCAGCCGTCGGCTGTCAGCCCGCGCCACCTGGAACTCGAACTCGCCCAGAGTGAGGGTTTCGCCCGACTTGGGCAGACGCCCGAAGTGATGCGTCACCAGCCCGCCCAGGGTGTCGAACTCCTGGTCCGAGAAGGTCGCCCCGAAATAGGTGTTGAAATCCTCAATCGAACACAAACCCTTGACCAGATAGTGGCGGCTGTCCTGGCGCAGGATCGACGCCCCTTCGGTTTCGTCGTACTCGTCGTCGATATCACCAACAATGGTTTCCAGAACATCCTCGATGGTCACAAGGCCGGACACACCGCCATATTCGTCGACCACCATGGCCATATGATTACGCCCGCTGCGAAACTCTTTCAGGAGCACGTTCAGGCGTTTGTTCTCAGGCACGAATTCAGCCTTGCGCAGGCAGTCCTGAATGCGGAATTCGCTGGTGTCCACGTCCTGACCTGCATACTTGAGCAGATCCTTGGCCAGCAGGATGCCGAGCACATGATCGCGGTTCTCGCCAATCACAGGAAAACGCGAGTGACCGGAATCCACCACCGCGCGCAGCACGTCTTCGATCACCATGTCGTGCTCGATGACAACCATCTGAGAGCGCGGAATCATGATGTGCTCGACCGGGGTGTCGGCTGCCTTCAGCACACCCTCGATCATCAGTTGAGCGTCGGCATCCATCAGTTCGAACTGGCGCGCTTCGCGCAGGATGGCCGAAAGTTCTTCGCGACTGCGGGGCGCCCCGGCAAGGCTGCGGCCCAAACGCCGCATCCAGTTGTCGGAAGGCCCCTCGGTACTCGAAGGATTATCGTCAGACATGATCGTGTTACTCGTACGGATCGGAAAAATTCAATTCAGCTAGCAGTTTGCGTTCCAGGTCTTCCATGCGTTCGGCCTCATCGGCCTCGACATGGTCATGACCCAGCAGATGCAGGCAGCCATGGATCACCATGTGGGCCCAATGGGCCTGCAACGATTTGCCCTGAGCCTGGGCTTCGGCAGCGACCACCGCTGCACAGATGACCAGATCGCCAAGCGCTTGTTCATCCGCCAGCTCGGCAAACTCTTCGGGCAGGGGCTCGGCGGTAAAGGACAGCACATTGGTCGGCTTGTCCTTGTCTCGATACTGCGCATTCAGGGCCTGCGATTCGGCCTCATCGACGATGCGGATGACCAGCTCGCCAACGCCGGGATGATCACGCAAGGCGATGTCGGCCCAGCTTTGCAGCAGCGCATCTTGCGGCGCGTCATGCTCACAGGCGCGCTGAACAACTAGCGACACGCTCATCGCGCATCCCCACCGTCATTTGCACCTTCATGTTCGCCGTAGGCATCGACAATGCGCTGCACCAAGGGGTGACGCACCACATCGCCGGAACGGAAGTAGGTAAAGCTGATTCCCGGCACGCCGTCCAGCACCTGGGTGGCGTGACGCAGGCCGGACTGGCCAGGCCGTGGCAGATCGACCTGGGTCACATCACCGGTCACCACGGCGGTGGAGCCGAAGCCCAGCCGGGTCAGAAACATTTTCATCTGCGCCACGGTGGCGTTCTGCGCTTCATCCATGATGATGAAGGATTCGTTCAGCGTGCGGCCACGCATGTACGCCAGCGGCGCCACTTCGATGATGTTGCGCTCGATCAGCCGCCCGACCTTCTCGAAGCCGAGCATTTCATACAGGGCGTCGTAGAGCGGACGCAGATACGGGTCAATCTTCTGGGCCAGATCACCAGGCAGAAAACCCAACCGCTCACCGGCTTCCACCGCCGGGCGCACCAGCATGATGCGGCGCACTTCGTCGCGCTCCAGCGCTTCCACCGCGGCCGCCACGGCGAGATAGGTCTTGCCGGTCCCGGCCGGACCAACCCCGAACACCAGATCATGACGCTGGATGCTGCCGAGATAATGCGCCTGACTGGGATTGCGCGGACGAATCACACCGCGGCGCGTGCGGATGCGCAGAGGCTCGGCGCTGTCTTCGGTGACCTGCTCGCGCGCCGCCATGTGCACGGCCTCGCGGTCCACCGTCGCACCACCATTGCCACCGTACAGGCGACGCACGGTCATGGCCGCCTGCTCAACCGCTTCGGCACTGCCGAGGATTTCGAAGTCATAGGCGCGGTTGCGAATCTCAACATTGAGATCCCGTTCGAGCTGACGCAAATGCTGATCCGCAGGACCACACAACGCAGATAGACGATCCTGCGACTCCGGCTGGAGTCGCAGCTGTTTGGAGGTGTTCACGAGCGCAAGGCAATCATCAGGCGGCGTGGGCTGCCGGGTTGACCAGCACGCCACGCAGGGAATTGGGCAAAGCCTCGGTAATTTCGACGTCAACAAAGCGCCCGATCAATTCCGGCTCGGCCGTGAAATTGACCCAGCGGTTGTTGTCGGTGCGCCCGGCCAGCTGGCCCACATCCTTGCGTGACAGACGCTCGACCAGCACACGTTGGGTGGTGCCGACCATGGCACGCGAGAATTCGTCGCCGCGCGCGCGCACCCGATCCTGGAGGATCTGCAGACGCTGTTTCTTGACCTGCGCATCGACGCCGTCATGCAGCTTGGCCGCCGGCGTGCCCGGACGGGCGCTGTAGACAAACGAGAAGGCGTGATCGAAATCGGCGAAGCCGACCAGTTCCATGGTCGCCTCGAAATCGGCGTCGGTTTCGCTCGGGAACCCGACGATGATGTCGGTGGACAGGCTGATCTCCGGCCGCGCCGCGCGCAAGCGCTGGACTTTGGAAATGTATTCCTGGGCACTGTGGCCACGCTTCATCATCATCAGGATGCGGTCAGAGCCCGACTGCACCGGCAGATGCAGATAACTGGCCAGCTTGGGCACATCGGCGTAGGCCTGAATCAGGCTGTCGGAGAACTCGGCCGGATGCGAGGTGGTGAAACGAATGCGTCCGATGTCTTCAATTTCGGCGATGTAGCGAATCAGCAAGGCCAGATCCGCCGTGGTGCCATCACTCATCTTGCCGTAATAGGCGTTGACGTTCTGACCCAGCAGGGTGATTTCGCGCACGCCCTGAGCGGCCAGCGCCCGGACTTCGGCCATCACGTCATCAAACGGACGGCTGACCTCTTCCCCGCGGGTGTAGGGCACGACACAGAAGGTGCAGTACTTGGAGCACCCCTCCATCACCGAAACGAAAGCGGTCACGCCCTCGGCCTGCGGTTCAGGCAGGGCATCGAACTTCTCGATTTCCGGGAAACTGATGTCCATGGCGGCGCGGCCGCTGCTGGCACGCTGCTCCATCAGCTCGGGCAGACGATGCAGGGTCTGCGGACCAAACACCAGATCGACATACGGTGCCCGCTCAAGAATCGCATCGCCTTCCTGGCTGGCAACGCAGCCGCCCACGCCAATCATCAGATCCGGCTTGGTCTGCTTGCGCTGTTTCCAGCGGCCCAGCTCGGAGAAGACTTTCTCCTGCGCTTTCTCGCGGATCGAACATGTGTTGAGCAGCAGGATATCCGCGTCTTCCGGATTGTCCGTGCGTTCCACCTGGTGTGACTTCTCAAGCACCGCCGCCATCTTGCCCGAATCGTAGTCGTTCATCTGGCAGCCGAATGTCTTGATGTAGAGCTTTGCTCCCACGGTAAAAAATTCAGCCAAAAGGGGTGAAAGTATACGTCAAACAGGCATGCGCCTGCCCCGGATCAGTCAGCCGATGCGCTGCAGCCACTGATCCACGCATTCGTCGAGCTGGGCATAGCAGGCTTCAAAGGCTGCTCGGCCGCGCCGGTAGGGGTCTGGCACGCCATCACGCGCCTGCCATTTGCTCATCAGATGAACGCGCCCACGGGTGGTCGGAAAACGCTGGTTGATCCAGTCCTCATGGTGTTTTTCCATCACCAGCACAAGGTCGTAAGCCTTGAGCAGCTCCGGCTTGATTTGCTGCGCCTGATGGGCCCGCATGTCGATGCCATAGTCATCCATCACCGCAATCGCATCGTCGTCGGCCGGCCAGCCCAGCATCGCACCAACCCCGGCGGAGGCCACACGGGCGCCAGATTTGCGCCAGCGATCGCGCAACAGGAATTCGCCCATCGGGCTGCGACAGATGTTGCCGGTGCATACAACCAGTAACGAAGAAAACATGACTTGTGGCCGGAGTTCTTGGGTGTGTCAGAAAAATGACGCAAAAACGCAGTTCTTCTCAAAAACTTCGCGCCTTAAGCGCGACGCTGCAACTCAAATATGCCCAAAACCGCACCCCGAGCGCCAGGAACCACGACCATGGATGTTGCCAACAAAGCCCCTTCCGCAAACCTCCACGTCCCAACCACACTGGGCATGTGGACATCGGCGCTGAAGATCGCCCTGCTGCCCGGCTTGGCCTTGATGTGCCTGATTGCCGCGCCGCTGGCCGGCTACCAGATTCCCGGCGAGATTCGCGGTGTCTCGGTACACACGGCCATCACGCTGGGTCTCGCCGCGCTGCTTTTCGCGCTGGTGCCAATGATCTGGCGCAGCGGCTATCGTCACGCCGATCATGGTGAAGAGCACGTTGATGCATCCTCGCTGCTGGAAGCCAATAAGCAACTGCACCTGACACGCTATCAACTGCAGAAACGCGGCAAGGAACTGGACGAAGCCATCGGTCAGCTCAAAGCGCAGCGCCAGGATATGTCGCGTATCAGCGTCGCCGCGCGGCGCAGCATGGCGCTGGCCGGCGTGACCATCAATTCCAGTGGCGAAGCGGTGGTCGTCACCGATATTCACGGCGTGATTCGCGGCATCAGCCCGGCCGCGACACAGCTTTGCGGCATCCATCGCGATGATGCCATCGGTAGCGCATTTGACGAAGTCATGCAGCTGTTTGACCCCGGCGCAGCGCGTCCGGAGCAACACCCAGTCAAGCGCATCGCACTGCGCGCCATTGATGCCGCCGACGCCGCACCACATCTGGAGAACTGCGTCCTGCGTGACCGCATCGGCAAAAGCTACTCGGTGCTGGTCACCTCCATGGCTGTCACCGACAAGGAAGGCACAGCTGTAGGCGCTTACATCAAAATGGAACGCGACGATCAGGCTGGGGGCGCGCCGATGCGCATCCCCAGCCAACTCGATCCGATCACCGGCCTGGCCACGCGAGACGCCTTCACCCGTCAGCTTGATGATTTGCTGCGCACCGCGCGTATCAAATCCGGCGAGCACCATCTGATGCTGCTGACACCTGACAACCTTGATTTCATTAGCGACCGTCACGGTTACCAGGCCGCCGAACAAGTGCTGTGGCAAATCGCCGAAACCTGCCGCGCGAGCACCGACGACAACGCCCAGTGCTTCGCCATCTCGGCCGGTCGATTCGCACTGCTGCTGCCCGACAGCCTCGACGGGGATGCCCGCAACTGCGCAGAAAATCTGCGCCAGGAACTGCAGCAGGCGACGTTGACCTGGCGCAACGAAAACCTGGAACTCAACGCCACCATTGCACTGCTTCCGCTCAACGGCGATTCGCCCAGCGTCAATGGCGTGATGGAACTGGCTGAAGCCATGCTGCGAGCCGGGCGGCGTGCCGGCGGCAACCGTGTTCACACCAGCGTCCCTGCACAAACCACCAGCGAATCCCGCTTTGACGATCGCGGCTGGGCCGAATGGCTGCAGCAGCGCCTGGGTGCCGGGCTGGGTCATCTGATGTCCCAGGAAATTCTGCCCGTTGATACGCAGAACCATCGGCGCAGCGTGGAATGCTATATGCGCATTGAAGACGCCGATGGCGTGTGGGTCTCACCGCGCAGCTTCCTGCCCGCACTTGGCCGTATCGGGGAAACCGCCATGATGGATCTGTGGGTGCTCGATCAGGTGCTGGAACAGCTTGCGGACAACCCCAACTTTGCCACCGAGTACGCCAGCTTCTCGATCAACATCGCAGCCGCCTCCCTGCAGGACACCACCTTCGCCCTGCGCGTGAGCGAGCGCCTCAACCGGCATGCCGCACACGCCGCTCAAGTGTGTTTCGAAATTGCCGAGAACACCGCCACCTCGATGTTGCGTGAAGTGGCCCAGTTCGTCGAAACCGTGCAGAACCTGGGCGCCAGGGTGGCCATCGACCAGGCCCGCGGCGTCGGCTTCGCCCAGCTACTGCAGAGCTGTCGTCCCAATGCGGTCAAGGTGGATGCCACCCTGATTTGCAGCGCCACACACGATGACCTGGCCCAGGCTCAGGTGCGCTGGATTGCGCAGAGCGCACATCTGCGTGGTGTGGAGTGCACCGCCTGCGGCATTGAAGATGCCGCCTGGATCGAGGGCATCAAGGCTCTTGGGGTCGATCACCTGCAAGGCTCTGGCCTGAACAAGATGGGCCCCTTGATGGTGTAAACACCTGAGCATCGGCAGGCGATAAAATGCAGCCCCCTTTCGCCTGCCGATGGTCATGCCGCAATCTGACGACTACCCCGCCCTGTGTGATGCCCTGCTCGACACCATCGGGCGGATTGCGGCGCGCCACTGGTGCCCGGCTACCGGCGGCAATTTCTCCGCCCGGATCGATGACCAGCTGCGACTGATCACCCGTTCCGGGCGCGACAAGACACGCCTGAGCCGCGCCGATCTGATGCTCTGCGACGCCCGGGGCAAGGCGCTCAACCCCGCTGACAAGCCCTCCGACGAAACCGCGTTGCATGCGCGCCTGTATCAGCTCGACAGCCGCATCGGTGCGGTGCTGCACACACACTCAAGCACCGCCACCGTGCTGTCACGCCTGTCGCATGGCTCAAGCCTGAGCATTCACGGCTTTGAAATGCAGAAGGCCATACACGGACAAACCAGCCATCTCGACGCCCTGGACGTGCCGATCTTCGACAACACCCAGGACATCGACGCGCTGGCCGAGCGGGTGGCTGAACGCTGGCCGGCAGACGCCACCGTGGTGCCTGCCCTGCTGGTACGCGGACATGGTCTGTATGCCTGGGGCCGCGACCTCAACGAAGCCTACCGCCACGTGGAAGGCCTGGAATTTCTGTTTGAATGCGTGTGGCAGGAGCGTCTGGCCACCCGGGATTTGTCATGAACACCCACAAGATTCGCGCCCTGATCACCGACATCGAGGGCACCACCACCGACATCGCCTTCGTGCACAAGGTGCTGTTTCCCTACGCCCGCGCCGAGCTGCCCACCTTCCTGCGCGCTCAGGCTGAGCAACCCCAGGTGGCCGCCGAGTTGCGCGCCGCCGCAGCCCTGGCCGAACGCCCCGAAGCCACGCTCGAGGAACTCATCGACCTGCTGATCCGCTGGATCGACGAAGACCGCAAAGCCACCCCGCTGAAAAATCTGCAGGGCCAGATCTGGAAAGCCGGCTACGAAAACGGCGACTTTCACGGTCACGTCTACCCCGACGCCCATCAGGGCCTGAGCCGTTGGCATGGGGAGGGAGCGCAGCTGGGCGTCTACTCCAGCGGCTCGATCCCGGCCCAGAAACTGCTGTTCGGTTACTCCGATTTCGGCGACATGCGGCCGCTGTTCCAGGCCTGGTTCGACACCACCACCGGACCCAAGCGCGAAGTCGCCAGCTACCGTTCGATCACCCGGGAGCTGGATCTTTCGCCGGCGGATATTCTGTTCCTGTCCGATGTCACAGCCGAACTCGACGCCGCCCGCGACGCCGGGCTGCAAACCATTCATCTGGTGCGCGATGAGAGCATCACCCGCACCGACCACGAGGCCGTCGCGAGCTTCGACGACATCCACCTGGAGATAGCCGCATGACCCACCTGCGCCACTGCCCTGACGATCAGCCGCACGCTGCGCTGCTCGACACCACCGACTACCCCCGCATTCAGGCTGCGCTGAGCGCTGTCGGCGTCCAGCTTGAGCGCTGGGAAGCGGCCGTCGAGCTGCCGCCTGAAGCCAGCCAGGAAGACATTCTTGCTGCCTACCAAAGCGATATCGATCGTCTGGTGGCCGAAGCGGGCTATCAGAGCTGGGATGTGGTCAGCATGGTGCCCGATCATCCCGACAAGGCAGCCTTTCGCAGCAAGTTTCTGGAAGAGCACACCCACGCCGAAGACGAGGTGCGCTTCTTCGTGCGCGGCCAGGGCCTGTTCACCCTGCACATCAACGGCCAGGTGTTCGAGCTGCTGTGCGAAAAAGGCGATCTGATCCGGGTCCCCGCGGGCACCCGCCACTGGTTCGACATGGGCCCAAACCCGGCATTCACCGCGATTCGTCTGTTCAACAACCCGGAAGGCTGGATTGCCCAGTTCACCGGCGACGACATCGCCCAGCACTTCTCCCGCCTGGACAACTGACACCTTGAACCCGCTCGACCGCCGCGCCACCAGCCTGCGTTTTATCGACCAGCGGCTGGACATCCTGGATCAGCGCCTGCTCCCGCACGAGGAGCGCTGGCACCGCTGCGACACACCCGATGAGCTGATCGGCCACATCCACTCGCTGGCCGTGCGCGGCGCGCCACTGATCGGTATCGCCGCCAGCCTGATGGTGGCCCAGCGGGCCCTGGCCGGCATCCCGGCAAGCCAGCTGCTGGACGAGCTTGAAGCGCTGCGCGCAAGCCGGCCGACCGCGGTCAATCTGATGAATTATCTGGATCGGCTGCGCCCGCTGCTGCAGCAAGGCGCCGACGCCGCCCACATTGCATCCTGCGCGCTGGCCATATTCGATCAGGATCAGGCGCTGTGTCAGGCCATCGGTGAAGCCGGCCTGTCTGTGATCCCGAGTGCAAGCCGGGTACTAACCCACTGCAACACCGGCAGCCTGGCCACCGCCGGCATCGGCACGGCCCTGGGCATCATCACCCTGGCCCACGCACGCGGGCTCAAACCCAATGTGTGGGTGGATGAGACTCGCCCACTACTTCAGGGCAGCCGCCTGACAGCCTGGGAGCTGGCCCGCGCCGATGTGCCGCATCGGCTGATCTGCGACAACATGGCAGCCAGCTTGATGGCCGCCGGCGAGGTCGACCTGGTTCTGGTCGGGGCGGACCGTATCGCCGCCAACGGGGACACGGCCAACAAAATCGGCACCTATGGCCTGGCCGTGCTGGCCCATCACCACAAGATTCCGTTCTACTTTGCTGCGCCGGTGACCACCATCGACCCGGCCTGCCCGAATGGCGCCGCCATCACCATCGAGCAACGCCAGCCGGACGAGGTGCGTGGCGCTAAAACCGCAGGTGGCGAGCTGCTGTTCAGCCCACCCGGCACCGCTGTCAGCAACCCCGCTTTCGATGTCACGCCAGCGTCGCTGATCAGCGCCTGGATAACCGACCGCGGGGTGCACCGCCAGGCCAGCGAACTGCCTGTGGGCGATCCGTACTGAATCCGATTCAGCTTACAGATTGCCGGCGATCAACACGCAGGTGCCGCCAATCTCACCGACGATCAAGAGCAGCATAAAGCCGCGCAGCAGCCACGGTGACAGCGTTCTGGAACCCAGCACATGGGGCTTGCGCAGCTGATTGTCGGTGTCCTGCAAAAACCCGTGGATGGCGTAACTCAGCACCGCCAGGGCAAAGAACACGATGGGGATCACCACCGCCGCGAGGTTGATGTGCGGCGACAAGCTGCTGCTCAAAGCCAGCTGCTGCAGCACCAGACAGGCAAAGGCATAAAGCAACGCCGTGCGATGGCAGATATCAACGTAAACCGGCGCCGTTGCCGACGCCGAGCGCGCCATATGCCAGTACTTCCAGATGCCGGTCAGCATGCCGGTCAGCAAAAACACCCCTGCACTGAGCAGGGCAAAACGTTCCGCACTCATGATTCCCCCTGGGCTGCGCGTCGCGCCGCCTCAACACCGGCCGCACGGGCCGTCTTGCGATAAACCATCTCACTGACCCAGTTCTGCTGGTGCCAGTAAGCCTTCAGAAACAGCGGCAAATGCGGTATCCAGAACCGCTCCAGCGCATCCTCACAAACCGGTGTCTGCGCGCCCAGCGCGACATCGGCATAGACCGTACCCGGCCCCTCCATCACATTGCGACTGGCCAGCACCTGACCGCGGCTGTCGACGATCTGGCTTGCCCCGACGTACTCGGTTTCATACGGCACCTGCAATCCCAGCCCAAGACGAAACTGCCCGCCAATCTGCCCACAATGTGAGGCCTGCACCACCGGCGCGCCCAAGCGACGGGCAAACTCGACCGGGGCCTGTTCGCTCAAATAGCGGTTGTACTGGCCGATCGAAGCCAGCATGCGACGCATGGCGCCCGGCCAGTTGTGCGGCAAGGTCCACCAGTGGGTGCCCGTCATCGCCAGTTCAACACGCCCACGCATGCGTTTCACCGTCTGGCTGCGGATCAGCTCCCAGCACACCGCCGCACCGACGCCGCCAAGCTCGGTTTGCCACACCCCGTCGTCGCTGCCGCCGCGGTAGAACGCACGCTCCCACATGGTCGGCAGATCCTTGTCATGAGCGTGCGTCTCACCTTTGGGCCCGACCAGCACATAACGGTTGTAGATCTCCCCGTCCTGCTCCACCAGCATCGAGCCGCCAACCCAGCCGCCGTGGCGAGCCGCTAGGCGGCTCATCATGTCAATGGCCGCATTGCGCGCCGGCAGCACACAGGCTGCGGTCTGCGCCCGCGGTGCGATGGCGCCGGTAAAGAACTCCGGCAAGGCAACAATCTGAGCCCCCGCCTGGAAGGCCTCTTCGATACGCTGTTCGGCATGCGCGATGTTGGGCGCTGCATCACCGACCACTGCGTGCATCTGTATCGCCGCCACCCGCCGGGTCTGCGACTGATCATCACGCGCTGTGTTCACTGCTTTCTCCGTTCTCAGGACGGCGCTAATATTGGCTGCATTCGATTCCGGGGACTTTCAAGATTCTGCTACCCAACCAGATTCAGGTCGCCGGTCGCACGCTGCTTTATATCGGCCATCTGCCACAAACGCAGTGGCATGCGCACTGTTGTGAAACCTGGCTGTTTGGCCTGGATGGACCGCTTCAGGTTCGAGTGGCCAACAGCAAGCACATCCATCGCGCGCGCAGCGCGGTGATCGCAGCCAACACCCAGCACATTCTGCACGCCCCGGACACCCGCGTGGGCGTGGTCTTGCTCGACCCGGTCATAAGCGCCACCACCCAGCCCGAAGCGGACGCGATCGGCCAACACCGTGATGCCGCACACTGGATCCAGGCCCTGAATCAGGGCGGCACAATCGACGCCGATGATGCCGTGTGGCGGCCCCATACAACAGCATACGCCGCACGTGATCCGCGCGTGCTCGCCGCCGCCGAGCAGGTCGACGCCCGGTTGTTCGAAAATCAGCCGGTCAGTGATGTGGCTAAAAGCGTGGCGCTATCCGAATCACGTTTACAGCATCTGTTCGCCTCGCAAACCGGCCTGCGTCTGCGCCAGTACCGCCTGTGGATGCGTGTACTCAAAACCGCTGGCGATGCCGCCCTGGGTCACAGCATGACCGACGCAGCGCACGCCAACGGCTTCTCAAGCTCGGCGCACTTCTCCAGCTCGTTTCGCAAAAGCTTTGGCCTGGCGCCACGCGAGATACTCAGTAGCAATGCGTTGACAGAAAACCCGAGTCTTATCGGCTCAGCAACCAACAGGTTGCTGGCATAACGTCAACCCGCCCAGGTCTCGTCGAAACACTCAGCCCCTCCCTGCAACGTGGCTAAACAGAGCGCCTGCCAAGCACAAAAGCAGGCGCTGCTTGTCGTTTTAGAAAGGAAACGGAATCTTCCAGATGCCTTCAACAAAACCACGGTTTGAAACGAAGTAGATTGACGCCTGATCATGACTCACAACAGGTAATGCGTCGAGAGAACCATTTGTAGTGAGCTGCCGAAGACCGCGCCCTTCCTTTGAGACCATCCAAATGTCGTAGTTGGAGAAGTTCTCGCTGTCCTTGCCATCTGCGGCTGCAAAAATGATGTACTCGCCATCTGGTGACCAAGTCGCATCCTTCTTCTTCATCAACTGCCCGGTCAGTTTATCCTTCGGTATGGCTGACGAGGTTAGCTGAACCGGATCACGACCATCGGTGCTGATAGTCCAAAGCTGACCATTTACACCAGTGAACACGATTTTTTCACCGTCAGGAGAAAGCGACGGATTAGATCCTTCACGTAGCTGCGTTGGGTATGGGTTACCCCCACCCAAGCTCCACAACTGTGGTTGAGTTTTTGTTAACGACAAGCCACGGCGACGATAATCAGGCAGGAAGGTAAAAACCATTTTTCCACTTGGATGTACCGTGGGATGGTAGTGGTAACCATCGACCGTTTGGCGAATCATTGAAACGCCACCAGCCCGAGAAGCGTCAATACGGAAAATATCAATACCGTCTGGTCTTGTGCGATTGGATGCAAAGGTTATGTGACCGCTCGGCCCATACTCCGGGTACATATCCAGCCAACGCCCAGTGGTCAACTGAGAAATACCTCCGCCATTGGTCGGAACACCACGCAGCGTCGCAGAATACTTACCCACGCTACCGGAAAACCCTGACTGGGTTTGATTTTGGGCTTGCTGCTCTTCAATAAGAGAGAAAACGACTTTGCTGCCGATGGGGTCGATCGTGATCTTGTTGATGCTCTGACCTTCTTCAACTCTGGTAATCAAGGTCGCCGCAGCAACATCACGCTCAATATCTTCGACCCAGGCACGTACTCTTTTGGGTGAAACCGCCAAGCCCTCGTCAGTAAATCCAGTTTCGACACGGTCAACCACTCGAACCATATCTGGTTTCTTATTGAACAACGCGCAACCGCTCATCAGCGGCACAGCCAGAACACCGACCAGAATTTTTTTCAAAGCACCCACCCCAATTGGCAAATCTGCGGTACAAGCAGTACCGCCCAAGAGCCTCCAATAATAGCGCTTTGTATACCGAATTGTCGGATAGGGATGGCCTGAGCCTAGCTTGGTGCTTGCCAGCAACCCTATAGGTGAGTTAATTCAGCGCCCCGACATGCCGCCATCCACCACCAGTTCGCTGCCGGTGACATAGCTGGATGCATCAGAGGCTAAAAAGACCACCGCCAGGGCGACTTCGCGCGGGGTACCGAGACGCCCCACCGAGGTCATGCTGTGGATGGTTTCGCGTGCGGCCGCCTCATCCGGCACGATGCCCAGATCGATCCAGGTTTCCAGCAGATGATCGCCCATCGGGGTTTCGATCAGACCGGGGTGCACCGAATTCACGCGTATGGCGTAGCCCAGGCTGCCGAACTCGGCTGCGGCGTGTTTGCTGTACGAACGTACGGCGCCCTTGGTCGAGCCATAGGCACTGTGAGCCAGGGTGCCGAACAGCCCGGCCACCGAGGACATATTGATGATCGAGCCACCACGCCCGGCCGGGCCATCCGGCTTCATCGCGCGGGCGGCGTATTTCATGCCCAGGAATATGGAATCGATGTTGACCGAATTGATGCGCCGGACCTGCTCCAGCGTGTCGGTTTCGACCAGCGCCCCGGTCAGAATTCCGGCGTTGTTGACCAGCACATCAAAGCCGCCGAGACGGTCGATGGTCTGCGACACCACTTCTTCCCAGGTCGCCTCATCGACCACATCCTGCTGCATGCAGTCAGCGTGACAGCCCTGCTCGCGCAGCCGCGTGACCAACGCCTGGCAGGCCTCCAGATCGATGTCGGTGATCATGACGGCAGCGCCAGCCTGGGCCAGCGCCTCGGCGCAGGCCGCACCGATACCACGGCCGGCTCCTGTGACCAGTGCAACCTTCCCGTCCAACTGATATTCCTGCAGCATGCTGTTCTCCTTATGTGCTGTCGTCGGCGCCGCGCCGTCTCTTCAAAACGCGATGTCCTGAGCTTGAGTGTGGTCCTGCACGGGCACACTGGCACCTAACCGACGATAGGGATTCACCCCTGGATGGTGGCCTGCATGGCCTCAGCCATCGGTTCGATGATGTCGGTAAAGGCCTGATCCAGCGGCGTGCCCTTGAAATCGGGCAGATGCAGGGCATTCCAGTTGGCCCACAACGGCATGCCTTCGGGGCATTCGGTGGCGGCCAGACCAATCGCCATGATGGCCTTGATCAGCGGATTGCTTTCCGCCGCGTGGGCCGCCCGCCAGTCTTCCAGCCCCAGATAGTTGCGTGCCACCTTGCGCCCGAGCGCCGCCTCGCGTGCATCCAGCAGTTCATTCCAGGAGCAGTAGGCGGTGGCTGCCACCGGGCAGACCGCATTGCGCGAAGCCGGATGAGCCAGCACATGCGGAATGATGCGCCCGACATCCTGGCCGCAGGACCAGGAAAATTTGCGCTCGCCATCGCCCATGACGCCGACCGGCTCGACCATGTAGTACTCCGGCCACAACCCGGCCGGAATGATCGTGAAGTCGAGGCCGGCCAGCTCGATCACCCGGCGGATAAAGGCTTTCTGCGCCGCCATCGTGCGGTGCACGCTGGGCGTGGGCCAGAACTGCTCCCATTCGTAGATGTAGCCGTACTCGGATGGCACGAAGCGCTCTACACCGGCCATCTTGGCCGCCCAGATCAGCGGGTACTGCGACTCGGTGGCAAACAGCGGCACACACGAAACCAGATAATCCGTACCTTCCAGCGCGGGGATCAGCTCCGAATGATCGGTGACATCGGCCTCGCGCACCTCCACGCCCTGGCGTGTCCATTCATCCCATAGCGGCTGCTTTTCGGCCACCCCCATGAGCACGCCGGAGGAGGATTTCTCCTGCTGGCCAGGTTTGCGCCGCAGCACCTTGACGTCGAATACGTCCTGCGCGAGCAGCTCGTTGACGCAGGCGCGCCCGGCCGTGCCGGAGGCCGCGAATACGGTGACAGTCTTGCGTGACATGCTTGTCTCCTGGTTTTGCTTTTAGCTATTGATGTGCATGACGTAGCCATCACGCCCATGCAGAAACTCACGTCCCAGCAGCGTCGAGGCGGTGTGATAGCCCGATGCCGGAGTGGCGGTATCAAACTGTTCAGCCGCCGCCACAACGCACTGAGCGGTCAAGAGGTAAACGCTGGGCGCGGTCAGCGTGCCGCTGACTTCCCGCCCTTGCGGATTGGTCACACGCCCCCAGAACTGCGTGCCCGCATTGGTCCGGGTTGCCTGTGAGGGGCCAGTCGGCAGCAACCAGCCCACCAGCTTGAGCAAAGCCTTTTGCATGGGCCGCGTGCCCAGCAGGCCGCGCAGGGGATGGGTCAGCTTCTGCGACCAGCACAGCAAGGCGGGCATGGCAAAGTAAACAATGGTGTTGCCGATACCGGTGGAGTGCTGGGCGGTGAACACATCGCCCCACGGAAAACTGACCGCCGATTGCGTACCGCGCGGAAAGTTCACCTTGCGAATGCGGTAGCCCAGCGGCACCGGGGTCAGCTCGCCCTGTCGCCGCACCATGCCGCCCGCCGGTATGGCCTTGACCGCGGTGCGTGCCGTGCCCTGGCTCGGCAAGGCGCCGAAATCGAAGGCCAGCTCCAGTTCGCTGGCATCCGGCAAGGCATGCGCCAGATTGGCTGCCAGCATGTCGGTGGGCACGATATCGAAGCCCAGCCCCGGGCACAGCACCACACCGGCGCTTGCAGCCTGCGCCGAAAGACTTTGTGCATGCTGGAAAACCGGGATCTCGCCGGTGATATCCAGATAATGTGTCTTGCTCTGCAGGCAGGCCTGCATCATCGGCGCGGCGGTTTCACCGAACGGCCCAGCGCAGTTGATCAGCACGTCGATATCGTCCAGCTGGCCGGCCGCATCCGCCACGCCGAACGCACGCCACTCCAGATTGTGCGATTCGGCCATGCGCTGCGTGCGCGCCGCATTGCGCCCCGCGAGCACCGGCATATGCCCCTTGGCCAGGGCTTCCAGCACGACCAACTCGCCGGTGTAGCCATAACAACCGTAGATCATCCAGCGCTGCGCACTCATGCAGCACTCCCCGCCGGATGGGTTTTGAGAAAGTGTGCAAAGAGCAGCGCAAAGACCAGATCACCCATGGCAACCCAGCCCAGGATGTATCCCTGCCCACCCTGGATGATGACCGGCAATACCACAGCCACCACCGCCAGCTTGCCGATCGTACCCAGCACCGCATACGGGCGGTACTTCACCGGATCCCGGCTGACCATGTAGTAGGCATAGCCGAAGGTCAGCACCAGCACGGCGCAGATGTTCAGAATCATGCGATTGCTGCCTTCGGCCGGGGCCAGCTGCATCAGATTCTGGACCAGCGGAAATGCCACCAGCCAGGACAGCCCTACGGCGACATTAAAAAGTGCCGCGATAACAAACAGGATTTTTGCGTGACCATTCATTGTTGTTCTCCCAGTCCACGTCCCACTCGTGAATAAAAAAAGGCGGCCTCCCTTAAGGGTTGCCGCCAGCATGTGCCGGACCTGCGATGGGGGCAGGTGCGATCGGACAAGAATCTGCCGTAAGGGGGGAGAAAACGGACAGACCTGTGCGCTTGCCCGGCGGAGCGTCTGGAGACCTTGAGGAGACAGCCTGACTGTCGCTCCGCACCCGGCACGAAACCATGAATCAACCCTCGTTGTGCTCGTGCGCCCGAGCACTCAGGGCTTGTTTGATGCTGCGCACCCCGGCGCCCAGATCAGCCCCCGCCCCACGCAGCTTGCGTGAGCCGAAAATCAACCCGACGATGAGTGCGATGAGCAGCAACTGCGGCACACCGATAGCGCCGATTCCCATATCTGAACTCCGAACCTGATGGTGTGATGGCGCGAGCCGGCCCGCGCCGGCTCGCGCCTCTGGGCAGGATCAGGAGGTGACCACACGCCAGGACAGGTAGCCCTGCTCGGCCAGGGTGGAGAGCAGGTTGCGTCCGCCGAAGGCTTCAGCCGGCGAAACAAAACCGGTCTTGTGAATCTTGCCAAGCAGGACGCGGTTGGCGGCATCAGCCTGCAGCGCACCGGTCTGGATGTACGGGCAGTTGCCACGAATGATCACGGTGACCGACTCGGTGTCGCCGCGGCCGTGGCAGGCAATCGTGCAACGGTTCAGGCTGGGGTCTTCGCGGCCCGGCTCGGCCGTGGTCAGATCCAGCGCCCAGCTGTTGGTGGTCGGCTCGTGCTGATCTTCCGGCAGATCACGCACCTCGGCTTCGAATTTCTCAAGCAGGCCGAGCACCGCACCAAACATCTCTTGGTTGCGGAACGACACCAGCACTGAGCAATTGCGCACGCGCTCGTCGGTTTCGTACCAGATCGGCTCGCCACCACCACTCCACGGCAGCGCCATCAAGCTTTGCACTTCGCCGGGCACATTCACGCTGTAGCCCTTGGCATACGGCCACATCACCAGTTCGTTGTGGACCAGCTTGTACTGCGGCTTGGTGCACATGCGCAGGAACGAGGCGGTGGAGGCTTCGGAGACGGCCGAATCGGCGCAGTAGACGATGTCCAGGGTGTCGATTCCGGGTGCTTCCAGCGCCACTTCGGCGGCGATGTTGCCCTCCGCCCACATGTAGGAGAACGCCGGCGAGAGGATCAGATCCTTGGCCTTGAACTTGGCCCCGTACTCCTCACGCAGCATCTTGACCCAGTCCATCTCGCCGGTGGTGTCGAAGTAGTGACAACCGGCTTCGAGGGCGGCTTCAACCACCGGGCGACCCAGCTGCATGAACGGCCCGACGATGTTCAGCACCACCTTCTTGCCACTGAACAGCTTGCTCAGTTCTTCCTTGGTGTTCTGAACTTCAACGATTTGATAATCATGCCCCTTGAGCTCGGGGACCAGGGCCATTTCCTTTTCCAGATTGGCCTGGCTGCGACCCGCCGCGATGAACGGAATGCCCGCTTCGGCCAGCTTCCAGGCGGTCAGTTTGCCGGTGTATCCGCTGGCGCCATACAGCACGACTTCGTAATTTGTACTCATGGGTTATCTCCTCCTAGGGGATTGTCAGAATCAGTGGCGCGCTTCGGTAACAACCTGCGCCTTGTCGTTTTCGAAAGCCTCGACACAGAAACGCTCTTGTGGCTTCTCCGAGGCGGTCTTGGGAATGGCATCCATGATCTGGATGTAACGCGGCACGAAATTGGATTCGAGCTTCTCGCGGCAGGCCCGGAACAGCGCCTGTGGGTCGAGCGAACCGTTGCTGGGCACCACCGCGGCGACCACATCTTTTTCTCCCGGCGCGCCGGACGCCGCGGTGACGCCATAGACGAACACGTCGTCCACCGCATCCTGCTCGGCGATCACTTTCTCGACGAAAGCCGGGTTAACGAAGTCACCGTTACAGCGGATGCCGCCGCCCTTGCGGTATTCGAAATACAGCCAGCCGTTCTCGTCTTCATGCAGCACATCACCCATGCGCAGCCAGCCACCGGCGCACTTGGCCGCCGAGGCTTCCGGCTTGCCGTAGTACTCGACCACAAAGGGCGAACCATCGGCATGCCGCATGAGCAGTTCGCCGGATTCACCCGGGGCCACTTCGTTGTCGTTTTCGTCAACGATCTTGTACTGCAGAATCGGGGCGACCTTGCCCACGCTGCCAACCGGACCAACACCCACCGGATTGACCACCAGACCGCCTTCGGCAGCGCCATAAAACTCCAGGATGCGCACCCCGAAACGTTGCTCGAAGTCCTCCCAGATGGCCTTGGGCATTCCGGCGGAGACGATGAAGCGCACCGGGTTGTCGGCATCATTCGGCCTGCGTGGCTCGGCATAGACCGCGGTGGTCATGCCACCCAGCAAGGTGAAGGTGGTGCAACCGTACTGGCGGGTGATGTCCCACAGGCGGCTCTTGGTGAAACGCCGCGACAGCACGCAGTGCATGTCGAGGATCAGTGTGGCCGCCAATGTCACCAGCTGGGCATTGGCATGGGTCAGTGACAGACCGGAATAAGGACGGTCGTCAGTGGTGTACTTGAACAGCTGACCGGCGGCTGCGGCCGTGCCGCAGAAGCGCGCATGGGTCATGATGATGCCCTTGGGATCACCGGTGGTGCCCGAGGTGTAGATCAGCTGCATGGCGCCCTGCGGATCTTCGATTGCGATGGGCAGCTCGGCGCCATCGAAATCCATCACCTCGGCCAGCGGCGTGATGGCGGGCTCATCCGCCAACGACTTGTCGCTTTCGTCGGTGGGCATCGCTACCACCCAGCGCAAATCCTCAAGCTCGCCACGCACGCCGTTGAGGTTGTCCAGCGCATAGTCAGCCGCGATCACACCAACGCTGCCGGCGGCTTTGAGCATGTAGGCCAGCTTGTCGCCCTTGGTGCGTGGATCGATCGGCACGAACAGGGCATCGAGAATGCCGGCCGCCACCATGGCGTCAACAAACTCCACGTGATTGGCCATCAGCAGGGCGAATTTTTCGCCACGCCCAAGGCCCAGAGATTTGAGGCCTCGCGCCAGCGCCTGGCCGTTGCGCCAGAGCTGGGCAAAGCTGCGGGTTTCGTCGTCCCGCTTGCCACCACCTTCGATGGTGAGCACCGGTTCCGGGTCGTGCCGATCGGCTTTGGCCCGGACCACACCGGCGAGTGTCAGTTCGTCAATGCTCATGACTTAAACCTTCTGCAACATGGAAATCACAATGGCGGCAACGTCATTGCCGATAAATCCGCCGCCGTTCTCGGCCAGCGCCAGCCGTGCGCCATCAACCTGGCGGGCACCGGCTTCGCCGCGCAGCTGGGTCACCAGCTCCACAATCTGTCCCGCACCGGATGCGCCGATGGGGTGCCCCTTGCGCAACAGACCACCCGACGGGTTGACCGGCAGGCGGCCACCCAGGCGAGTCTCGCCATCCTCGATCAGACGCACGGATTCACCCTTGGCGCACAGGCCCAACAATTCGTAATAGATCACCTCGGCCGGCGCCGAAGCATCGTGCAGCTCAACCACGCTGAGCTCATCCGGCCCCAGGCCTGCTTCGGCATAGACCTGATTGACGGTCATCTCCGGCGCATCCGGCTTGCCCGGATCATCGTGTCCGGAAGCCAGCACCGAAGACAGCACCCGAACCATGCGCCCCAGCCCCAGCTGGCGTGCCTTGCGCTCGGACACCAGCACCACTGCCGCGGCCCCATCACCAATCGGCGAGCACATCGGCAAAGTCAGCGGATCAACCACCGGGCGCGCCGCCAGCACGTCCTCGACGCTCAGCTCGTCCTGATACTGGGCCTTGGGATTGAGGCTGCCGTGGAAAGAATTCTTGGCCGAGACCATCGCGAAATGGCGCTGGGTCGAGCCATAGGTTTGCATGTGGGTGCGCGCCATCGAGGCGTAGATGTCCATGAACATGGACCGGGTGCTGCCGGCACCTTCGATATCCGCGGTGGAACCTGTGGCCCTGGCATTTTCCGCCAGGCGCCGCTTGACCCCTTCCATGTCTTCGGTGTCGACCGCACCCTGAAACACCGAGAAGGTGGCCAGCTTGTCTTCGCTGTAGAGTTTTTCGGTCCCGCACACCAGCACCACGTCATAGGCACCGGCACTGACCATGGCCGCCGCCTGCTGGAAAGCGGTGGCGGAGGTGGCGCAGGCGTTCTCTACATTGACCACCGGAATTTCGCCGATGCCCATGCCACGCAGCACGCACTGTCCCGGCACCAGCACCTGGCCGGTGACCACGGCCGCGCCGCCATTGCCCATGTAGGCGGCCTGAATATCGGACTTGTCCAGCCCGGCATCGGTCAGCGCCGCGCTGATGGCTTCCTGGCCGAGCGATTTGAGCCCGCGGTCCAGATATTTGCCAAAGCGCGTCATGCCCACGCCCGCCACGTAAGCGTTCATTTTCATGATGAATCCTTGAAGGTGAGGGGCGCACGCCGGGTGCGCCCCAGGTATCGATCTGAGTCTTAGAGCAGATCCGGATCCATCAGGTAGTAGCCACCCTTGATCGCCAGCACGTCATTGGTGCCGTCTTCGATCAGCGAGGCACGCGAATCACGCATGATCTTTTCCATCGGGTACTCGTGGGTCAGACCGTTGCCGCCGAAGATCCCCAGAGCCTCACTGGACACCTCAAAGGCGGTTTGCGTGCCCAGTGTTTTGGCGCACATGGCGGCCTGCAGGGCCGGCACATCACTGGTCATGTTGTAGTGCACGACACGCCGGGTCAGGCTTGAGGCTGCCTCGACACTGCGGAACATGTGGAACAGCTTGTAGGCCACCAGCTGGTGGTTGAAGATCGGCACCCCGCCTTGCTTGCGCTCGTGGGCGTAAGCATGGGCCAGGTGATAGGCCGAGCGCGCAGCGCCGGTCCAGATTGCGCCCATCAAGGCATTGGCTTCGGAGTGAATGCAGTAAACCGCACGCAGATAGTCCTCGGGGCCGGCGAGCACGTAGTCAAGCGACACTTCCACGTCATTGAAGAAGATTTCGCCTTGAGGGTCGCCACGCTGGCCCAGTTTTTCCAGCGGTTTGCCACGGCTGATGCCCGGCAGATCCAGCGGAATGACCAGCACGCAGCCACCTTCCACGCTCGGGCCATCACCGAAATCAGCCGCGCAGTAGAGAATGCAGTGCTTGGCGCAGGTGCCGTTGGAGACCCAGGCTGACTTCTGCCCGTTGAGGATGATCTTGTCCTTGTAGAAGCGCGCCACGGTGTTGGGCCTGCCGTACTTGGCCCCGGGATGGCGCACCATGCCCTGCGGGTCGATCGAGTCCGACCCGTGATCCGGCTCGGTGATGCCCCAGCAACCCAGTTCGGTTTCCGGAAAGCGCTCCATCAGGAACTGATTGCCGAACAGCATCGACACATAGGTCGGCAGCATGCCCGCGGCGACCGAAATGGCCAGACCGCCGTCGCCATAACCCAATTCTTCAAGCAGCACACAGAACAGATTGGCGCGCGCTTCCGGCTCCATCTGGGCGAGCATGCTCAGCTCCACGCCCAGCTCCTGATAGCGTTTGTGGAAGGTCCAGAACTCCGATCCTTCGGCGATGATCTGGTCGGCCGGCAAGCGGTCCAGGCGTTGACCGATCGGGCGCATGACCTCGACGGCGAACTTGCGCAGCTGCGGCTGGAACTCGCGGGTGATGTCGTCCAGCGGCGGCTGAATGCCAAAGCCATCGATCTTCGACTTGGGATTCTGCGGCCAGCCATGAGCCGGCGACTGACGCGACATCTGCGGGAATTCAGGGGGATTGCTGGTCATGCTGCTTGTCTCCTTCAAATCGGCCTTGGCGACGCGGTGCTCCGCGTTCGTGTGGTAGCTACTATCGCGACCAACCCCCCAGCCTTGGCCCTAACGATCGAAGGGTTTTGCCCCCCCTACCCCACCTCAGCCCCCCATGGCCTCGGCAAACAGTGCAGAATGCCAATCTCACGACAGTCCTTATTTACCGATTGAATCGTTGATCGCAGCCCATGTCGCCCAGCCAGCCCCAAACCCCACTCCTGGAGTCGAAATTCAACCCCGCCATCAGTGCGGCACAGCTGATTGAGCGTTCGCGGCTGGATGTACCGGACACCTTTCTGGACGCCAAAGCCACGGTTGCCGGAATCAGCGCGCCCGCGGGCTATGGAAAATCGACCATCCTGGCGACCTGGCAGCAAACGCTGAGCGAGCACGGCATTCGCGCGGCGTGGCTCAGCCTGGACGAGAACGACAACGATCCGGCACGCTTCATGCGCTATTTGGGCGGCGCCCTGAGTCGCGCGCTGGATACAGAGTCGCGACACTGGTCGGCGGATTTGAACAGCGACGATCAGCGGCTGATTACGCTGGAGCGCCTGGCCGCCCAGCTGGCCACACTGGATGTGCGTGTGTGCCTGTTTCTGGATGACCTGCATGTGCTTGAAAACAAAAGTGTGCTGGACACCGTGCACTGGTTGGCCCACTACGCGCCTGAGCAACTTCAACTGGTCCTGGCAGGCCGATCGCTGGCGGCCCTGCCACTGAGCCGTTTGCGCGTGCGCCGCAAGTTGGTGGAACTGGGCGAAAGCGATCTGAAATTCACCACAGAAGAAGCGCGCAGTTTCTTCTCCAGCCGCGGCATCAGTGCGCTCAGCGATGCCAATCTGCATATGCTGATGGCGCGTACCGAAGGCTGGCCAGCTGGACTTGAACTGGCCGGCATCCTGCTGGAAAGCGCCAGCGACCCGCGCTCGTTGATTGAGGACTTCACCGGCAACGAGCAAAACGTGATGGAGTACCTTGGCGAGGTGCTGCTTGAACAGCTCGACCAGGACACCCGCGAATTTCTGTTTGCTACGGCTCAGTTCCGCCGCGTCAATGCCGAACTGGCACAGCAGGTCACCGGCCTGACCAATGCCCAACAGCGCCTCGACGAACTGCATCGTGGCAATTTCTTTCTCAGTCGCATGGATGGCGACGGGCGATGGTTTCGCTACCACCAGCTGATCCGTGATTTCCTATGCGAGCGGGGTCAGCAGGAAAACCCTGAGCAATCACGAGAAACCTTGATTCGCGGCGCCAATCATTATTACGCGCAGGATCTGCACTACGAAGCCATCCAATGCGCAATGCGTGCCCAAGCCTGGGACGTGGCGGGCGCTTGGCTTGCCCAACATGTGGAAGATCTGGTGTTACGCCAGGGCTACCTGCAATCCATCATGGACTGGATGCAACGGCTGCCGCAGGAGTGGGCTGACCGCTACCCCAAAATCCGCATCAACTATGCGTTCGCGCTGACTTTTTTCGGTCGCCATCAGGAGACCGAAGCCCAAATCCAGCAGTTGGAGGCGCTACGCGATCGATTGGCTCAAGCCGACCAGCCCAACCATAAAGTCATCGACGAGTTGGAATGCGCCATCGGCGGCCAGCGCAGCTATCTGTATGCCTTGATGGATAATCGCGAAGGCGCCTTGAGCGAGTCGAAAGCCTGGCTGGAACGGTGGCCGGACGCGCCGGCTGATCAGCGTGGCGGCATTTCCAATGTGCTGACCTTTGCCTACAAGTGCTTTGGCGAGCTCGATACCGCGATGGCGGTGTCCAACGACGTGATGCGCTGGGTGCCCAGCAAAACGGAAGGCTATTACGTCTTTTCCTGGTTTTACTGCGTACGTTGTTATCTGCTGCTCAAGCGCGGTGAATTCCATGCCGCACGGCAGACGGCCATCGAAGCCCTGGAAACGCTGGAGCGCCGCGCCGGACGAGCCGACTGGCTCAACAGCAGCTATCTGCATGGCGTGCTTGCCATGGTCTATTACGAATTCGGCGAGATGCCCAAAGCCGAAGCGCATCTGGAAATGGGTCTGTCCGAAGACGACAACTACATCCAGGCCGATCATCACATCGTGCGCTATCTCACCCAGGCACGCTTCCAGCGCTGGCGTGGCGACACAAGACAGGGCCTGGCCATCATGCAACAGGGCCGCGCCATCAGCGAGCGGCTCAATCTGCCGCGCCCGGCCATGAGCCTGGTCGCCGAGGAAATCACCTGGTACGCCCGAGATGGTCAGCTGGACAAAGCCCGTGAACTGGCCGCGCGCTATCACCTCGACGTCATGCCGGAAGGTGCCAATCTCGATTTACGCGAGGAAAAGAGTTACCGCACAGTGGCGCGTTGCCAGTTACAGGAATGTCCGGAGCAAGTCGCCAACATGCTCAACTCTGGCATCCAGCACTGTGTTGCCAAAGGTCTGCCGCATCGCCAGCTTGAGTTGATGATGCTACAGGCCATGGCCCTGCAACAGGCCGGCGATGTTGATCAAGCGGTTGAGGTGGTCACACAAGCGCTGATGGTGGCAGCACCACGTGGCTACTACCGGGTTTTTCGTGATGAAGGTGAGCCCATCGCCAAGCTGCTGGCGCGGGTCAAACTGAGCGATCAGCAGCAGGCAGCAGCGGCGCTGCTCAAGCGTTTGCTGGACGAATCTTCACAGAGCAGCCGCCCGCGGGGCCAAGATGGCAACACGGGCCTGGTCGAGCCTTTGACCCAGCGCGAACTACAGATTCTAGGGCGCCTGCAATCAGACCTGAGCAATCGCGAGATCGCCGAGGCCATCTTTGTCTCCGAAGGCACCCTCAAATGGCATCTGCACAACATCTACGGCAAGCTCGGCGTGCGCACCCGCTCGGGTGCGCTGGCCACCGCCAAGGATCTGGGCCTGGTCTAGGCCTCAGGCCGTATGGCCGCCATCGATAATGAGATCGGCACCGGTCATGAAACTGGATTCGTCCGAGGCCAGGAACAGAATCCCGTTAGCAATTTCTTCCGGCTGCGCCATCCGCCCCATCGGGATTGAGGCCAGCACCTTGGCGGTGAAGGCCTCGGCCATGGCCGGCTCCATGCTGGCCACCGCATCGCGCACCATCGCGGTCTCGACAAAGCCCGGGCACATGCAATTGACGCGGATGTTATAGCCCTCAAGCGCACACAACTTGGCCGCCGATTTGGAAAAGATGCGCACCCCGCCCTTGGAGGCGTTGTAGGCCATCACCAGCGGTTCGCCGAGGATGCCTTCAATGCTCGCCACGTTGATGATCGAACCACCACCGGACGCCTTCATCGCCGCAATACCTTTGCGTGTGCCTTTCATGACCGCGGTGAGATTGATCGCGATAGTCTGGTCCCATTCCTCGTCGGTCTGGGTTTCAATCGTGCCGGGCAAGCCGATACCGGCGCTGTTGACCAACACATCGAGACGCCCCCAACGGCTGTTGACCTGATCCAGCACCGCGCTCCACTGCGCATCATCGACCACATCGTGCCGCGCGGTGGCCACGTCACCGTTTAATGTCTGGGCCGCGTCAGCCAGGGCTTGTTCATGAATGTCGCTCAGCATCACCTTGGCGCCTTCCTCGACGAAGCGGCGCGCTGTCGCCAAGCCAATGCCGGATGCTGCGCCGGTAATCAAACACACTTTGCCTTGTAATCGGCCCATTTTTGTCTCCTGCTGATGTTTTGGAATTAGAAGATCCGAGTGCCAGCGTGCTCAACCGCCCAGCGCACCCTGGTGATACAGCTTGGCCAGGTGCAGCCGAATTTCGCTCTCCATACGCGCCTGTTCCTGATTGATCTGCTGACCGAGCTGCGCCAGGGACTGCAGCAACAAGTGCTGAACCTGCGCCTGCTGTTCCGGCCACGCCGATGCACGCACCTGCATATCGAGCAACGCACGAATCTGTTCCTGAGCCAGCCAGCGAGCCAGCGCATGCGTAGCCAGCGGCGGCAATTCAGCGCTGTCACGCAGCTGTGAAAACGCCTCGTCCGCTCCGGCCAGCGAGGCAAGCACGTATTCGCGCAACCATTGTTGCTCCTGCGCCGCCTCTTGCTGGCGTTGCTCGAGTATGTCGATGGCCCGCTCCAGCATGTCCTGGGCCGGCGCGCGCCGACCCGCTTCAATCAGCGCCACGGCAGCTTGCAAGCGCGCCTCTTGCGTCGCCAAATCGGCGCCGCCACGTTCGGCGACCAGCAACCAGCTACGCATCGCCCGTTGCTCACGCTCCTGCGGGCTGTAGTGCTCACCAGCCTGATCAAAGGCGCGCGTGCGCGTGCACACCGCGTCATCACCCATGGCCTGCTGATACTGCTCGCAGGAAATAAACCCACCGCGGTATTTGGCTGCCAGGGTGGATGCGGTTTCGGCCTGCAGAAGATTGGTCGCATCCGCTGTCTGATTGCGCAGCTGGCGCTCCCCAGGGGGCGCCACCAAGGCATAGCCTCGCCCCAGCAATGCAGTTGCCGCCGCATCGCCGTGCAAATCCACGCGATTGAACACCGCCTGTGCGGTCAGCCCCTGCTGGCGGCGCAGAAACTGCCAGCCGAGCATGACATTGGCTCGATCACGCAGCGCAGCCACGGCTTGTGAGCTGGGCGTAACCTGACCGATTTGATCCAGCAGATTGAGTGCGTCTTCGCCTCGCTGAGCGTGCAGCAAGGCGACCGCGAGATTCAAACGCATGGTCTGGAACAGCAACTGCAAATCGGCATCGCCCACCAGTGTCTGATCGGCCTGCATATGCGGACCTTCGCGCAGATAGGTGAGCGCAGCTGCAATGTCGCCGCGCGCCAGCATCACGCGTGAGACCAGATCGCGCCAGCGCGCTTCCTGGCTGGCGGTTTGCTGCAGCGGGGCACGCCGGGTTAGGGCCTGCAACGCACGCGCACTATGACCATGCGCGATATCACGCCGCAACACCCTGAGCATTACATCCCACCCGCGCGATGAAAGCACGCCATCCGGCCAGGCGTTCAGCACTTCATAGACCACCGCGCGCAGATCTAGCGTCGCCGCACAATCCAGCAAGTCGTCGACCAGATCAGTGTCCAGCAAGCGGGTTCGGTGGGTGTGCAACATGCCGGCCAACCCTTGAATACGGCCCGCGGCACATTGCGCCTGAGCAGCCCGATAATCGGGCCGCTGGCGCGGCTGCTCGGCCAGCAATCGCTGACGCGCGCCATCGGGTACAACCCAATCCAGCGCGGTCGACCACCAGCCCGGTGACTCATGCAACCAATGGGTGCTGTCCAGGCCAGGCGCTCTGACCAGGCGCTCCTCAAGGCGCCATTCAACCAGCGCCGTGGCCGTGGTCCAGGGCAACTTCTGATCCAGTGTGATGGTGCTGCCTTGCACCTTCACCTGCAGCTGCGCCATGTAAGCACCGGCATCCAATCGGGGCAGCTGTGCTTTCCATAAACGGGTCGATGGCACCGGGCTGAAGTCGAATGTGGCGACAACGCCTGCGTCGTGCTCAGACCTAATCGCCACCCGGAGGCCTGAAAGCGGCACCCCGAGCTCGCTTTGAAAATAGATCGCAGGATGATCCGTGACCTGATCGAGCTGCGTGAGCGCTGTGCTCAGTCGATTGCGCTGGCGCTCGGCCAGCGCACTGTCGAGCGCACTCAAAGCTTCACTGGAGACGGCAGATGCGGCGCTGCTTGCGAGCAACAACGCCGCCGCCAGTGTGGGCCGATGATCACTCATCATGCGACCTCATGTTGGAAAAGAAGCCCGCCCAAAATGGCATTCGCGAAGGATGGCGGGCTTAAAGGGACACCTAGAACTGATACGACACACGCAAAGTGAATTCCTCAGCAAAATCAATCGTCGACATCAGATTGTCATAACGGTTGCCCCACAGATCATCCGATATGTGGTTGTAAAACCCTTCGACGGTCACCCCATGGCCGGGATTCCAGCGCAAGCCCGTCTGCACGAAGGCACCGCCTTCGGTGTCGATCAATGAGGCAAATTCAAGCTCATACAACTTGTTCGGCCATGGCTGCAGGAAGCCCAGCACGACATAGGTTGAACCATGGGTGATCGGTCGCGTGGTGCGCGTGTCGCCCGGCTCCAGCTCATCAAAGGTCTTGCTGCCCATGCCCGACAAATGACGCCCGACCAGATCCGCCCGATTGCGATGCAAGGCCTGCATCACGATATAGGTCCCCGGGAAGCTGTCGAAGAAGCGGTGCCACTTGTCCGCCACCAGGGAAACCATGATTTCGTCCTGGCGAATGTAGTTACTCGACAGCGACGGATTGGTGTAAGTGCGTTCCGGGGTGTACTGGGCTTCCAGATTCAGGATCAACTGATTGAAGAAATCGATATCCGACTCGATCACATAGCTGACCCCGGCCATGAAGTTGTCTTCACGGAAGTACTCACGCGCAATGTGCCCACGCAAACTGCCACCGGAGGCAACAAAGAATGTGCTCAACTGCGCCACGGACTCTTCAAAAGTCTCTGAGGGCGATGCATAAACATCTTGTGCACCGGGGAACTCATTGACCGCCGCGTTCAGCCCCAAAATGCCGTCAAGACGCGCTTCCGCCGCATAGCGAAACCACTCTTCGGCACTGTAAACGCCACCGGTGCCGGGATGAAAAGGTGCATGTGCCAAGGCTTCCGCTGTGCTTTCGTACATACGACAGCGCGAAGCATCGTAGGTCTCGGGATCGTACTCATCGACCGGGCACAGCCCCGTGCCGACCGGCGACTTGATGTTGTAGCTCAACATCGTCGCAGCACCGAGTGACAGATTGTTTTCCAGCAGGTCACCCAGTATGGGCAGTTGATTAACCAGATCCGCCGAGCCCAGCACATTGGGCCCAATACCGTTGTACAGCGGTTGCTCCACCCCGGTTTCGGTCCAGCGGAAAACCCCTTCGGTACCGTAGCGGTTGGCGTAGCCAAGCTGGAAACCCCACTGGCCGTAGTCGCCCTTTATCCGGAAACCACCGACGATTTCATCATCATAACCACCAGCCTTGTAGCGATCCTGCACGGTGAACTGGGTTGGGATGATGTTGTACGGCGTATTGGGATTGCCGAATACCGTGGGCTGGAATTTGCCGACATAGCTGTCGAGCAAAATGTTGTTGGTCAGCTGATAGGTCACGCGCGCCGACAACATGGGCACACGCTTGTCGGAGAACTCCTCCATGGCCCGGTCGAGGATCGAGTGACGGCGCAGGTCGAGACCATTCGGCACGTCGAACACCCGGAAGAAAATCGACTGTCCCCAAGCAATCTGCTGATTGCCGATGCGGAAATTGAAGTCGCGATTGTTGTATTCGAGAATCGCCGCCGGCAGATCAATCATGTAATCGCGACCAGCGATTTCCAGCGGATTGCCATTCTCAAAGCCACCCTTGCCATCGGTGACCGAATACTCGAAATAATTGGGTTCGGTCTGATACAGCGCGGGGTCGGCCCACGGCCCAGACTGGATGCCTTCCTGATCGTAGTTGTTAAGCACTTCGACCGAAGCGGCATCAAACTCATCGTAGATGGTCGGGTCGTAGATACCACGCAGACGCGTCACGATGCGCCACTTGCGATTGAAGCGCAGCTGGCCTTCGACTTCACCACGCAAAATGGTGTAGCTGAAGTCGTTCTCGGTGCTGGGAATCATGTCACCGCGACGCAAGTCGTCGCCGTAGACCGGCCCCAGAGACAATGATGTCCAACTCGGCGTGACCACACCGGACACCAGCGGTGTGTAGGTTGGCGGCAAGTAAGGTGTACGCCGCACCGTGACGTCGTTGAAGTAGTTCCCGCCCTGGTTGTACGGGTTCTCATCACCGATGTGATAGGCCCCTTCCAGACGCAGGAAACCACCGTAACTGAAGCGAATCTTGGCATCCACCGCCGTGCTGTACGTTACCGCCAACAGACTTGTGGCCAAGCCGGCTGACAACATTGCTCCGAAAGTCGTTCTCATCCGTGATGTCCCCTGCTAATGATTAGTTGATGATTTGCAGTACCTTGCCGCCGACACCGACGGTGACTGCATGAGCGCCGTTGCCCCCCGGCGTTACCCCGTGAAACCAGCCGGTGGAAATACCGTTGCCGTACACCGGATAGAAGTTGCGTCCGTCATCACGGCTGATCTGCATGTCGCGCATCCCGGTGATCACCACCACCCCGTCATGCGAGCTTGTAACCCCGAGCAGATTCACCGCTGTCGGTCGTTTTAGTGCCTGCCAGGTCTGTCCACTGGTGCGGGTTTTGAGCACATAGCCTTCCTGGCCCACGGCGAATCCTGTGCCGTCACTGCGCACGTGCACGGCTGACAGCGTCGGCTCAACGCCCTCACTGTCGTTGCCACCGGCATGAGTGATCTGCCAGGTCTCTCCACCATCGGGTGAACGCATGGCCAAAGCCAGCTCGCCAACGACCCAGACCCGATTGTCCTCATTGACCTGAACGCCGTAGAGGCTGGGCATGAAAAAATCGCCCAGGCGCATATCGCCGTCACGGAACACGCCTTTCCAGTCACGCTCAATGGGCTGCCAGCTCACGCCACCGTCGGCGGTGCGCAACAAGGCACCAAATGCACCCACCGCAACGCCGACCCCGCGGCTGTTCACCGACACATTGAACAGCCGTTCCTTGGTGCCACTTTCAACCGGTGTCCAGCTTGCGTCGCTTTGACGCCGCAGGATGATGCCCATCTGCCCAACGGCAACAATGTGCTCGCCCGCCGCAGAAACGCCGAGCAATGCAGCCGGCCCTGGGGTAGGCTCGCGCACCCAGGTCTTGCCGCCATCCTGACTGTGCAGGACACGACCGGCCGCACCCACCGCGAACAGGCTCTTGCCACTCCCGGTAACCCCAAACAGGGCCTCGTGCGCCGTGCCTTCAAGCAGCAATTCGCTGTCGGCCGAATAGGCCGCCGCCCCTTCGGGCTTGGCCTGCAGCGGCGCCTGCATGAGCAGCCCCGCGGCGAAGACTGCCAAAGGCAGCCTCCGCCACGCGCGCCCTGCCGGTTTGAGCATGGGCACCATGGATTACACCTGACCCAGACGCTGCAGCGCCTGCTGGGTGAAGAACTGGCTGTAGACGTCGTCCGGATCGGCCTGGAACAGGCTCTGATAGCCGCCCGCACATTCCTTCTGGTGGCTGATGCGGCTCATGCGCTTGTTCTGGATGTCGTAGGAGTGCACGAACACCCATGACCAGGCCGGGTTCTTGCCATCCGGGCCCAGCACCACGGTGTCGCCATCGACATACTGACCATAGCCGCCTTCGAAGTTGACCCAGGGCTTGTCCTGGCGGTCGTAACGCAGGCAGCTGCCAGCCAGATTGATCCGCGTATCGACATAGGCCACACGCCGGCCCACCGGTGAGCGCGGATACTGCGTCGGCTTGGATTCGACCAGGGCCACTTCCGGCACCAGTTCGTACTCGTAATCCCAGAACATGTCACCGTTGGGGCCACCATTGGTGGTGTTGACCCAGTTGTTCTTGGAGTAGAAGTTGGTGTTGTTGGCGGTCAGCATGGGCTTGCGCTCCAGCACCTTGAAGTCACCCCAGGTCCGCATCGGGTCACCCGCAGCCCAGGCATCCGACAGGAACCAGGTCACCCCCGGAATCAGCGGCTCGAAACGCTGGTTGGTCGGGAACTGGCGCACCCGGCGGAACTGCGGCAGATAGCCATACAGATCGGGGAACTTGTTCTGGTCGTAGTACCAGGTCGACAGGAACGAGCTGCCCGCCACATCCTGGGTGGCGGTGAACAGCACGGTTTGCAGACGCAACAGATCGTCGCGATCATCAAACACCTTGCCGTCGCTACGGCCCTGCACCTGGAGTTCGGCCCACACCAGAT
Organism: Oceanococcus atlanticus; assembly: GCF_002088235.1. Classification (NCBI taxonomy): domain Bacteria; kingdom Pseudomonadati; phylum Pseudomonadota; class Gammaproteobacteria; order Chromatiales; family Oceanococcaceae; genus Oceanococcus; species Oceanococcus atlanticus. Next base: position 549,512 of record NZ_AQQV01000002.1, read on the forward strand.
CATAGCTGTAGGCCTGCGAACCATCCGGATTGAACACCGTGTCGTTGACCGCGTACTGGTTGTAATCGTTGCGCCCCCAGGCCATGGCCAGATTGGCTTGGAATTCTTCGCCGGTCTTGGCGTTGGGGAACGGCAGACCACCGCGCCAGTTCTCACCCTTGTTGTTGATCACGTTGCCGTTGGCGTCCCACTGCGCGGTCACGCCATCGGCCATGTTGCGCAGGGTCTGCTCGTAGTACTCGTGCGGGAAGAACTTGCGGAAATCGGTTTCGGTGGCCTTGATCTTGATCTTGCGACCAACATTCTTGATCTGGTCGTACACGATCGGGTCGAACAGTTCCTTGACCAGATCGACATTACCGGCATCGATGATGTCACCGGTGCTGATCTTGCCCTTGGTGTAGTTCTCGATCGACAGCAGCTCTTCCGGGTAGGCCCTTTCCAGGGTCTGCTCGGCGGCAAAAACCTTGTCCAGCGGTGCCAGCACGCCTGCGCCCAACCCCAGCGCCGCGTTCTGCATCAGTTTGCGGCGACCGTAGTCGAAATCGTATTTGCGAACTCTCATAGTGTGTCTCCTTTCCTGGAAATTAAGCGCTAGGCTGGCGTGGGTTTACGCCGGAGCCCCGGCGGGGCTCATCGCAGCCTGGCCACGCGTGAAGCCGGGATCTTTTTCAACGTCCTTGAACTGCGACAGGTCGATGCTTTCGCCCACCATCAGATCGTCACGCGCGGCAAAACGGGGCTTCATCAACCAGATCAGCAGCGGCAGAACAACCAGCGCCAGCACCATGTTGATCAGCATGATTGCCACCAGCAGCAGCCCCATGTCAGCCATGAACTTGAGATCAGAGAGCACGTACCACGGGAGAATGCCGATCAGCATGATCGTGGCCGTGAACAAGATGGCCTTCCCGGTTGTGGTCAGTGACTCGGTGATCGCTTTACCCCAGTCATGGCCCTGAGCGGTGTACTCCTCGCAGATGCGAGAGAGCAGATAAATGCCGTAGTCGATACCCACACCAACCCCGAGCACGGCCACCATGACCGAGTTGATGTCCAGCCCGATGCCCATCACGTGCATGGTCGCGGTGAGCAGGAAGTTGGACAGGTTGACCGGGATGAGCACGATGATCGCTGCGGCGATCGAGCGGTAGGCGTACCAGCAAATGAAGAAGATGGCGCAGTTGAGCAGCCCAAGAATCAGCCAGTGGTAGCGATTTACCACCAGGTTCATGGCCTGCTGCAGGGCGATGTTGCCGCTGGCCAGGCGCACGCGGAAATTCTCGTGTTCGGCGCCGACAATATCGACCGCACGCTGCGCGCTGGCCAGTGCCGCATCCACGGTTTCCTGCTTGTTGTCCTTGTACCACAGCGACACGGTCGAGTTCTGGAACTCGAAATCGGTGATGTGCGAGAAATTGACCGGGTTGGTGCCGAAGGTGATGGCGTTGGATGCTGCCGCCACGGCGCGTGCGGACATGTCCAGCGGGTACCACTTGGGATCGCCGCCGGAGAACAGGCGGTTGCCCTCCATCATGTAGTCGGCGAACGACAACGTGGCGCGCGGCGGCATGGTTTCATCCGCTTCGACCAGGGCCTGCAGCTGCAGCGAGGCCTGCACCACTTCGGGCGTGCGGGCGATGCGGTTGTTGATGTCGCGGGTCTTGGCTTCGAGGATCAGCTCCAGGGTGTTGACCCCGGGAAAGTGGGCGTTGATGGCGCGAATCCCGGTGTTGAATTCGGAGTCCTCCCACAGCAGATTGCTGCCTTCCACCGGATTGCCGATCTTGATCTGCGAGGCCAGATACACCGCCCCTGCCCCCACCACCACCACGACCACGGTGGTGATGCGTGCGGTGGGTCCGAAGCACAGCTTGGCAATGCGTCCCAGCACGCGCTTTTGCACCGCATGAAAGCCGGTGTTGTCCTCGGCCACGATGCGCTCGATGTTGCGCGGTGACGGCAGGTAAGACAGCACGATGGCGATCAAAAAGACCCCGGTCGGGACGATGCACAGGGCCCAGAAGCCGCAGAACAGGGCGAAGCGTTCCATTGCTGGAATCGGTGCGATGGCGATGAAGAAAATGCCCAGCGCATCGGTAATCACGCCCAGAATCGACGGCGCCATCATGGCCGCCATGGTGACCTCGGCAGCCTTTTGCTTGTTGCCGATCTCGGCGTAGATCTCGTAGAAACGCTCAGAGAACTGCACACAATGCGAGAACGATCGCGCGATCAGCAGCAACGGCACGATCATCAGCAGCGGTTCAATCGGTGACTTGAGCCAGCCGACCAGCCCGAACCCCCAGATCGCCGCCACCGAAGAGCAGATGATCGGCGTCAGGGTGCCAGCCACATTGCGCATGTACAGCGCCAGCGCCAGCGCCAATGCGCCCAGGGTGATGGCGAAAATGGTGTAGGTCTGCTGCTGCAGCTTGTACACCCAGCCGGTCAGGATCGGCTGGCCCACCACATGAATTTCGTGGTGCTCGTCGCGGTACTGGTCAGCCAGCGCCTGCACCTCACGGAACACCACACCGTAGTCGAGCAGATTCTCCAGAAAGGCCGCGGTGATCAGCGTGGCGCTTTCATCACCGGACACATAGAAGGTGCGCACATTGGGACTTTGCTCAACCCGGCGCCGGAAGTCCTTGATCTCGGCCGGATCGGTCGGTACCGAATCTTCCATGATCGGGCGCATGTCCACGCCGTAGGGTGTGGCTTCGGCGTAGCGGGCCTTTTCCGTGGCGATCGAGATCAGGCTGTCATGGTTGATACCTTCAACCAGGTCGATATCGCGGGTGAACTGCCACACCTTGGACAAGGTATCGTGATTGTAGATATCACCCTGGGTGTTCTTGATCATCACCGTCACGGTGAGCGGATTGCCGAAGTTGTTGTGATCCTTGTAGACCTGAACGAACGGATCATCGGCAGGCAGCAGATCGGAGAACACCGTTTTGATGGTCAGCCCAGGCAAACCCACGGCGAACCCAACCGTCACAAGCAGGAATATCAGGGCCATCGCTGCGCGGTGGCGCATGACCCATGCCGCCACCCGGAATCGCATAGATTCCAGCCCGGGTCCGAGGTTCTTACCCTGATCTGCCGCTGCCATATTGTGGTCTCCTCGTAACGACCCGAAGGCCGCCCGACGTTGCATTGTTTTATTCGATTGTTTGCGGGCGCCGGATAAAACGCCCCGAACTTGCGTCGATAAGCTACTGGCCGGGGGATAGGGGCGTGACCTAACCATCGTTAGGTCTTTTACCCAACCCGGCGGGGCAGCATGGTGGGGTTGCTCACACCGGGACTCCCTCGTCATGCATATCCGGCGCTTTGACCGCGGCTACAGCCGGCGCAAATTCCTTCGCGATGCCGCTCTGGGCACGCTGGCCACCGGCGTGCTCAAACCGCTTTGGGCGGCGATGGCCGAGGACGGCGACATCCGCGGCGCCTATCCTGAGGAGTTGCTGTCCATCGACAACTACAGCGGCGGCAAGATCAGCACTGGCGATGTGATCGACGCGAGTAACGTGGAACAGGTTAAGGACCTGCTTGAGCCCATTCGCTACCAGCAGATTCGCGACCACGGTCGCACCCTGACGGTGGTCCCGACCACCACCGACCCCTACCGTCTGTCACCCTGGGAATATGTCGAGGCGACCCTGCGCAATGCCGGCAAGGCGCGCTTTGACGCCAACGGCAATGTGGTCACTGCCGACGGCCAGCCGTGGATCGGTGGCACGCCCTTCCCCGATCCCACCGAAGCCCGCCACCTGTACGCCTCACAGGTGCTCAGCTGGGGCCGGCATGACGCCAGCTTCTACGCCATCAAGATCTACAACGTGGATCTCGACGGGCGCATCAGCTTCGAATACAACGGCGGCTGGGCCGAGCTCAACACCGTGGCGCGGGTCTCCATGGAGCCCAAACCCTACTGGCCGGAGCACCAGGACAAGCTGCGCTTTCAATCGGTGTTCTTTCTCGAACCGTTCAATTTTCGCGGCACCAGCTTCCTTAACATCTGGGACTACGATCAGAACAAGTTCCCCCTGCTCTATGGCTACGTGCCCGAGTTCCGGCGCATTCGCCAGTTTCCAACCAGCCAGCGCTTCGAACCGCTGCTGCCCAAAACCACGCTGTATCTGTCTGATGCCTGGGGCGCCGGCGACCCCATGGGCACCTGGGGCAACTTCCGCATCGTCGGGCGCGGGCCGTTTCTGGCCGGCCTGTCCGGCAACTTCAATGCGGCACACGACAACTGGGAACATGGCAGCCACGGTGGCGCTCTAGACCAGAGCTTCTGGGACACCAAGGTCGAACTGGTGCCGGAAGCCATCGTCATCGAATGTGAACCGACCGGCTTCGCCCGCGCCCCGATCTCGAAAAAACGCCTGTGGTTCGATGCCCGCAATCAGGCCCTGATCGGCATGGTCACCTACGACCGTCGCGGCGAACCCTACCGTTCCTTTGACGGGGCCTACTCGCTGTACGAGGCCGGCGACAAAACCGTGATGGACGGCCAGCATCCCTACTGGAGCTGGACCCAGGTGATTGCCTCCGACATTCAGACCGGCAAGGTCACCCGCATGGAGCAGGTGCGCCAGCTGGAAGACTTTCATTTCAGCGGGGCCAACAACCCCGATATCTATGATGCCTATCTGACCCAGCAAGCCTTGCAACGCCTGGGGCGTGTGTGAGCAGAGCGCGTCTGCTGGCGGCCCTGGCGCGCGCCCTTTTGCAGCGCCCCCGCGCCAGCCTGGCCGTGTTCGCCGTGATCACCGCCGGCTTTGCTGCCGGCCTGCCTGGCGTCGAGCTGCGCACCATATTCAATGACCTGTTGCCGACCGATGACCCGCTGATTCAGGTCTATCGCGATCACCCCAGTTTCGGCAGCCCGTTGACCATGACCGTGGTGGTCAAACGCCGCGACGGCGACATCTACAACCCGCAGACCCTGGGCAAGGTCTGGCAACTGACCCGCGACATCGACCTCGCGCCCGGGGTGGATCACGCTCAGGTCGTGTCCATCGCCACCGAAAAAGCACGCTACTCGCAAGCCACCGCCTACGGCGTCGACATGCGCCCGCTGATGGACGACGCCAGACCGGCCAGCGCCGCAGAGATCGCGCAGATCCGCCAACGCGTGGAGCAATCACCCAACGTGCGTCAATTCCTGATTTCGGCAGATCACAGCGCCACCCTGATCCGGGCCACCTTCATCGAACATCAGGTCGACTGGGGCGAGGCCTTTGAGTACGTCCAGGGACTGGTGGACGCCGCTCGCGACGAACAGCACGCGGTGCATCTGGCCGGTCGCCCGGCCTTGATCGGCTGGGTCTACCGCTACGAATGGGAGATGGCCGGTATTGCGGCGATCACCATCGGCATACTGATCGTGGCGCTGTGGCTGGCCACGCGGAGCCTGATCGGCGTGCTCGCGCCGGTGATCAGCTCGGCAACCGCCGCGATCTGGGCCTTTGGCTTCGTCGGCCATCTGGGCATCGCAATCGAACCCCTGCTGCTGATCGTGCCGCTGTTGCTGATCGCGCGTTCGTTCTCGCACGGCGTGCAATACAGCGCCCGCTATCTGGAATGTCTGGATGACGGCTTGGGCCGGCGCGCCGCGGCCCAGCGCACCTTCGAGCTGATGGCCCAACCGTCTTTGCTGTCGATCATCACCGACGTGCTGGGTATCGCCGTGGTCATTGCCGCCCCCATACCGGCAATGGTCAGCCATGCCATTTTCTGTGGCTTCTGGGCATTGTGGCTGATCCCCACCGGCGTGCTGATGATGGCCCCGCTGCTGGCCGTGCTGCCTGCCCCCGGACGCAGACATCAGACACATCAGTCGCCCCCCCGCATGCTCGGCGTGCTGGGCCGGGTACTGACCGGTCGCGGGCGCCACGCCTTGCTGCTGGGGCTGATCGTGCTCAGCCTGAGTGCGTGGTGGACCGCCGCGCAGATTCGCATCGGCAATCCGGTGCCGGGCAGCAACCTGCTGCACCAGAGTTCCGAATACAACACCGCAATCCGCGCCATCAATGCCGACTTTCCCGGCGCCAACACGCTGGAGATCGTGCTGGAGGCACGTGAACCGGACAAACCGGCCTGGACCTCGACCAGCGTGGATGCAGTGCATGTCATGCAGGCCTTGCAGCAGCACATGGAGAACAGCGCCGCGGCGCCACGCGCCAGCCTGTCGTTCGCCGACTACCTGTCCGAGGTCAATCGTCTGTTCAATGGCGGCGACCCGCGCTGGCTGCCACTGGATCCGCGCGAGCGCGCCCTCAACGCCGCCGCCGTGGGCGCGATGATGGGGGCCAGCTCCACCGCCTACAGCCATGTGGTCTCGGATGATCTGCAGCACGCCACGGTTTCGCTGTGGTACGCCGACAACACCCAGGCCACCGTGGATGCCGCGCTGGCGGCGGCTCATGCGGCGGTTTCGGCCGTGGGCATCGAACACCCCGACTTCCGGGTTCGCCTGGGCACCGGCACCATCGCCATTCAGGAAGCCATCAACCGCATCATCGAGCGCTATCACCATGTGGTCGTGGGTCTGCTCAACCTGGCCATCGTGGTACTGGCCAGCCTGGCCTTCCGCTCCCTGATGGCCGGCTTGCTGTTGCTGGCACCGGTCAATCTCGCCCACCTGTGCATGATCGCCTGCATGCATGTGCTCGGCGTCGGGCTCGACGTGAACTCCATGATCGTCGCCGCAATCGGCCTGGGTGTGGGCATTGACTACGGCATCTACCTGATCTCGCGGATCGGTAACGAGGTCGCCGCCGGGCACAGCCTGGACGGCGCCCTGATCCGCGCCCTCAACACCAGCGGCCGCGCCATCGCCTTCACCGCCAGCATCGTGGCGCTGTCGCTGCTACCGCTGTGCCTGCTGTCGGGGCTCAAGTTCGTCGCCGACATGGGTGTCCTGATCATCGCCATCATGGCCATCAACATGGTCTGCGCGCTGATCGTGCTGCCACTGCTGGTGCGTCTCGTCAGGCCTGCTTTCCTGCTGCGCCAGGTCGGCCATTGAACCGCGCCCTGTGACAACTATCGTTTTCGATAGTATCGTTTTACAAGCTTAGCGCTTTCGGCACAGCAGCAATCTATTGCAGTGCCAAGCGCACTCCATTCATTCGCACTGTGCACGTCAACACATGGGAATCGCCCAACACCCCAACTGGGGCAAGCTTGTCCGCGCCAGCAAGTACATTGATGGCAAGCTGGTTCAGCGTTACGCCGCCTCGCTCGACGAAGCGCGTCAGATTCAGAGCGAGTTGGATCAGCAAAAAGATGCCGCCGACCAACAGGCGCAAGTCCAGCGCAAGCCAACCAAACGCGGCGGCAGCACCCCGCTGCGCGGAATTTATCTGATACCGCGCAGCAAGAAAGGGCGCGAAGCCTTTGGCGTGCGCCATCCGGCCACCACCACCTCAATCATCAAGTTCGGTGCGGCCTGTGCCTGGTGGCAAAGCTGTGGCGTCATGGCTCAGGCACTGGGATTTGACGAAACCCCAAGCGCTTGGCTGATGCACCTGCCATTGATGATCGAAGGCCGTATCCGCTTCATCGAAGTACCAGAAGACGAAATCCATGTTTATGCGCCCTACTGGGCCCATGAAGGACGCATCCGCGCAGCCCATTTGCTTGATCAGGAACCGCCTGCGCCCATGGCCCCGGGTGAGGGGCACCGACTGCGCAGCAGCTCATCAGCCGAAGCCTTTCTGTTCGCCGGCGCGTAAAACACGCACCACGGCTTGAAACCAAACGTCTGCCCGGATCGTGTAGTCAACAAATTTGCGACGTTCAGCGTCGCTTTTGTGTGACACCATCAAACGCATAACAGCGTAAACAAACACATCCGAGGAGACCTTTGATGAAACCAGCCCATTGGCGTGGTCTTGCCAGCCTGTGCGCCACAACTTTGCTACTCGCCGCCTGCCAGGGCGGGGTTGTCGATAACCAAAGCAGCGCGCGTGACGCCGACGATCCGCCCTCGGATCCACCCAACGAAGGGGTGATCCTGGTCGAGGAACTGGCCCATATGGTCGAGCGCGCCGGGCTCTATTCGCTGCCCAGCGACCCGGCCAAGATCATCGAATCCCTCACCACCCTGCCCGATGGCCTGGGTGATGTGGTGGCCATGCATCTGGGCCGCCTGTACCCCACCCCGCATGAATTCACCCCTGGCATGGGGCCTTTGATGGACCTGCTGCAAGCCCGCGCCAACCTGCTGCTGGACGGTGGCCAGCCGCTGCGCCTGCTGCAGGACAGCATGGATGGCGAGGTTTCGATCCTGCTACTGCCGGTGGATGCCACCACGGTGATCGTGATCCTCCCGACCCAGGTGGTCAAAGCCAACCCGGCCTCGCCCGACCTGCCCGCCGCGCCGGTGGATCTGAGCCAGCTGACCTACGAGATCAATGGCCGCACCCGCAGCGTGGCCGAGTACATGAAAAGCGGCTCGACCAACGCCATCGCCTTCATGCACAACGGCCAGTTCATCTACGAGGACTACCAGAACGGCTTCAATGACAACACCCGCGCCCACATGTGGTCGGTGACCAAATCGGTCACCACCGCGCTGGTCGGCATTGCCGTGGCCGAAGGCCTGGTCGACTCCATCTATGACCCCATCACCAAATACATTCCGGACGCCAGCGGCACGGTGTGGGAAGGGGTCAGCGTGGAAGATCTGCTGCAGATGGAATCCGGCACTTACTGGGTCGACGTGCCGGTGCACCAGCCCGAACAGCTGGTCCTGATGGGCGCAGATTTTCACTCCAATGGCCTGTATGGCATGACCCGTGATGAATACCTGCTGCGCCTGACCCGGGTCTCGCCAACCGGCGACCACTACCGTTACAACAGCGGTGACGCACAGATGCTGGCGTGGTTGCTGGAGAACGTCTACGCGCGGCCCTACGCCGAAATTCTTGCGGAGAAAATCTGGCAACCGGCCGGCATGCAGGACGATGCCCTGGTCATGATCGACCGTCTGGGCAACACCTTCGCCTCGATGGGCCTGATGGCCACACCGCGCGACATGCTGCGGTTTGGCGAAATCTTCCGCAACGGCGGACGCAGCATCGACGGCAAGCAGATCGTGCCCGAAGCCTGGGTCGCGGCCTCGCACAACTACGACAAGGACAACGGCGGCGGTCCGCGCGGCTACATGTGGCCGCACTGGGGTGGTGTCGAATCCGGCAACTACACTGCCGCGGGTTACGGCCATCAGCGGGTCAGCGTGGCGCCCTCACTGAACATGGTTGGCGTGCGCTTCGGCAATGATCCGGTCGACACCATTGCACCGGCCGAGTGGGAAGCGGTGCTCACCGCCGTGGGGCAGTATCTGCAGAGCGGTACGACCCGGTAGGCCTTGGCGCAACCCGCTGCGGCAAGCCGGTCAAGCGATCGGCTCGCCGCAGCACGCAAGTCATCATGTTCCGCACTGATCCTCAAACATCGACCTCTTCTGCTCGCAGCCGCTGGCTCAGACGCGGCACCATCGCGCTGCTGCTGATCGTGCTCACGGGCACCAGTGTTTTTGAAAAAAGTGTCACTCTGCTGCTCTGGTTGCTGTTTATTTTCAGCCTGGTGTTCGCACCGATCGCGGTGTGGCGTAAACGGTTGGGCTGGCTTGAATGCGGCGCTGCCACCGGTATCACTGCGGCGTTGTTTGCAGTCCTGATCAGCCGTGTTTATCTGGCACCCATGCAGTGCGAAACCCCGACTCAGCACCCCTATGCGATCACTCTTGTCCGCAGCGGAGAACCAGCCAAGAACGCTGCGGCCTCAGTCGACAACGATGGCCAGAGCATCTCATTGAGTTTGTCGCTGGGCGCTGATCCGGCGCGTCGGTTCGTCGCACTTGACCGCATTGACCCAAGCACAATCCAGGCGCGCGCAGGTGTCACGGCCGAGTTGCTGGAGAGCCACACAAGCTTCTATGTACCCACTGATCTGTGGATCGCTGCCGCGGAGCCAGCCAGCATAGAGGCCGATCAAATCACGGTATGGCGCATGCCCGTGTTCTACCGCGCGGATGACGATTTTCACCCTGCTGGTGACGTAACCGGCGTGGTCACACTGCCGGCACACAGTGCTGTACAAGCCAAGCCGTTTCATCTTTTGCGCAGCCTGCCGGGGAATGCCGGCAGCACGCGCAAACGCGAATTGGGCCGTTATTCATACGATGCCTGGCTTGAATCGGTGTTCAGGACCGCACGCCCACCCTCGCATCTGGAAAAATATCGCGCGATCAAAGATCGTTGTTGGCCAGACTGGATAATTGATCAGGACATCCCATCATGATCCGCCATCACTTCATCATCGCCGTCATCCTCAGCTTGAGCAGCATGTGGATGACAAACGCCACGGCCAGCGAGCCCGGCTTAAGCAGCCAGGATGTCAAACAATGGCTGCAGCACCGCATCGCCCTGGCGCATATGCAGAACGATATGCGACGCAATGCAGGTGCCTATCAGGATCTGCCGCGTGCCTATGCGGAAAAAGAGCGCGCCTATCTGCAGAATCACGGCTACAGCGTTGAACGTTTCCGATCCCACGAAACACGCATTTACAACGCCGCAGACGCCCTGCAACAGACCGCAGACTCAGCCGCTCAAGCCACCCCGCCGCCGCGCAGCCAGGCCGCATGCGAAAACGAAGTGGCCGAAGGCATTCGCGGCGCCACCGTAGCGCCAGATGAGCTGGAACAGGAACTCGCCCAGATGCGTGCACTGGGCCTGCCCGAGGCTCAAATTGAGCAGATCCGTCAGGCCCAGCTGCAACTGCGCGGCAGCGCCAACGACACGGCACGACAAACTTGTGCGCTGGAAGCTCAGGCGGCCAAACAATTGACCGACCACAATAAGGCTTTTATGCAGGCCAGCCGTCCGGACTGGGCTGGTGTGGAACCTTGGCTGGGCACCTTGGAGCAGTTCAGTCAGTGGTACGCCGGGAACACGCCAGACGCACCAACCGTCGATTAAAGCACGCGCATACGAAAGGCGATGTAGCCGGCAATCTCCTGCTCATCCAGCGTCAGGTAATACTGGAAGAATTCGACTTCGTAGTAAGTCTGGCCATCCGCAGCGCGCACCACGTAGGTCGCGCTGCGCGGACGAATAGTGTGGTCGAGAAAGCCTGAGCTGAAACCCGCGTAGTTGTACCAGCCGAAGTCACCAAGCAAGTCACCATCATCATCACCGGCGGAGCGCGGCGGCTGGCTGGTCATTGCCAGGCTGCGTCCATCTTGGTGATACACAACCGTGGTGGGAATGGGCAGCAAAACACCTTGCGGGATCTCGACACCGCCCTCTGCAGGCGGCTCGGTTCTCTCTCCGAAAGTGCCATTGAGTAGGTCGTGAGCGCCAGCTGCACCCGGACCGCTGGAACCCCCATTAAGCATGATATCGGTGCGCTTGAAGGCGATGTCCCAATCAAGGCTTAAGGCAGCCTCGTCGTCGTTGGCGTAGACACGCTGATCCAAACTGCCCAGATTGAGGTAGATCCAGCTGTCTTCAGCTGATGCGTTGACCTGCACGGTGTAAATCTCATCGTCCTGCTCAACCTCAACCGTGGGAATCACCACGTCGTCGCCACAGCCACTTGCGCCCAAAGCGATCTCATCGGTGCTCCAGCCGCTGGCATGATTGGCATACTTGAATTGCGGATAGCCCGCGCCGCCATGGGCGCTGCTGTAATAACCAAGAAATTCGACCTTGTAATACGTCCCGGCACTGCTGCGGACAGTGAAGATAGTTTCAGGCCGTGGCGACAGGCGGTGACTTTGATCGTCATACACAGGCCAGCCATCGACAACGGCTTCCGACAGCCCGTGATCTGGGTCCACCGGGTAGCTGTTCAGAACGTGCCCGTTGCCATCATTGTTGCCGCCCTCAGGATCAGGGTCTGGGCCGTCCTGGCGGAACTGGCCGCTGCCATCTGTAGAACCGTCATCGGCCGGTTGGGCGACGCTGTCAAAGCTGGCGCCGCTGCCTTGAGTGAACGCGACCGCCACGGTATCCGGGCCACCCTCACCACCATTCGAGCGCACCAGAAAGCGTCGAAACGCAAGGTCCCAGACTTTTGTGCTGTCGTTCTCGGACACCTCTTCGGCGTTGTCCATGTCGAAGTACACCCATGCGTCATCGTCGCTGGCATTGGCTTCAACAAGAAAAGCACTCTTGTCTTCTAGTGCGCTGATTGAGATCGCCGAACAGGCCTGCTGATCATCATCGCCGAGCGCGGCCGACGGGCTGATATCGCCCGCACAGGCGCTGAGCACCAGCGCGGCGGCACAAAGGGGCGCACCGCTGAACCAGGATTTATGCAGATCGGTCATCAGAACGTCCGTTTCAGTTCGAGGTAAGCCGTGCGCGGGGCAATCGGCAGGTAAGTGGAATCCCCTTCATCCAGCAGATTGTCGAGACCCACGGCAAGATCAGCCCATCGCCATTTAGTCCAGTCAAAGCGCAGATCAAACAGGGTGTAAGGGTCTGCCCGACCAGCAGCTGTCGGTGGCCCTGTGTTCACTTCTGCGGTGAATTCCCGGTCACCCACCCAAACGCCGCGCAGGCCAATGGCGTAGTGCGTCTGCATCCAGTAAACGGCCAGGTTGGCGCGATGCGCCGGTCGCCCGCTCAAGCGCTCACCGGTATCACGGTCGCGGCTGCGCAAGTAGCCATAGCCCAACTTCAACTGCAGCGGCGCGATGGGGTGCCATTGGGTGTGCAAATCAACACCGCTTAAACGGGCCGACGCCACATTGTTGTAGGTGAACACCACGCCAGCATCGGTATCCGAGGTGGTTTGCTCCACCTGAATCAGGTCATCCACATCCTGGTGATAGGCGCTGACATGCAGACTTGATGTCGTGCTGGCGTACCAGGTCGTGCTCAGGTTAAAGCCGCGGCTACGTTCCGGACGCAAGGCCGGGTTGCCCTCAACCCGATAACCCACGGCAGGGTTGTCAAAGCGCAGCAGCAACTGCTTGAAGTCCGGCGCCCGAAAGCCTTCGCCCCATCCGGCACGCAGCATCCAGTTGCTGGTGAGGTCATAGCGCACTGCGATTTTGGGGGTGGTCGCATGACCAAATTGCGAATCATCGTCAAAGCGCAGGCCAGGCACGATGGTCAAACCGAGCATGGGCAAGTTCCACTCGTCCTGCACAAACACGGCGACCCGGTCGCGCTCCGCCGTCTCATCAATGCGATCGGCTTGCAGGCGCTCGGTTTGCAAATCCAGCCCCAGGGCGATGCGGTGATCTTCAAGCTGATGATCAATCTGCGCGCTGCCAGCCACGATCTGATCGATGGTTTCTTCATCCGCAGTGGTCGCGTTTGAATTCACGCTTTGCTGCAGGTACTGATCGAAGTAACGGTGATAGTAGAGATCCGTTTTCAGTGTTGTGGCGTCACCCAGCTCAAACTCGGGTGACAAACCACCGCGGACCTCTTCAATGCGTTTGCGGGTTTCGAACAGGCCCGCTTGGGTCGCACCGTCCAGCCGCTCCGTATCCTCCAGAGAATAGGCGAAGTGCGCCCCCAGATTGGCCCGGCGGGACATTTGCCAATCACCACTGAGCGAGAAGAAACCAGCTTCGCTGTCGACACCGTCCTCGCTGGGTGTTGATCGATCGCGGTCAAACGCCTGCACCCGGCTGAGCCCGCCGCTGGCCTGCACGCCAGCATCGCGGCCTGCCCAGCCAGCATAGGCAAACATGTCGGCGTCACCCCGCTCGCTGCCACGCAAAGTGAATGTCAACGGCTCGGCGCCTTTGCGGGTGATGATGTTGACCACGCCGCCCAGAGCGTCTGATCCGTACAGCGCCGAGGTTGCACCTTTGACGATCTCCACCCGCTGGATTTCGGCCACCCGGATGCGGCTCAGGTCGATGGCGCCATTGACCCGCCCAATCAAGCGACGCCCGTTGATCAGGATGAGCACATGCTCGGACGACAGCCCCTGAATTTCGATCGTACTGCCACGCCCGGCAGCGCGGGTAACATGCACAGAGCCCTCGCGCTCGAGCAGCTCAGCCAGATCTCGCGCGCCGGTTCGGGCGATGTCCTGTGCGGTAATCACCTGAACTTCCACCGGGCTGTCCGACAGCCGATGCTCGGTGCGTGTCCCTGTCACGACAACCGGATCCAGCGCCACTGCGCTTGGCGCGTTGCGCGTTTCCGGCAATTCGATGATGGGCACTTCAGTGTCGGATGACGTCGCTGGCGTTTCCGTGCCCTGAGCCAGCGCATACCAGGGCGCCAGCAGACACAACAGCCCACTGCAGCACAAAACGGATGAACTCAAGACCGGCCGGGTCATCACAATAGTCCCCTTATGCCGCGCTGGGCTTGGCCCAATAGTCCGGTTTGCACATGGCAATGGTTTCCTGACGCAACCCATCCATGCTGTCGATGGGCTGTTTGAACGCCAGGCGCTCCACCTGGCGACCAATGCGCAGATAAAGCGCTTCTGCATCAACGCCGACCATCTGTGGCGTATGTCCAGCGCAGTCGATCCCGGCAAACCGGCAATAGCTTGCAATGGCATCGGCGTGGTCGTTATTCATGTGCGTGCAGGCCGCATCTTCACCCCGCCCGGCGAACGGATTGGCTTGCAGCAGCTCGTCTGGCTCCATCCAGTGGATGTTGCCGAAGCCACCGATGTAACGCAGGCGGACCGGCTGCAGCACCCAAAAATTGAAATCGTGGGTTTTGAGATAGCCCTGAGCTTCCGGGAAAAAACGCATATACCGGGCTGCTGCTGCCTCACTTTCCTCGGCATTCAGCGGCCGCGCGTCGGCCAAGACGGAGAGGCGCCCGTGCGCCTGCACCTCACCTTTGTCCTGTTGGATGATGGTCAGGCTGCAACGTGGATCCTGTTTCAGATTGGCCGTGTGCTGGGCAATCTCTGAAATCAGAATAACGGGCAGTCCTTGGTCGTTAAGCACATACGGTGTCAACGAACCCAGCGGATACCCCGGCAAGGCTACCGACATGGTGGCCAGCACTCCGTGGGTACGCTCACACAGCAGTGCGCGCGCTTCCTGGCATGACTTTTTCAACTCTTTTCCCCTGGTAAATCCGGATGGTCAAAGGCTTGACCGGCTTGCGCTCGCCGCAAGCGCGGACCACGCATATTTGTCGCAAGTATATTACGATCGCGAACAATTCTCACTATCGTTAGCGAATAGGGTCTCTGTTCGCCCCGCCTTGCCGCACATCCATCAAGATCCGCACTGGAAAAGCCGGGATAGCGTAGGCTCTGTTTTTTGGTTTAAAGACGGACTCGGGACGCCCACGCATGCAAACCATCCTCGGTGCCAGCGGGCAGATCGGCCGCGAGCTGGCCGTCGCACTCAAGCACCTCAATCGCGATCAACTGCGTCTGGTCAGCCGTAACCCACGCAAGGTTCACGCGGACGATCAATTGCACAGGGCTGATCTGCTCGATGCTCAACAAACCCTGGACGCTGTGGCCGGGTCTCACACCGTCTATCTGACCGCGGGCCTGCCCATGGACACGCAGCGGTGGGTGGCGCAATGGCCGCTGCTCATGCACAACGTGATTGAAGCCTGTGCGACACACAGAACACGGTTGGTGTTTTTCGACAACACTTACATGTACCCGCAAACCTCTACACCGCAAACCGAAGACACTGCATTTGAGCCGTATGGCGAAAAGGGCCGCGTACGCGCGAAGATCGCCATGCAACTGCTCGATGCGATGCATGCCGGCCGCATTGAGGCATTGATCTGCAGGGCGCCGGAGTTCTACGGCCCCGGCCTCACTCAAAGCATCACCAACAGCACCATTATTGATCCGCTAAAGGCCGGCAAAAGCGCCAAAGTGTTCCTGCGCGATGACACCCTGCGCAGCCTGATCTATACCCCGGATGCCAGTCGCGCGATGGCCCAGCTGGGCAATACCGACGATGCCTACGGGCAAACCTGGCACCTGCCCTGCCACGACACACGCCTGACTTACAGGCAGCTCATCGAACTGGCTGCCAGCATCTTCGACATGCCTGTGCGCTACCAGGTGGTCAAGCGCTGGCAGCTCAAACTGGCCGGTATTTTCAACCGACAGATTCGCGATGCCGCAGAATTACTGCCGCGTTACGAAGTCGACAACCTGTTCGTATCCGACAAGTTCAAACAGCGTTTTCCGGACTTCAGGATCACCAGCCTGCGCGAGGGCCTGAATGCCATTTATGCCGAGCACATTTCAGCCGGCAGCGAGACGCAGTAAGGTTTGGTAAAACTCGATCATGCGCAGGTATTCCTGGACGCCGATGTGCTCATCGATACCATGAATCTGTGTTGCGGTTTCCGGGGTGTAGGAAAACGGCGCAAAGTAGTAACCGTTCTCGCGCACCGGTGCATAGTGGCGATTATCCGTCGTTGCCAGCACAATGCCGGTCGCCACCAGGGCTTCCGGGAAGCTTGTACTGACCGCTTCACGCAAAACCTGCATGGCGTCCGAATCAACGTCAGACAATGGCGGTGCCTCGGAGAAAAAACCGGGCTCAACGCTCACTGAGATCTGCTCATCGGCGATGCTTGTGGTGATGTGTTCAAGCACATCATCAACCGTGTCGCCAGGCAACAGACGAAAGTTCAGCACCGCTTCAGCGTGATTGGGCAGCACGTTGTCCTTGACCCCGGCCTGCAACAGGGTTGGCGCCATGGTGGTCCGCAACAACGCCGCCGTCGTCGGCGATTTTTCCAACTGCCCCAGCAGAATCGACTCGAACAACCAGCGGTTGTTGATCAAGAAACGAGCCGGCCAGGGCATTTCAGGTGCCAACGCATCAAGCAAACCACCAACCGCCGGGATCAGACGACGCGGCATGGGGGAAGCCTCCAACGCGCTCAAGGCATTGGCCAGGCGAAAAATCGCCGTGTCCTGCGACGGCGTGGAACTATGCCCGCCCGTGCCAGAGGCACGCAGCCGGACAGACAGATAACCTTTTTCCCCGGCCATGATTGTGGCGACGGGCTTATCAACGCTGTCGATCACGTCGCGCGTAACCGCTCCACCTTCATCCAGCGTGAACCAGGCGTTTTCATTTCGGGCCTGAAGATACTCGACGATTTTGGCCGCGCCACCGCGACCATCGATCTCCTCGTCATGGCCATGGGCCAGCAGAATGGTCCGGCGCGGACTGAACCCGGCAGCCATCAGCGCATCGACAGCTTCAAGCTGCGCCAGCACGCTGGCCTTGTTATCCAGGGTGCCGCGGCCCCAGATGGCGTCTTCGACAATGGCGCCTGAAAACGCAGGGTGACGCCAGCTTTCTTGCGTTGCCGCTTCAACCGGCACGACATCCATGTGCGCAAGCAATATGAGTGGAGCCAGGTCGGCTTGTTGTCCTGGCCAACGGTAGAGCACCGAATAGCCGGCATCCGGCACGGCCTCGCGCAAGGCCCAAACGCGCGGAAAGCTATGGCGTAACAGATCATGAAAGGCAGCGAAGGCTGTGGCGCCCTGATCCGACAACGGTCGCTCAGCCACCGTCTGAATCTGAACGGCTGCCGCCAAACGCTCAGCAGCGCCCAACGATGCCGATGGCACCGCCAGCGGCATCCACCCACACAACAAGCTGACCACCGCCAGCACACGTATCAACATCAGCACCCAGCCTGTAGCGAAAATCGAATCAAGCGTAACGGAATTTTCCGGATGCTCACGCAGCAGCGCCACGGCCAGCCACAAATCAGCCGATGAGCTTGCCCGGATTCAAAACGCCACGGGGGTCGAACAGCGCTTTCATCCCACGCATCAACTCAATCTCGGCCGGGCTGCGGGTGTAGTGCAGATAGTCCCGTTTGAGCAGGCCAACGCCATGCTCGGCTGAAATGCTGCCGCCGTGGCGCACCAGCAGATCACCCAGTTCATCGGTGACGGCGCTGCAGCGGGACAGAAAATCATCCTTCGACCAGCGCTCGGGTTTGAGAATGTTCAGATGCAGATTGCCGTCGCCGATATGCCCGTACCAGACCACTTCACAGTCCGGGTAGCGCGCCGCCATCAGTGCATCGGCCTCGACCAGGAAAGCCGGCAATCGACTGACCGCGACCGAGATATCGTTTTTGTAGGGTGTCCACGCAGCCAGGGTTTCCGACAGGTATTCGCGCAGCTTCCACAGCTCCGCGGCCTGCCCCAGCGACTGACTGATCACACCATCACTGACCCAGCCCTGGTCCACGCAATACTCGAAAGCCGCGACCGCCTGCTCGGCTGCACCGTCGCACTCATCCACCTCAATCAGCGCATAGTAGGCAGCGGGCGTGCTCAAGGGGGGGGCCAGCTGATGTGCCGCACAGACCTTACGCAGGCCGTTGTCGGAAAAGCATTCGAAGGCGCTGAGTGAAAAGCGTTGCCGGAAGCTGGCCAGCACTTCGAGCACATCGGCAAAGCGCGGCACACCAAGCACCAGCACCAACGGATCTGCCGGTGCCGGAGCCAGCGCCAGGTTGGCTTCGCAAATCACCCCCAAGGTGCCTTCCGAACCCACGAACAGATGCCGGAAGTCATAGCCGGTGTTGTTCTTGAGCAAACCGCGGTTGAGTTCCAGACGCTCGCCCTTGCCGGTGACCACACTCAGGCCACGCACCCGGTCGCGGGTCATGCCGTAGCGTATGACCTTGATGCCACCGGCGTTGGTCGCGATGTTGCCGCCGATCTGGCTGGAACCGGCCGCGGCAAAATCCACCGGATAGTACAGGCCCTTGTCGCGCGCGTAATCCTGCAGCTGCGCCGTCACCACCCCGGCCTCGACCCGCACGCTGGCATCAACCGGGTCGAAATCGACAATCCGATTCATGCGCTCCAGCGACAACACCACCTCGCCGTTGCTGGCCACAGCGCCCCCTGACAAACCGGTCCGTCCGCCTGACGGCACCAGCGCAAATCCGTGCTCGTTGGCCAGCTGTACACAGCGCTGGACCTCGTCGATATGACGTGGCCGGACCACCGCAACCGCTTGCGCGGGCCAGATGGTGGTGCGATCACAGCCATAGCTTTGCAGTGCCCACGCCTCGGTGGTCACACAGTCCTGCGGCAGTGCCGCAGCAAGCAGTTCGGGAATCTTCATGCCTCGGCCAGGCGCTCCAGCAACAGCGCGCTGAGCTGGGCTCGCGGAACCAGACTGCGTACATCAAGGTATTCATCCACGCTGTGAATCTTGCCACCCTGCACGCCCAGCGTATCGATATTGGGCACGCCCAGCGCGGCCAGATTATTGCCATCGCAACAGCCACCGGTCGGCGCCCAGTTCAAGTCCAGATCGATCTGTTCGGCACAGGCGCGGGCCAGCTCAAACAGGTGCTCAAGCGGCGCGGTCATGAGCTTGGGCGGACGGGTGAAACCGCCATGCAGCTCCAGCGCAATGCCGTCACGCTGACGGATTGGCCTCAATGCAGCCTCGATCTGCTGCTCGCACCACGCGCAATCCTGCGGCTGCTGCATGCGCACATTGAAACGCGCCACAGCGGTGTCCGGCACCACATTGACCGCTCCACCGCCGTGGATGAAACCGGGATTGAAGGTGACACCGCATCGCTGACCGTTGAGCTGATCGATCGCACTGATCGCATCGGCCAAAGCCCGAATGGCATTGCGCCCGAGATGATGTTCGCGTCCGGCATGCGCGGCGCGGCCGCGCGCAACCACAGTGAAATTGCCTGAACCCTTGCGCGCCCCGGCCAGCGTGCCGTCCGCCATGCACGGCTCGTACAGCAAGCCGTACTGAGCCCGCTTTGCGGCGCGCTCGAACAAGGCCATTGAAGATTGCGAGCCGATCTCTTCGTCCGGGTTGAGCACCAGTTGCCAGCCCAGCCGCGCCCGTTGCGCGCTCATTTCGAACGCCTGCAAGGCGGTCAGCATGACCATCAAACCACCCTTGAGGTCGGCCACCCCCGGCCCGTTGAGGTGATGCTCGTCCAGCCAGCTCAGCGACTGAAAGGCGTGATCCTTGGCGAACACCGTATCCAGATGACCGGACAGCACCACCTGCACCGGCGCATCGGCACGCTTGCTGGCGATCAGCGCGCGGCCCAGCGGGCGCTGTGTGGCATCGCCGTGATCATCGATGGCGGCAAAAGGTGGCACCTCGACCAATTCCAGCGTGTCGGCCAGCGGCGCAATCCACTCGGCCAGTTGCTGGCCCACCCGGTTGACGCCCTCGACATGAAAACTGCCTGAATTGATCTCGGCCAGCCGCATGGTTCGGGCAAGCATCTCGTCATGCCGACCGGCGATCCAGTTGAGCATGGGCGTTGCGTTCATCTCATTCACCCGGCCTTGTCGGCCCCGGCATGGGTACTTTCAAAAATCTTGTCGGCCGACGCCTCGACAAAGCCCTGATACAGGCTGCCATCGGCCTGCGGGTAGCGGTAGGCGAACTCGTAAAAACAGGCCGGAATCGCGAACTCACCGTCATCAAACTCGACCGCAACGCGGTCGGCCAGGGTGCTCGACTGCTCCAGCATGACCGCCGGCGAGCCCTTGATCTCGCCACCGGCACTGTTCAGGGCAAAACCCTCCCGCTTGAGCGCCGCATTCACCTGCGCCACCGAGTCATAACCTGCCAACTGGTTGATGCTGACCGTGAAATGATTGGCGCGAAAACCGAATGCCGACAACCAGGCGGCGTATTCGCTCTCGGCCAACAGCCCCTGATAATCGGCGTGACTCAAGCGCCAGTGACGCCCCGAATACAGCAAGGCAGCCTCGGCTGTAGCATCCATCTGCCTGAGCTGGCGTGCGACCTGCTGCTGCAGGCTGGCACTGAATTGCTCCAGCAGCAGCTCACTGATGAAAATCTTGGGCACGTGCGGATCGGCATGCTCGTAATGGCGCGCTTTGAGCTTCTTGGCCTTGAAGACATATTCGCCACCACGCCTGTAGCCCATGGCCACAAACACCGGTTCCATCGCATCCAGCCCGAGTTGCGGCGTGTTGAAGCTGCGCAAAGCAATGTGATCGTTGACGATGGGCTGACCGCCGCCCAGCACCTGATGAATCCTGCCCGCCGATGGCGCGTGCTTGAGGTAGTCGGCCCACAGGGCGGAGAAAAAATGCTCGACATTCATGCGAAAAAATCCAGGCCGGGGCTCAGAGTGGCGGGCAGACTGACCCGCTCGGCCTCCATCGAAGCCACCGGATAAGCACAGTAATCTGCGGCGTAGTAGGCGCTGGCGCGATGATTGCCAGAGTCGCCTATGCCGCCAAATGGGGCCGAACTTGCCGCGCCGGTGATCGGCCGGTTCCAGTTGACGATACCGGCGCGTATACCGTGCAAGAACTCGGCGTAGCGTTCAGCATCATCACTGATAAGACCGGCTGACAGACCAAAACGGGTGGCGTTGGCCATCCGCAGCGCGGCATCGAAGTCGCCATAACGCACCACCTTGAGCAGCGGCCCGAAATGCTCCTCATCGGGCAGTGCATCACCCAGCGCGGTGACATCAACGATGCCCGGCGTGACAAAGCCGGTGTTGGGATCAAGCTGGCGCATAGCCAGCAGCGATTGGCCACCGGCCTTGATCAGACCCTCATGCGCGGCAAGCAAACCGGCCGCCGCCGCTGCGCTGATCACCGCACCCATGAAAGGCTGCGGGTCTGCATCGGGTGGGCCAACGCGCAGGCGCGCGCTGATAGCAACCAGCCGATCAAGCAGCGCATCGCCCCACGCCTCCTGCGGCACGAACAGACGCCGTGCACAGGTGCAGCGCTGCCCGGCGGTGACAAACGCAGACTGCACGATGTCATGCACCGCGGCATCCAGATCAGCCACCTGCTCCACGATCAGCGGATTGTTGCCACCCATTTCCAGGGCCAGAATCTTGCCCGGATGGGCGGCAAACTGTTCATGCAGCAGGCCGCCCGTACGCGAGCTGCCGGTGAAGAACAGGCCATCCAGATCCGCATGGGTGGCCAGTGCCTTGCCGGTCGCTGCGGCGCCCTGGACCAGATTCAGTACACCGGCGGGTATACCCGCCTCATCCCACAGCTTGAGCGTCTGCACAGCCACCCACGGGGTCAGCTCGCTGGGCTTGAACACCACGCTGTTGCCGGCCAGCAAGGCCGGAATGATGTGCCCATTGGGCAGGTGGCCGGGGAAGTTGTAGGGCCCGAACACCGCGACCACACCATGCGGGCGATGGCGCAGCACCGCACGCCCGGCGGGCAGATCGGATTGCTTGTGGCCCGCGCGCTCATCCTGAGCCTGCACCGAAATTGCGAGCTTGCCGGCCATAGCGCTGACTTCCGTACGCGCCTCCCACAGCGGTTTTCCGGTTTCCTCGGCAATGCACGCGGCGAGCGCCTCATGATGCTGTTTGAGCAGCGCCACGAAACGCTCAAGCACCTCCAGGCGCTGGGCCCGCGATGTGCGCGCCCAGCCCGGCGCCGCAGCACGCGCAGCGGCCACCGCCGCATCCACCTGGGCGGCGCTGGCTGCATGACCGTTCCAGACCGGCCGATTGCGGGCCGGATCCACTGAAGTCATAGCCTCAGCCTCACCAGCCAGCCACTGACCATCGATATACAAGTCGCTCATGTTCACTCCATGCTCGCGACGCGCACGGGGTCGCCGCTGCACACATCCAGTGCGCGCGCGGTGGCGTCGTCAATGTTCAAGATGTTGTCGCCCTGCTGCGCGGGCATCAGCACCGCGCGAAATGCGGCCTGGCGGGTGTTGGTGATCAGACTGGTCGGGCCATTGATGTGCGGTACAACCTGGGCCCGCAACTCGCAGCTGCGGGCTGCGGTGGCAATCGCATCGCGCTGCGCCTCCACCGTGGGTCCGGCATCAAACGGGTCGATGTAACCGCGCCAGCCGAAACCCTCACGTTGCAGCAGCTTGAGCGCCGGTGCGGTGTCATCATGCACCTGGCCAATGGTGGCCTGGGCGTCGTCGTCGAGCAGACTAACGTAGACCGGATAACGCGGCATCAGCTCGGCAATAAAGGATTTCTGCCCCATCCCCACCCGATGCACCGCATCGGCCAGATCCATGGAAAAGAAATGCTTCTGCAGCCAGCCCCAGAACGGTGAGCGCCCCTCGCTGTCACTGCGCCCGCGCATTTCGGCAATCACGGTGTCGGCAAACAGCTGCGGACGCTGGGCCATGAACAGAAAACGAAAGCGCGACAGCAAGTAGCCATTGTGTCGCGCCCGCGCCGCACCGGTCAGAAACAGGGTGCAGATCTCGGTGGCGTTGGAATAGTCATTGCACAGGGTCAGCACATCCACGGTGTTGTGGATGTCCAGCTCACGCGAAGAATGCACCACCCGGCTGAGGTGATAGTGGTACAGCGCATCCTCGATGCCCACGCGCGCTTCAATACCGCTGGTGCCAAGCACTTCGCCGGAATCGGCATCTTCCATCACGAACAGAAAACCTGCGCCACCCTTGGCGTTAGGGCCGTCATGAAAAGCCACCTCGGCACGGTCGATCTTGGACTGCAGCTGGGCGTCGTGCTTGGGCAGGGAGGTGAAGCCATGCCCGGATTCGTGGGCAAAGCGCACCAGTGCCGGGAAGTCGCGCGGCTCGATCGGCCGGATGAGGTTCATCCCGCTACGACCTTGGCGACGGCCTGGCCGAAACGATGCATGCCGGTGTCAATGTCATCCTCGGCAATGATCAGCGATGGCGCAAAGCGCACCACATTGGGTCCGGCCACAAGACACATCACGCCCTGCTCCACGGCGGCCGCCAGCACGTCACGCGCGCGCCCATGGTAGGCCGGCTTGAGCGCCGCCCCCAGCAGCAGCCCGGCCCCACGCACCTCCTCGAACAGGCCATGCTCGGCGTTGATGTCCTCAAGATGCTGGCGGAAACGCTGGCCGCGCGTCAGCACGCCTTGCAGCAGCGGCACCTGATTGACCTCATCCCAGACCGCCTCGGCCACCGCGCAGGCCAGCGGATTGCCGCCATAGGTGCTGCCATGGGTGCCCACTTTGAAACTGTCCGCAACCTTGGCCGTGGTCAGCATTGCGGCCACCGGAAAACCGCCGCCCAGACCTTTGGCGCTGCTCAGTATGTCCGGGGTGATGTCGTGATGCATGTAGGCATACAGCGCGCCGGTGCGGCCCACACCGGTCTGCACTTCGTCGAGCACCATCAGCGCCTGATATTTGTCACACAGCGCACGCACACCTGCAATGAAACCGGGCACTGGTTCGATCAAACCGCCCTCGCCCTGCAAAGGCTCCAGCAGCACCGCGCAGGTGCGCTCCGACATGGCCGCCTCCAGCGCTTCAAGATCGTTGTAGGGCACATGATCGATCGCGCCCGGCTTGGGACCGAAGCCATCCGAATAAGCCGGCTGCCCACCTGCGGTAACGGTGAAGAACGTACGCCCGTGAAAGGCTTTGTCGAAGGCAATGATCTGGTCTTTCTGTGCGCCGAAATGATCGACCGCGTAACGCCGCGCCAGCTTCAGCGCCGCTTCGTTGGCCTCGGCGCCGGAATTGCAGAAATAGACCCGTTCGGCAAAGGTGTCTGCGGTGATCTTGGCGGCCAGACGCAAGGCCGGTTCGTTGGTGTAGACATTGCTCAGATGCCACAGCTTGTCGGCCTGCTGCTTGAGCGCGTCAACCAGCGCGGGATGACGGTGGCCCAGGCAGTTGACCGCAATACCGCCGGCGAAATCGATGTACTCACGGCCCTGCTGATCCCACAGGCGTGCGCCCTCACCACGCACAGGAATCACCGCCGAAGGGGCGTAATTGGGAACCATGACCTGGTCAAACAGGGCGCGATCAATCGACATGGACGTCTCCGGCGATAAAGAGCAGCAACAGGGACGTTCATTATCGGTCGGCTCAGATGTCAATTTGAACAAACGCTTTTAGCGAATTTGATAAATTGATATACAAATTGACAAATAAGTGAACCACAATGACAAGCTCGCTGGATGACCGCCTGCTCAGCGCTTTGCGCCGCAACGCCCGCCTGAGCACCAGCGAGCTGGCCCGTCAGCTCGATGTTTCACGCGCCACGGTGCAGAACCGCATTCGCAAGCTGGAAGACGCCGGCATCATCGAGGGATACACCGTGCGTCTGGGTCAAAGCTGGCGTGACAAACGCATCCGCGCCCACGTGCTGGTCGAGGTCGAGCAAAAACGCAGTGCCGAGGTCACCCGCCGCCTGGAGCAGCTCGACAGCGTTGCCGCGCTGTATGTGATCAGCGGCAACTACGATCTGATCCTGGAGCTTGAGGTGGACAGCACCGGCGCGCTGAGCCGCCAGCTGGATGACATCGGCCTGCTCACCGGCGTGCTGCGCACCACCTCATCAGTGATTCTGGAAACCCGGGTCCGCCAGTAAGCGCGCCTTCAGACCTGCTGAAACGGATAGATCGCGCCGAGCTTGAGGATGCCGGTCAGCTCGTCCAGCGCGCTACAGCATTCCTGGTGCAGCTGCGGATCGGCCAGATCCTGGACATGCAAGCGTTCGCGGTAGTGCCGTTCAACCCAGGCCTTCAGGCGGGCGTACAAGGTCTCATCCAGCAGCGCCGCTGAATTCAGCGCAGCCTGCTGCGCCGGGGTGAGCACCACGCGCAGGCGCAAACAGGCCGGGCCGCCGCCGTTGCGCATGCTTTCCGTCAGGTTGAACACTTTGAACTGCTCGATCGGCCCGTCACTGTCCAGCAAGCCCTGCAAGTAAGCCCACACTGCCGGGTTGTCACGGCATTCCTGGGGCAGGATCAGGGCATGACCACCCGCCGGCAGCGTGACCAGCTGGCTGTTGAACAGATAGCTGCTGACCGCATCCTCCACACTCACCGCTGCGCTGGGCACCTCAATGCAGTGCAAAGGTGAAGCGGTCTGCCAGGCTGCCGCCAGCGCGGGGCGCGGGTCCTGCACGAAAGCCTGTTCGTGAAAGAACAGCACATTGCGGTTGCCCACCGCGATCACGTCATTGTGAAACACGCCCTGGTCGATCACCGCCGGGTTCTGTTGCAGAAACACGCAGGCCTGCGGGGCCAGACCGTGCAGCCGCGCGACCGCCTGTGACGCCTGCAGGGTGTGACGCGCCGGATAGCGCTGCGGGCCATGTTCGGGCGCACCCGCATCCTTGCCGTAGACGAACAACTCCAGCCCCGGCTCGCCGTACTCGGCGCACAAACGGGTGTGATTGGCGGCACCCTCGTCACCAAAATCATCCACCGCAGGCAGCGCGGCATGATGGGCAAAATGCTCACCCTCAGGAAAGATCGCCTGCAGCGCTCTTGCGGTGGTCGGCACTTCGATCGAGCGGTGAAACTTGTTGACCAGATTGGCCGGGGTGAAGTGAACCCGCCCATCGCGGGTATCGGCGCTGGGCGAAACGGTGGCCGCGTTGGCCACCCACATGCTGGATGCCGAACTCACCGCGCCGAGCAAACGCGGCTGCGTACGTGCCGCCTCGCCCAGCACCTCCGCATCACTGCCGGCAAAACCCAGCCGCCGCAGTGCCGCAAGGTCCGGGCGTTGCTGCGGCGGCAACACGCCTTGCATCAAGCCCAGGTCGTGCATGGCCTTCATCTTGGCCAGCCCCTGCAATGCGGCCGCCCGCGGCGAGGATTCACTGCCCAGATTGTTTTGCGAGGCGACATTGCCGAAGGACAGGCCGGCATAGTTGTGGGTCGGTCCAACCAGGCCATCAAAGTTGGCTTCAAGCGTGGTCGCTGTGTTCATGACGAGGCATGCTCCGGATGTTTTTCAGGTTTGAGCGCAACCGCACGTACGGGCTGCCCGTGGTCACAACCCAGCGCCCTGGCCTGCGCCGTGCCGACGCGCCAAACATCACCCTGCCACTGCGCCGGCGCCAGCACGCAATGAAACGCGTCCCAGGCGGTGGTCGCAACCAGATGCAAGGGCGTATCTTCGGGCAGATCGGCCATCTCGCAGGCCCCCACCTGACTTTGCGCCACCGCACGAATCTGCCCGAGCTCGGCCTCCAGGGTCGGACCGGCATCAAAAATGTCGACATAACCCTTGTGCCGGAAACCTTCGGCCTCAAGCAGCTTCAAGGCGGGCCGGGTGTTGTCGTGAACCTGGGCAATCACCGCCTGAGCATCGGCCGGCAGCAACGGCACGTAGATTGGATGACGTGGCATCAGCTCGGCGATAAAGGCCTTGCTGCGCGAACCGGACAGGCGGTCGGCCAGCGGAAAATCCATGGAAAAGAAATGCTGGCCCAGGGCTTCCCAGAAAGGCGAGCGACCCTGCGCGTCCGAAACGCCGCGCATGTCGGCAATCAGTGTGGATGGGAACCGTAGGCCGTGCTGGGCCAGAAACAGAAACCGGCATTTCGACAGCAGATGCCCGTTGCCGCCGCTGCGATAACCCGGCGCCAACAGCAAGGAGGCCAGTTCCGCGGCACCGGTGTAGTCGTTGCTCAGGTACAGGGTCGGCATCACCTTGTGCACGCCCAGTTGCGGCGATGCGTGCACGATCTTGTCCAGACGATAGCTGTAAAACGGATCGCTCAACCCGATTCCGGACTTGATCGCCGTGGTGCCGGCCAGCGCGCCCGTATCGAGATCCTCGGCCACGAACAGAAACTGCGTCTCGCGCGGCTGCGCCGGGTCATGTGGCGCAGCAAAGCTGCTCAGCGACAGCTCGATCTTGCTACGCAACAGCTCGACATCGCCGGGCAGCGAGGTCATGCCGATGCCTGCCGCACCGGCCAGCTCGACCAGCGCCGGCAGATCAGATTCACGGATGGGACGTATCAGCAGCATGCGGTGATGAATTCTGCGGCAACGCGACGATTGTAGACCCGCGCGGAAGAATTGCACCTGCTCATGCGCCGCCCAACAAAAAGGCCCGCGATTGCGGGCCTTGAGCGTTGGCTGAAGCCGGAATTAGAACGGAATATCGTCGTCAGGGTCGATCTGCGGTTCATTCATCGGGCTTGACGGTTGCGGCTTGCTGTCACCGTAGCTGTCATTGCCATAGCCGCCACCGCCACGGTTACCACCGCCACCGCCACCGCCGCCGTAGTTGCCGCCGCCCTGGCCACCACCGCCGCCGCCGCGACCGCCGAGCATCTGCATCTCGTTGGCGACGATTTCCGTGGTGTAGCGGTCCTGGCCGTCGTTGCCCTGCCATTTGCGCGTGCGAATCTGGCCTTCGATATAAACCTGACTGCCTTTGCGCAGATACTCGGCCGCCACTTCGCCCAGGCGATTGAACAGCACCACGCGGTGCCATTCGGTGCGCTCCTGCATTTCCCCGCTCTGCTTGTCCTTCCAGCTTTCGCTAGTGGCCAGGCGCAGGTTGGTCACGGCGCCGCCAGACGGCATGTACCGGGTTTCCGGATCAGCACCCAGATTGCCGACCAGGATGACTTTGTTGATTCCGCGACTGCTCATTCGCACTCCTTGGATTGTGATCGTTGCGGGTCGCCACCGGCAGTCTGCACCGCCGGTTCGTCCCGCACAGTTGATAACGGATTGGCGCCCATTATGCGGACAGCGAGCAATCCCAGCCACAGGCAGCCCCAACAGGCGGCCGACAATATGACAACGCTGGGCCCAGCGTACTTCAGAACCAGACCACCCAGCGCCGCACCGCAAAACGCACCGAGGAACTGCGCGCTCGAAAACACCCCCATGGCCCGCCCGCGCGAGGCCGCCGGGGCCCGCCGCGAAACCAGCGACGGCAGACTGGCTTCAAGCAAATTGAAGGCACAGAAGAACATCCACAAGGTCAGCGGCAACCACAGCCACTGCTCTCCAATCAGCACGCACGCCAGGGTCAACACCATGACGGCGACAGGAATCGCGGCAACGATGCGTCCGCGACGCTCCAGATAGCGGATCAGAGGAAAAACCGGCAACAGGGACGCCAACATGACAGGCAGGTAAACCTTCCAATGCGTAGCCGGCGGCCAGCCCCATTCCTGCTGCAGCATCAGCGGCAGCCCAACAAACAGACTCGCCAGCATGGCATGCAGGGCGAATACACCGCCGTCAAGTTGCAACAGGTCAGCGCGCAAAACAGAGGGACTCGCCTGCTCCGCGGCCGGCTTGATGGGCGGCGCCGGTGGCAGCAGCAGAACCAGCACCATGGCCAGCAAAGCCCCCACCGCCGCGATGTCAAACAAACCAGGCACCGCCGTAACACTGAGCAAGGCCGGACCAACAATCAGCGCCAACAGGAATGCACCGCCGATGCTTGCGCCGATAATGGCCATGGCCGTTGTTCGCACAGATTCGCGCGTGAGATCAGACAGCAGCGCGGTGGAGGCCGCAGCAATTGCCCCGCCCCCCTGCAACAGCCGGGCCATCAGCAAAGTGTCGATGTCTTGAGCACGCGCCGCAACCAGGCTGCCGAGTGCAAACACGGCCAAACCGAAAAGCATGACCGGCTTGCGCCCGACCCGGTCAGACAGCCAACCGAATGGGATCTGCAACAAAGCCTGGGTAAGACCGTAACCGCCAACCGCCAAGCCCACTGCAACACCGGGTTGCCCAGCCAGAGACAGGGCCCAGGGCGCAAGCACCGGGAGCACCATAAACAAAGCTGTCATCCGCAGCACCAAAATGGCAGCCAGAATCAGCGTTGCGCGGCGTTCAATCGGGGTCATTCAAAATCCGTACGGTCAGATGGCGCATCTATGCGGCAGCAAGGCCACGCCGCGAACAAGCCCATCAGCAAACCAAAAAGTTTAGCAGCACTGAGCCACGTAAGCGCCACCAAACACTCCTTTTGCGGCGAACTGCAGGCAAAAAAAACCGCCCTCGAGGGGCGGTTTTTCCAGCACTGAAATTTATTCTTCCATGCCGAAGTCGCAGTCGTCTTCAATCGCGGCAAGTTCTTCTTCGCTGAAGACCACGCCGTCAACGCTGACCACGCCGTTGGAAATCACCACACGATGGCTGCCGCTGCCAGCAATGGTGATCTGAAAGTCACCGCTCACCACCGTTTCATTTTCGGTGTAGGTGTTGCTGGTCACCATCGGCTGGATGGTTTCGTAGGTGGCATCAAACGAGCAGCTGGTGCCCACCACTTCACTCTTCATACGGCCATTGATCACATGCGTGCCAGTGCCACCCGTTTCACCAGCCGAGCTCATACTCAGCATATCGCTGAGGCTGCTGCCCATGGTCATAATGAAGCGCTGCCCATCGAAGGTCATGTCCATATTCATGAAGGCTTTGATTTCGATGTCGGATTCAGCATCTTCCGGATTGGCACAGCCATCACACAGATGCATGGTGCCGTCCATGGCCATATCGATGGCACCAAAGAAACTGCCGCTCATCTGCGACACATAGTTGTCGGCCACGATATAGCTGACCGTTTCGCTGGCCGCATCGCCGAACTCGATATCGCCATCGGTGAAGGACTCAAACGAAAAACCACCTTCGCTGGAGGACAAACGGCAGTTGTCTGCCTCAATCCGGCTCTTGGTGAAATCACCGCTGTGGTACGGCGAAGCCTGATTGCCGCTGGGGCCCGGCCCGGTTTCATCGGTGGTGGTCAGACTGCCGCTGTCGCACTGCTCAGTTTGACTGGCTTTGGCCATCTGCTGATCTTCCTCAGCCTGATCGGCCATGGAAATGCCGGTTTGGGCCAGACTCAGCGCCGCCACACCTGCGAGCGCTGCCTTGGTGTCGGAATTGACGCCGCCACCACCGCCACCACCGCCGCCACTGCCGCCACAAGCCGCCAGTGCAGACGCTGCAGTCAAAGCCAAGCTCAGATCACGCAAATTCGAATGCTGTTTCATTTCATGTCCTCCGAAAGGGTTGTGAGCTGTTCCCCACAGCTCGTGACCGATAGTCTAGTGTTGGTCCATCCGGGCGACTGTGATCTGCTTCACGGGATTCTGCGAAGTCCTCCGATCGGTGTTCGCGGCCCGTTTCTGGCTGGCGAAATGACACAGCTCTGATGCACACTGCACGGTTCAAAGCCGCGATCGACCGATTGCCGGCTCATCAGCTCCGTGACCTGTTCAGATGCAAACCATCGAAATCCGTGGTGCGCGTACGCACAACCTGAAAAATGTCGATCTCGACATCCCGCGCGACGCGCTGGTCGTGATCACCGGCCTGTCTGGTTCAGGTAAATCGTCTCTGGCCTTCGACACCATCTATGCCGAGGGGCAACGACGTTATGTGGAGTCACTGTCGGCCTATGCCCGGCAGTTTCTGTCGATGATGGAGAAGCCGGATGTTGACCGTATCGACGGTCTCTCGCCGGCCATCTCCATCGAGCAGAAATCAACCTCGCACAACCCGCGCTCGACGGTTGGCACGGTTACCGAAATCTACGATTACATGCGCTTGCTGTACGCCCGCATCGGCACACCGTATTGCCCGGATCACAATGTCTCGCTGAATGCGCAGACCATTGGCGAGATGGTCGACACGGTGCTGCGCCAGGAGGCGGAAACCGCATGGCTACTGCTCGCGCCGGTGGTGCGCGGGCGCAAGGGCGAACACGACAAACTGCTCGACAGCTTGCGCAGCGAGGGCTTCATCCGCGCACGCATCGACGGCGAGGTCGTCGAGCTGGACGACACGCCGCCGCTCAACCCTAAGGTCAAGCACGACATCGAAGTGGTGGTCGACCGCTTCAAAGTGCGCCCGGACATGAGCCAGCGCCTGGCTGAATCGTTTGAAACGGCGCTGCGCTTGTCCGATGGCCTGGTTCAGGTGGTGCCCTATCGGCATGATGCCGAAGAACTGCTGTTCTCGGCCCGCTTCGCCTGCCCGCATTGCGGTTTCGCCATCAAGGAGCTGGAACCGCGGCTGTTCTCCTTCAACAGCCCGCACGGCGCCTGCCCGGATTGCGACGGCCTGGGCACGCAGTCGGTGTTCGATGAAGAACGCGTGGTCACGCGCCCGGATCTGAGCCTGTCGGAGGGCGCCATTCGCGGCTGGGATGCCCGCAACGGCTATTACTTCCAGATCATTCGCGGTCTTGCCGAGCATTACGACTTCGATCCGGATATCCCCTTCAACACCCTGCCCGCCAAGGTTCGCGAGGCCATCCTGTACGGCAGCGGCAGCGAGCGTATTGCCTTCAAATATCCGCGCGCACGCGGCGGTTTCCGTGAAAAGCGCCATGCCTTTGAAGGCATCCTCAACAATATGCAGCGGCGCTACCACGAAACCGAGTCACAGATGGTGCGAGAGGAGCTGGCCAAATTCCGCTCGGAAAAACCCTGCGCCAGCTGCGCTGGCTCGCGCCTCAACCGCGCCGCCCGCAGCGTGCGCGTTCAACACACGGCAATGCCGGCCATCGCCCGGCTGTCGATCCGCGAAGCGATCGGCTGGTTTTCCGAGCTTCAACTGGCTGGCCAGCAGGCCGAAATCGCGGCCCGCATCCTCAAGGAGATCGTGCTGCGGCTGGAGTTTCTGAACAATGTCGGGCTCGACTACCTGAGCCTGGACCGCGCGGCAGAAACCCTGTCCGGCGGCGAAGCCCAACGCATCCGTCTGGCCAGCCAGATCGGCGCCGGTCTGGTCGGCGTGCTCTACGTGCTGGACGAGCCATCCATCGGCCTGCATCAGCGCGACAACCAGCGCCTGCTCGACACCCTGATTCACCTGCGTGATCTGGGCAACACCGTGCTGGTCGTCGAGCACGACGAAGAAGCCATCCGGGCTGCCGATCATGTGCTCGACATCGGTCCCGGGGCCGGCGTGCACGGCGGCGAAGTGGTCGCTCAGGGGCCGCTCAAGGACATTCTGACCTGCCCGGATTCACTGACCGGAAAATACCTCTCCGGCGCGCTGGAGATCGCCATTCCGCATGAGCGCACGGCGGCTGACAGCAACCGCATGCTGCGGGTCAATCAGGCCAGCGGCAACAATCTGCACGAGGTCACCGCCGAATTTCCGCTCGGTCTGCTGACCTGCGTCACAGGGGTGTCCGGCTCGGGCAAATCGACGCTGGTCAACGACACCCTGTACCCGGCCGCGGCCAAAACCCTGAATCGCGCCACCACGCGCCCAGCTCCATGTGCGGGCATCGACGGCTTTGATCAGCTTGACAAGGTCATCGGTATCGATCAGAGCCCGATCGGGCGCACGCCCCGCTCCAACCCGGCAACTTACATCGGCGTGTTCACCGCCATACGCGAACTGTTTTCCGGCACCCCGGAATCGCGCGCACGCGGGTACAAGGCCGGTCGTTTTTCCTTCAACGTCAAAGGCGGTCGCTGCGAGGCCTGCCAGGGCGATGGCGTGATCAAGGTGGAAATGCACTTTCTGCCCGACATCTACGTGACTTGCGAGGTCTGCAACGGCAGTCGCTACAACCGCGAAACCCTGGACATCAAGTACAAGGGCAAAACCATCAGCGACGTGCTCAACATGACGGTGGAGGAAGCTGCCGAGTTTTTCAGCGCGGTGCCGGTGATCAAGCGCAAGCTCGACACCCTGCTGGATGTGGGCCTGACCTACATCACCCTGGGCCAGAATGCGACCACCCTGTCCGGCGGCGAAGCCCAGCGCGTCAAGCTGGCCAAGGAGCTGTCCCGGCGCGACACCGGGCGCACCCTGTACATCCTTGATGAACCGACCACCGGCCTGCATTTCCACGATGTTGCGCAACTGCTGCGGGTACTTCACCGGCTGCGTGATCACGGCAACACACTGATCGTGATCGAACACAATCTGGACGTGATCAAGACCGCCGACTGGATTGTCGATCTGGGCCCGGAAGGCGGTGATGGTGGTGGCCGTATCGTGGGCTGCGGCACGCCCGAACAGGTTGCCCAGGTGGAGGGTTCGCACACCGGGCGATATCTCAAACAGATGCTGGACGCCTAACCACGCTCAAAAGGCGCATCCCAAGCGCCCGCAACTGCAGCCCCGAACGCCGAACTGTGCCATCATTTCATGGCTAAATTGCGTTCTTGGGTCGTCACGTTACATTGGGCATGGGAAAAGGACCGTCCGCCAGAGTCCACCCTGTTCAGGAGGGGAAGATGTCAGAGTTACAAAAAGCCGATACGCGCATCCGCCGCGCCGAGCGGCGGCCACGCTTGTTCGATTTGGCAGCACGTTTGCCCGGCGCTGGCCTTGCTCGAGAAGCCTATGAAGGCATTGAGCACTTCGCCCTGACCGAACTCAAGAACCGGCTGGATGCGGTCAACCCGCCAACACCCAGCCCCGGCGACACCACATCGCGCACCCTGTCTCAGCGCACTCACCCGCGCGTACTACTGTCCGCCTTGCTTGACGAATCCACCGAGCAGGATCGCGAAGCCGCTCAACGCGCGCTGTACACCGCCATTTTGCTGCAATTGACCTCGGACGAGGCCTGCATGCTGGCGGCGCTTTCCGATGACAGCGAGTTTGCCTTGGTCAATATCACGGTCGGCACTCTGCGGACCGGCACCCGCGTCGCGGCGCGTAATTTTTGCTCGATCGAACGCGGCGCCCCGATCAAACTGCGTGACTACGTCCCAGCCTATATCACCCACCTTTACAACCTGGGCCTGGTCGAAATCACCAGCGAGAACCGCGATCTGGAAATGAAGTATCAGATTCTGGAAGCCAGCCCGCGTGTCAGCGGCATGGTGCGCGAACTGTCGCAGCACAATCGCAATGTCAGAACACAGCGTCGGACCCTGCGCATTGCACCGCTCGGTCGGGATTTGTGGTCCTACTGCGACCCGGCCAAAGCAACGCCTGACGAATAACCCCTGCCCCACTGACAGCAAGCGGATTCGCCCATGTTCGAAGCAGCGTGGTCTGATTTTCAGGCCAATATGTGGCTCTACCTTTCCATGCCCATCACCAGCGGGCTGGTCGGTTATGTGACCAACGTGGTCGCCATAAAAATGATGTTCCACCCACTGGAATTCTTCGGCAAGCCGCCGTTCCTGGGCTGGCAGGGCATCGTGCCGCGCAAAGCCGGGAAGATGGCCACCATCGCCTGCAACACCATCGTGCCGCAACTGGTCAGCGAGCAGGAAATATTCGAGCGCCTGGATCCCAAACAGGTCACCGAGGAGATCAGTGGTCCGATCCTGGAACTGGTCGATCAGATCGTCGAAGAGGTGATGTACGAATACGAACCGGCCTTGTGGGAAACCTTGCCGGTCACGGCCAAGAACCTGATCATCAAACGGGTCAAGGATGATGCGCCGGAAGTGGTTGAGGCGGTCATGGCCAGCTTGCGCGACAACGTCACCGAGATGTTCGACCTCACCGACATGGTGGTGACCACGCTGGCGCGTGACAAACAGCTGATCAACAAAATCTTTCAGGAAACCGGCCGGCGCGAGTTCCAGTTCATCGGCCACTCTGGCTTCTATTTCGGGTTTATATTCGGTGTTATTCAGATGGTCGCCTGGACCTTCTACAAAGGGGATTACCAGCTTCCACTGTTCGGCCTGGCCGTGGGTTATCTGACCAACTTCATTGCACTCAAGCTGATATTCCGCCCACAAACGCCGATCAAGATTGGCGGACTGCGTATTCAGGGGCTGTTCCACAAACGCCAGCCGGAAGTCTCGCGCGATTACGCCAAACTGATTGCCGACGAGATCGTAACCCCCTCCAACATCATTGAGGCGGTACTCAAAGGGCCCTACGCCGATCGTGTATTCCACATGATTGCCAAGCATGTAAAACGCGTGATCGACGCCCAGTCCGGCATGGCCAAACCGTTCGTGGCCTGGACCATTGGCACCAAGCGCTACATTGACATGAAAAACCTGGCGGTCGAGCGCATCGTTGAGAAGCTGCCCGACACCGTGCGCTCGGTTGACGCCTATGCAACCGAGGCGATGGACATTGCCAACACCCTGTCGGGGCGGCTCAGTGATCTACCGCCGGACGAGTTCGAGGAGATGCTGCGCCCTGCCTTTGAAGAGGATGAGTGGATACTCATCGCTGTCGGCGCTGCCCTGGGCTTCTGCGTGGGTATAGGCCAGCTGATCGCGTTTAAGGCGCTGGCCAGCGTACCGGCGATCAGCAGCGAAGCGGTTCAGCAAATGTTAAGCCTTACGACCCTGTTCTGATCTGCGTGCGCCTGTGCCTTAGCGCATAGGTCGCCAAGGCCAATCAGTCTGGTTTGAGTCCAGCGCCAGCAGCCTAAGGGCCGCTGGCGCTGATTCATTCACGGTTCAGAGTCGCGCTGCGAGCTGGCTGGCTTGCAAAATGGCGCGCTTAGCGTCGAGCTCCGCGGCAACGTCGGCGCCGCCCACCAGATGCGTTTGCACACCGGCCTGCTGCAGTTCATCCAGCAGATCACGGCGCGGTTCTTGCCCGGCACAAATCACCACATGGTCAACGTCAAGCACCTGAACGTCATCGCCCACACGAATGTGCAAACCTTGGTCATCGATCCGTTCATAGCTCACGCCCGGCATCATGTTGACGTGCTTATGCTTGAGCGAAAGGCGATGCGCCCAGCCGGTGGTTTTGCCCAGGCGCTTGCCAACTTGCTCGTCCTTGCGCTGTAACAACCAGATTTCACGCGGCGACGGCGTGACCTGGGCTGCGGTCAAACCGGCGCGCTGGGTCAGGCTCATGTCCACGCCCCATTCGGAACAGAATTCTTCTGCGGATTCGGCCGGCGAATGGTCATGCGAAAGATACTCGGCCACGTCGAAACCAATCCCGCCAGCCCCGATGATGGCGACCTTCTTGCCCACTTTGGCGCCTTTGAGCAGAACGTCGATATAGCTCAGCACTTTGGGGTGCTCAATACCCTCGATCCCAGGCGTTCTCGGCGTAATACCGGTGGCCAGAATGACCTCATCAAAACCGCTGGACAGTGCCTCGGCATTAACCGGCGTCGACAGACGCAAATCCACGCCCGTCAGTTCGATCTGGCGCCCGAAGTAACGGAGTGTCTCGTGGAACTCCTCCTTACCTGGAATGCGCTTGGCGATGTTGAACTGCCCGCCAATTTCATCGGCGGCATCGAACAGCACCACCTCGTGACCGCGACGTGCCAGGTTGGTAGAAGCCGCCAAGCCAGCCGGACCAGCGCCGACCACGGCAATCTTCTTGCGACTGTTGGTCGGCATGAAGTTCAGCGTGGTTTCATTGCACGCACGCGGGTTGACCAAGCAGGTCGACTTCTTCATCTGGAAGGTGTGATCCAGGCAGGCCTGGTTGCAGGCGATGCAGGTGTTGATCTCGTCGGCGCGATTCTCTTCAGCCTTGCGCACGAACTCCGCATCGGCCAGGAATGGCCGTGCCATGGACACCATATCGGCCTGGCCACTGGCCAGAATCTTTTCAGCCACGTCCGGCATGTTGATGCGGTTGGTGGTGCACAGCGGCACATTCACCGACCCCTTCATCTTTTCCGTCACCCAAGCGAAACCGGCCCGCGGCACGCGAGTGGCGATGGTCGGAATGCGCGCTTCGTGCCAGCCGATCCCGGTGTTGATGATGGTCACGCCGGCAGCCTCCAGCCCCTGGGCAAGCTGCACGATCTCCGGCCATTCGCTGCCGCCTTCGACCAGATCCAGCATCGAAAGACGGAAGATGATGATGAAATCACGGCCCACCGCTTCACGCATGCGTGAGACGATTTCCAGCGCGATACGCTGGCGATTTTCCACGCTGCCACCGTAGCGGTCATCACGTTTGTTGGTGCGCTCGACCAGGAACTGATTGATGAAATAGCCTTCCGAGCCCATCACCTCAACACCGTCGTAGCCGGCCTCTTTGGCCAACTCGGCGCAACGCACGTAGTCGTCGATCTGTTTTTCAACCCC
The DNA here is from genome assembly GCF_002088235.1 of Oceanococcus atlanticus. Taxonomy (NCBI): domain Bacteria; kingdom Pseudomonadati; phylum Pseudomonadota; class Gammaproteobacteria; order Chromatiales; family Oceanococcaceae; genus Oceanococcus; species Oceanococcus atlanticus. The sequence goes on from NZ_AQQV01000002.1 coordinate 587,238, forward strand.
GCGGGTCGACAAACCACGCGGCTTGAACGGCGTGATCGGTGATTTGACCGGTGATGCAGACACCGAAAACGGATGGTAGCCGTAACGCCCGGCGTGCAAGATCTGCATACAAATCTTGCCGCCTTCTTTGTGCACCGCATTGGTCACCATGCGGTGTGGCAGAACATGACGCTTGCTGGACAACTCGCCAGCCAGCGGCGAGACCCATCCATTGCGATTCGGTGCAATCCCACCAGTTACGATGAGGCCCACGCCACCACGTGCACGCTCGGCGAAGTAAGCCGCAAGTTTGGGGTAGTTCCAGAAGAAATCCTCCAAACCGGTGTGCATGGAGCCCATCAGCACGCGGTTTTTCAGCGTGGTGAAGCCCAGGTCCAGAGGTTGCAGCAAATGAGGATATGGCGAGGTCGTCATGTACGAGGATCCGCGAGCAAAAACGCTAGTTTACCGAACGGTAACATCGGGGCGCAGACCAAGCGGTCAATTCCCCTCAGATCCTCGACCGGCCGGGCTTAAGTCGGGCTTAAATCCAGCTGATCACCAGCGGCCGGCGCAATCACCCGGGTTGATGAGCCCAGTTGCGCCATCTGTGCACGGGCAAAGGCCAGCTTACGATCAATCGCGTCATCATCCTGATCAGGGTCGTGATGAAAGATGCAAAGGGTCTTGATATCGGCCCGGTGCGCCAGTGCGACCACCTCGCTGACACTGGAATGGCCCCAGTGCTGCTTGCCATCGGCGTACTCGTCATCCATGTACGTGGTATCGGTCACCAGATAGTCGGCACCGCGCACAAAATCGGCCAAGCGCTGACGATAGGCTTCGTCATAATCAGGGCTATCCGGCGGATACAACTCATTGTCTGTGACGTAGCAGAACACCGCACCGCCACATTCCAGGCGATACCCCAGGCAGTGACCGGGATGGTTCAAACGCAAGGTACGCATACGCACACCATCGAACTCATAATCTCCTTGTTCGAGGTTGGTGTAGGTCACCGAGGCCGCGAATTCATTCAAGGTTACGGGAAAATAGACCCCGTCCATTTGCCCCGCAATAAGCTCGCGCATGCCCTTGTCCTGCTGGGCCGGGCCGAGCACATCAAAGACATTCCCCTGAACAAACAACGGGGTGAAGAAGGGTAAGGCCTGAATATGGTCGATGTGTGGATGGGAAATAAATATGCGGGCCTTGATGTGCTTTCGACCGGCACGCTTGAGGGCATCCGAGAAACTCTTGATACCGCTGCCAGCATCGAAGATGAACAGCCCGCCGTCAGCAAATTCAACGCTGATACACGAGGTGTTGCCACCGTAACGCAGGCTGCCGCGACCGGTAACGGGCAAAGTGCCGCGCACTCCCCAGAAGGTGACTTGCGGAAAAGGCGGGCTGTGCATCCCCATCAGTGATCACACCACCCTGATGGGGCGATGGCCCGGATGCTTGCAACGCCGCCGAAAACGGCACGCCACAAGGCGTCGTTATTCGCTCTCCGGTTTCCCATGCCGGCGCCGCCCCCTGTCGTTGTCAGGAGGTCTACAGTACGGCAGCGTTTGCCCCGGCGCCAGCACAAACTGCCAACAGCGTCACACTCTGGCGTGGTCTACATATCGGGTTTGCGCATGGCGCGCCACAGCAAACGAAACATCGGGTTGGCTTGATCCCTCAAGCCCGCAGGCTGCCCACGCAGCACCCACATGGTGATGGCCCGGGACGCAAACCCTAGAAGCAGATCAAGCAATACCCGTTCATCAACCTCGTCGGTCAATATGCCTTTGTCACGCCCTTCCCGAAGCACGCGAGTGAACACAGCAAAAAGTTCAGGCTGACGGAAGGTGTCATTGCGGCTCCAGGTGTTGAGATATACCGAACTGGCCAGTATGCGGCCGACCCGTGGGTTGGACTCGAAGTAGTCGAGAATCACCCAGAACACCTTACGCATGCGGTCTTCGTAGTTCTCAATGCCTTCCAGATGATCAATCAAGCGCCCCGCCAGGGCACCCAAATGCGTATCCAGCGTGCCAAACAGCAGCGCTTCCTTGCTGCCGTAATACTTGTAGATGGTCTGCAAGCTGACATTGGCCTGGCGTGCAATTTCAATCAAGCTGACTTTGTGGAACTCCTGCTCGGAGAACGTTGCAAGCACGGCCGCTTCGATACGTGCCTGTATCGCAGGGCTGATCGCTGCAGGGCTCTTTCTGACCAAGACTGCACCTACATATGAATAACAAGGTAAGGATTGTTACACGCCAAACCGCACAGCTCAAAGCCTTTTAAATCTTATTTTCAAGCACTTCGACATCGGTCAGCTCTGACAGAGAAGCACAGGAAAGGTAACCCTTATTACTTCCAAGACTCTGAGCCGCAGGAACGCCGAGCGAAATCCACGGTCAACACAACGCCCCAATCACGAGCCCCGCGATGCGTTTTGCCATAACCGTCTTGATGCTATTTGCCCCCGCCTTTGTTCTGGCTGCTGACATCGCGCAACGCGCCGAAGATGTCACCCCCCTGAACGCCGGCACCGAGCTGCCCGACGTTCCCGTTCGGACCCTGGACGGGGGCGAGACCACCTCGCGCACCGCACTCGCCGGAAAGCCAGCCGTGCTGGTGTTTTTCCGCGGCGGCTGGTGTCCGTATTGCAACCGGCATCTGAGCAGCTTGCGCAAGATCGAAGATGATTTGCAGGCGCTCGGTTATCACCTGATCGCAATCAGCCCGGACAGCCCAGCCTCGCTGCGCGCTGGACTGAAGGAGCACAAGGCCGAATACACCTTAATTTCCGACAGCTCAGCGGCCTTCATCCGCGCACTTGGAATTGCCTTCGAGGTCGATGCAACGACCCGGGAAAAGTACCGCGGCTACGGCATTGACCTTGAGAAGGCCTCTGGCCAAGACCATCACCTGCTGCCGGTGCCGGCTGTCTATGTGGTGAACAGCGAAGGTGTCATCCAGTACCGCTACGCCAATCCCGACTACAAAGTCCGCCTCGACAACCAGGAGCTGCTTAAGCAGGTGCGCGCCGCCAACTCGGCGGGTCAGTCTGGGTACTGAGCCAGCGCATCAACCAGACGCGCTCGCACCGCCGCACGCAAATCTGCTGGCCCTTGAACCTCGACATCAGGGCCATAACGCAGAATTTCTCCAATTAACTCAGCGCTCTGCGCGTATGGCACCCGCAAACGGTAACGCCCATCCTGCAACGGTTCACCGCGCTGCTCGGGGTGCCAGGTTTCGGTCGCCACCCAGCGCGCGGCATGGGCGCTGAAAAGCAGATCTGCTTCGGCTGTCGGCTTGCCTGAAAAAATGCCATAGCTGTGAGCCAGCTGAGCGTCCAGCTCATGCTCGGGCAACTCGCGCGCCGCCTCGCTGCTTAGCTGTGCTGAGCGGATTTTGTCCAGTGAAAAGGTGCGCAAGCCTTCGCGGCTGTGGCACCAAGCATCCAGGTACCAGTTGTTGCGGTAGTTGACCAGACGCTGCGGCGACACCGTGCGCAGCGATTCTTCATCGGCGCTGCGGCTGTGATAGGCCAGGCTGAGCTTCTTGCGGCGCACTGTCGCATCGGCCACAACCTGGAAATACGCCCCCTGATCACGCGTGTTGGTCGAAACGATCTTGACCCGGCGCAGCAACTCACCCGCACCCATGTGTTTTTGCTTGAGAATCTCTTCCAGGCGCATACGAAACGGACGCACCATTTCCGACAACAGGCCCTGCCCGGACTCGCCCAGAAACTTGATGCCAGCCATGAGCGCCACCACCTCGCGCGAACTCAACCACAAACCGGGCAGCTCCCAGCTGCGACCTTCACCGGCGTAGATATAGCCGTTGCGCTCACGATCGTATAAAAGCGGCGCATTGAGATGATCGCGCAACAACTCCAGGGTCCGCGTCACTGTCGCACGCGAGCACTCCAGCTGCTGCTGAAGGTCTTCATGCGAAATCGGCGTACGCCGCCCGGACAGGATCCGGTGCATGGCGTAAATACGGTCAAATTTGTCCATCGCTTGGCAGGCTCTGTGGAACGTGTACCCATTTTCCGCTTACGCGGCATCCCGATCGCAAGCTCTCACGGCGAATCCGGTAACATGCCGCAACGCACATGCGTGCGTTGACGGCATTGTTCCACAGCTTAAAGCCCTACCGCTGAATGCAAGCTCTTTTCGTTCTCGCCCTGACCCTGGCGGTCTTCGCGGCACTGATTCTGACCCGGCACTCGCCGGACCGTATTCTGCTGCTTGCGCTGGCGGCACTCGCGGCCTCGGGCATCATCAGCCATGCCGATCTGCTCAGTGGCTTCGCCAACCCCGGACTCGCCACCGTGGCCTTTCTTTATGTGGTGGCTGCCGGCATCCGCAACACAGGCGGTGTCAGCTGGGTCTCGTCACGTGTGCTCGGGCGCCCAACCAACGAACTCGGCGCCCAGCTGCGCATGATGATCCCGGTCACGCTGCTCAGCGGCATCATGAACAACACGCCGATTGTGGCGACCTTGATTCCGGCCATCAGCACTTGGTCGCGTCAGACCGGCATCGCAGTCTCGAAGCTGCTGATTCCACTCAGCTACGCAGCGATCCTTGGCGGCACCCTGACTCTGATCGGCACCAGCACCAACCTGGTCACCGCCGGGCTGTATACCAGCATGACCGGCGATGACAGCCTGGGCCTGTTCAGCATCACACCGATTGGCCTGGTCGTCGCTGCCTGCGGCCTGACCTACATGTGGCTGGTCGGGCGCCATCTGCTGCCCACCCACCAAAGCGTGGAAGACAGTTTTGGCGACCCACGCGAATATTCAACCGAGATGAGCGTTATCCCCGACGGCGGCCTGGTTGGCAAAACCATTGCCCAAGCCGGATTGCGCGACATCCGCGGCCTGGGTTTGTATCTGGTCGAAATTGTGCGCGGCGACAAGGTCATCAGCGCGGTATCGCGTGAAGAACGCCTGCAAGCCGATGATCGGTTGATTTTTGTTGGCGACACGCGCGGCGTCCTGCAGCTGCAGGAGATGCTCGGCCTGCGGGCCTACAGCCCGGATAAGGTGGCGCTGAGCGAATCCTCGCCGGAACGCAAGCTGGTTGAAGTGGTGCTGTCGCCCTCATCGCCCATCATCGGTCAAACCATCGGCGACGCCGATTTTCGCAAGCGTTACGGCGCCGTGGTGATTGGTGTCGCGCGTGAAGGCCGCCGTATCAAAGGCCATATTGGCGGCATCCGGTTGCAGCCGGCCGACACCCTGCTACTGGAAACGCGCCCAGCCTTCCTGAGCCGGCAAAAGTACAACCGCGACTTTCTGCTCGTCACCGACACCGAATCACACCAGATCAACCGCGAGGGCGCCCGTCGCGCCGGCGCCATCATCCTGGCGGTCATCCTCTCCGCAGCCACCGGGTTGACCGATATTTTCACAGCCTCGCTGGTCGGGGCCATGGCCATGGTGGTCACGCGCTGCCTGAGCTTCAACCAGGCCAAGAGTGCGCTGGATGCCCAGGTTCTTCTGACCATCGCCTGCGCCATGGCGCTGGGTGTTGCGCTGCGCGAATCGGGCGCCGCCAGCCTGATTGCCAACGCCATCTTCAGTGTCGCCGGCACCCACCCGTTAAGCCTGCTCATAGCCAGCTACCTGATGACACTCGCAGTCAGCGAACTCATCACCAACAATGCCGCCGCAGCACTGGCGCTACCCATCGTACTGGGTGCTGCCGAAGCCGCTGGCCTGGCACCGCAACCTTTCGTTCTCACCGTCATGGTTGCCGCCTCCGCAGCCTTCGCAACCCCCCTGGGCTATCAGACCAACTTGATGGTTTACGGCCCCGGTGGCTATCGCTTTGCTGATTTCCTCAAGGTCGGCCTGCCATTGAACCTGATTTGCGCCGTGGCCGGGGTGAGTACGATCTACGCTTTGTGGTTCTGAACAACAGGTAAGTGAGTGGACAAGGACAGCACGCTCGACAGCACCCCAATCAGCGACCAGCCCAGCGCGCTGCAGGGCCTCGCCGACACCATCGCATTCCTGAGCGCACACCCGCCCTTCTCGGCCATGCCCGAGGACGATCTGGCCACGCTGCTCGCCCACGCCCGCCTGCGTTACTACCCTGAAGGCGAGAAAATTGATCCGCAGACCGATGCACCGCCGGCCTTCATTGCGGTGGTCTATCAGGGGCTGATCGGCGGCCTCACCGGTGCCGGCGGCGACTTCAGTGTTGGCCCGGGCGAAATGCTGCTTAATGTGGCCGCGTATGAAGGGCGTGCAAGTCGCTCTAACTACACCGCGCAGCGTGACTCGTTTCTGATTGAAATTCCCAGCCCGGATTTTCTGGCCGCGGCCCGTGAACAGGAACCGCTCAAGCGCTATTGCGAGCGCCGTGCCAGTGAACTGATCGATCTGTCGCGGGCTCAGGCCAGCCGTCAGGCCATGCTGGACCTGCAGGCTGAAGCCTCTCTCGACACACCGCTACGCGCACTGGCCAGCCACCCTGCCCTGGAATGCTCAGCCGATACGCCGGTCACCCGCGCCGTGGCGCAAATGCATGAAGCCGGCGTCGGCAGCATCATTATCAGCAATGGCCAACGCCAGGTTCTGGGTATCTTCACGCTGCATGATCTGCGCGATCTGGTCGCGCGGGGTGCAGACGCCATCCACGGGCCGGTCGGCGCGGTCATGACCGCACAACCGCAAGTCATTGAAGCCGATGCACCTGTGTACGAAGCTGCCGCCATGATGGCCGAACGCCGCGTGCGCCATTTGCCCGTTGTGGCTCACGGCCGCCTGTGGGGCATCGTGTCCGAGCGCGACCTGTTCACCTTGCAACGTGGCGGTCTGGTCCACTTGTCGCGGGCCTTGTCACGTGCAAACAACACCGACGAGATGCGCCAGATCCTGCGCGAAGTCCATGCCCTGTCGCGCCAGATGCTGGCGCACGGCGCCTCGGCACGCCAACTGACCGGCATCATCACCCGGCTTAACGACGCCGCACTGTCACGCGTGATTGCACTGATCACGGCCCAGCAGCCCTGGCCCTGCGACGTTATCTGGCTGACCTTCGGCAGCGAAGGGCGCGGTGAGCAAACGCTGGCCACCGACCAGGACAATGGGCTGGTCCTACTTGACGACCTGACTGACGCTGGCCGCACCCAGGCGTTGAAAATCGCCGGCCAGATCAACCAGGCACTGGACGACATTGGCTTCCCCCTGTGCCGCGGCAACACCATGGCCAGCAACCCCAATCTGTGCCTGAGCCTGGAAGAGTGGCGCGCACGTTTTGCACGCATGATCCAGTCGCCGACGCCGCAACACCTGTTGGACGCGACCATCCTGCTTGATGCTCGCCCCGCTCATGGCCCGCGCGAGCCCTGGCATGAGCTGATGCTGGAGGTGCGGGCGCAAGCCGCCGGCAACAGCCGCTTTGTTCGTGCGCTGGCCCGGCATGCGCTGGAATGGCGCCCAGCCCTCAACTTCATGGGCCGCGTGCGCACCCATAAAGTTGAAGATCAACGTGTCGTGAACCTGAAAAAGGGCGCCCTGCAACCGATCATCGCCGCAGCCAGAACCCTTGCCGTCGCCCACCAAGTCGATGCCATCAACACCGAGGATCGATTTCACGCCCTGGCCACCGCGCACGCCATCAATGCGAATGATGCGCGCGCCTGGGTTGAGGCTTTCAGCTTTGTGCAGTTGCAACGCATGAAGCTCAATCAGCAGCAAGCTGAAGCGGGCGAAACCATGGACAACGACCTGGATCTGACAACCCTCAACCCGCTGGACAAACGCATATTGCGCGAAGCCCTGCGCCAGGTCGGGCGGCTACAACGCCGTCTGGACCTGGACTACCCGGCGTGACGGCCCAGCCAAAACCACAACACCAAGACCAGCGGCGCTGCCAGCGTGATTCGCACCACCAGTTGTGGCACATAAGGCAAGCTGAAAACGACTGCGCAGGCAGCCATCGACAAGCAACCACCCCAGACGCCGAAAACACCGACTGAGAATCCCCAGACAGTCGCCCCTAGCGTGGCTGACAGCCCAAGAAGCAGTGCTGCCACACCGCGCAAGGCGCGCACCCGATACGGGCTGGGCTTGTATTCAAAGACCTGTTGATGATGCCGATTCATGGCCAGCGCGAGCATCACCAGCGCAGCATAATTAAGCATCAACACCATCGCGGCTGCCAAAGCCCCAGGCATCATGCCTGCTGCTCCAGCGCCCTCGCCCTGGTGACACGCTTCGACCGTCGGTGTGACGCAAGCGCAGGCCTGCTCAACTTGCGCGCCACCAAAGCGGACACCATAGCGCTGCATAGCAACACCATGGCCACCGCCACCACCGGCCAGGCTGGCAGCCCATTGGCGAACCAGTACGGCAAATAGCTGAGCGGCAGCGCCGCATACATCACAGCACAAATGGTCCACTGCTCAAGCCAAGCTCTGCGGTAGGAGCGCAGCGCTGCATGCAACAGCGCCAGCAACCAGACAATAAAGAACAGTCGGATCTCCCACAGCGAGCGCGCCGTGAGTTCGACACCGAGCATGCGGTTCGCCCAGAAGTAGCCTGCGATGGCCATCACCATACCGCTGACGGCGGCCACATTGAGCACCTCGACCAACCGATGACCGCGTGGCGTAGATCCCAGCTTCTTACGTTGTGGCTCACGCTTGGAGACCCACAGCAACAGCCCGGATGCGACCATGATCGTACCCATCAAACCGGCAACAAAGAACAGCCCGCGCAGCCACGGTCCAGCGAAACGCAACAGGTGCAAAGCCGTGAAGCTGTTGTACAAGCCACGTACCACATCGGTATTTTCAGGCTCCTCGTGGCTGAGCAGTTGCCCGTCACGCCCGGAGAAGCGCAGGGACTCTGTCGCACCGCGATTAAAGATACTGTGCCCCCAGGCGGCTCGCAGCTCGACCACTGGCGCCGGACCATGCGGCCGCTCCACGCTGATGCGCGAAACCGGGACACCCGGCCACAGGTTTGCTGCATAGGCCAGCATGGGGGTCACCGGCGCCAGGGCATAACTGCCGTCTGCGCCCTCATCAATGGCGATTTCTGGCTGGCCTGCCCCTCGCGAACCGCGCAACTCACTGACATAGCCACGCACACCTTCCTGTGGGTAGACCGCTTGAATACCCCAGGGCATCAGCTGGTACATCAGCAAAAGCAAGCCGCTGTAGGTGATCATGAAGTGAAACGGCAAAGCCAGCACCGCCGTTGCGTTGTGTGCATCGAGCCAGGAGCGCTGCCCTTTGCCAGGACGAAAGGTGAAGAAATCCTTAAAGATTTTCTTGTGTGTGACCACCCCGGTGACGATGGCGATCAACATGAACATAGTGGCGAAACCCACAATCCAGCGCGCCACACCACGCTCAAGCGCGTAAAGCTCGAAATGGAAGCGATACAGAAAATCGCCACCTCGCGTCTCGCGCACAGACAACAGCGCTCCGCTGCCCGCATCCATCCATGCACGCGAAGTACCCCGCCGTCCGGAGGACGCATCCGGATCACGCCAGCTCAGGCGTACGCCAGGATTGCGTTCGCCGGGCAGGTCTACAGACCAGCTGCTGGCCGCAGGCGCAAGAATCGCAAGCTGGTCAAGCGCCCGCTGCGGCGTGTGAGCATCCGCGCGCGAGGCATGCAGTTCGGGCTGCATCCAGACGCTGATCTCATCACGGTAAAAGCTGAGCGTGCCGGTCAGAAAAATCGCGAACAACAGCCAGCCCACGAGCAGGCCAGTCCAGGTATGCAGCCAGGCCATGGACTGCCGAAAGCCGCCACGAAAACCCCGTTCATCGACCGAACTCATGCGCCCCCTCCGAATGAGGCGTGCAGCCAAAGCAGCGCACCCAGAACACCGCACGCGCCACCCAGGCTGATCCAAAGCCGCCGCAAATGTGGTGTGTAGAACGCCCACATCACCACACCGGTGAACACAAGAAACGACAACATGGTGGCCGATAGCACCGCATTGACGCGTGTCATGGGCAAGCTCGTAGCCAGCAGCGCGGTAGCCAGAGCGCACAACACATAGCCACCCATGCTCGCCAGCAGGATGCGCTGCAGCAGCGACCAATCAAGCGCAGCAAGACGCATTTTCACCCCGCCCAGTGTCGCTCGGGCAGGACCACGCTTGCTGTGCTCAGCCATGCCCACACCCTCAGAACTGATAGGTTGCGCGCATGTAGTAGCGACGGCCGTCCTCAACACTGCCGCGTAAGTCGTAATCCCACCATTTGCGGTTGAGCAGGTTGTAGACGCCTAAGTTGAAACGCAGATCATCGTTGACCTTGACCGTGCCGCCCAGATCAACCATCGACAGCGATGGGCAGCTGTCATCATCAAAACAGCCAGGCGAAGGCCGATTACTCGCCCGCAAACGACTGCGGTAGGAATACGACAACCAGGTGCTGAGCTTCGCATTCAAAGTCCAGTCCAACGTACCGACCGCTTTGTGCTTTGGCGAACCGCTCAGCGGACTGCCTTTGTTGGGTCCAGTCTGCTGTTCCGATTGCAAGAACGTGTAAGAAGTCTTGAGCGCGACACCACTAAACAGCGGTGTTTCGGAGATCAGCTCGATCCCGCGTGACTCGGCCTCGTCAATATTGACACGCTCACTCCACGAACAACCGTACGCGCCTACTGCATCGGCGCAATAGCCACTTGGATCCAGATTCCCCACTTGATCATATGGAGCCAACTCGTCAACCACCTCGTAGCTGAAGCTGCTCAGCTTGTCCTTGTAGTCCGTCTGGAACACAGTCAACGAGATGTATCCACCGTTGTCCTGCTGCCAGATCGCGCTGACTTCGTAGTTGATGCTGGTTTCAGGTTCGAGGTCCGGATTGGCGTAGGTGTAGCTGTATACACCCGACGTGGTGTCCTCGCTTTCTGTGACCAGGCCCGGGGCAACATAGTCCGCGCGTGGTGCGATGAACCCAGTCGCCACCCCCGACTTCAGGATAAGCTTGTCGGTGACATCCCAGACCAGATAGCCACGCGGGCTCACATGGCTGGCGAAATCATCAGGATTGTCGAAACGCACCCCCGCCGTCAGTGCCATGTTGGACTTGAATTGCCACTCGTCTTCAACGAAGACGGCCTTGTTCTTTTGCTCAATCACATCAATGACCTCGCCGGTCACAACTGTGATATCCCAGCTGTTCACTTCATTGCTGGTGAGCTGAGCACCAACGGTCGTGGTGTGCTGGCCAACGCCTTGCCATGGCAAAACGGCCTTGGCATCGAGTGTCCAGTTATCCGCTTCAATCGTGCCCTTTCGGGCATCTTCCTTCTGAAACGCGACGCTGGTGTTGCCAAAGCCCCAGTACCCCTGGTGTGAGACCGACCAAGCGTTGCGGCGCGTATCCTGGTTCCACAGCGTACCCGGACTGCGCCCGGCCACCATGGCGTACATTTCAAAGTACTCCTGGCTGCGTTCGATCATGATGTTCTGGTTCTCGCTTGGATTGATCCAGATACGCCCGGTGAGATTCCTGTTGGTCCGCCGCGGTTCACCTCGCGGCACGTCATCTTCTTCACGCAACTGGTGTCTGCCGGCAAGCTGCAAACCCAGCTTTTCGCCCAAAATCGGACCATTGAGGAAAAAACTGCTGCCTCGCGCGTCACCGAACCGTGATTCTTCCTGCGCCAGATAATCAGTGGTGATTTCGCCCTGCCATGCGTCAGCTGATTTCTTGGTGATGATGTTGATCACGCCACCCATGGCATCCGAGCCATAGATCGTCGACATCGGCCCCCGGATCACCTCGATGCGCTCAATCGCCGAAGACGGCGGCAAAAAACTCTGCTTGACGTTGTTGTTGCCCTTGCGCGCGATGCCGGTCAGATTCTGGCGCTTGCCATCAATCAGGATCAGGGTGTATCCGGCCGGCATGCCGCGCAAACTGATATCGACGTTGCGCCCCTCACCATTGGTCAACGAGGCACCGGGGATTTCCCGAATCACATCGGTCACATCAGTAATCGGACGTTTCTCCAGGTCTTCAGGGGTAATCACCGAGATGCTGGCCGGGGCATGAAACATGTTTTGTTCAAAACCGGCAGCAGAAACAACAATGCGTGGCAGCAAACGTGCCGCGTTGGGTTGGGTCGGCGCCTCCTCCTGCTGGCGCACAGCACGAGGCGTAACCACAACAACGTCACCATCGATGCGCGCTTGCAATGGGCTATCTGCAAGCAGTTGATCCAGCGCCTCGCGCAAGGTCGTGGCGGCCGCAACCGCGGGCGCCTGAAGATCGTCGACCAGAGCCTGATCAACCAGGATCGACACACCGGCCTGCTGCCCCAAGACGAGCAGCGCGGAGGACATAGCCTGAGCTTGCACCGAATAAACCGGTTCTGCGGTTTGCGCACGCAACGGTGCGGAAGCGAGCAACAAACTCATAGCGGTCACATAGACAACAACCAACTGACGGGGCACGCGCTTGAATGCGAAACTGGGCATGGGTCAAACAAGTCCTGTGTTGAAAATGGCTTTCAATCACAAGACACCCGCAAGCGCCCCTGCCTGATGTTGAATGCGAATTATTTTTATCTGCAAATGAGCCGCAGGCTAAATCGACAGGCCCGGCGCGCTATCGGGGCTCGACGAATATCGTGTTGTGATTGCGGTAAACCCTCACCGGCAAGACCTCAGGCAAGGCCATCAAAGCGGGCTCTACGGCCGCGAGCTTGATCGACATGGTGAGCCTCAGATCCGCCACAACCGGCGATAACTGAATGGTCCCCCGATAATGGCGGCCCATC